>CALRMO020000028.1:0-21582 GCA_943369235.1 Sphingomonas paucimobilis
TATTGGGATGGAGGTCTCGTCTCGAACACGCCATTGTCCCACATAATCGAGCATCAACGTGACGACATGCTGGTGTTCCAGATTGACCTGTTCCCGGCAAAAGGCGACTTGCCGCGCAGTTTGACGGATGTCTGGAGCCGCGAAAAGGATATTCGCTATTCCAGCCGGACGCGGCAGGTGACCGACATGTTGCTCGCCCGCCAAAAAGAACATCGCGCGATTGCCCGCGTCCTCGCCAAGTTGCCGCCGGATATGGCAGACGATCCGGATGTGAAAGCGCTGACGAAAATTGCGGGCGCGCGGGCGTTGAGTGTCGTTCATCTCATTTACCGAACGCACGCCTGGGAAGGTGGGGCACGCGATTTCGAGTTTTCGCGGCGAACGATGGAAGAACATTGGAAGCAGGGAAGGGAAGCCGTCGATATGTCTATCAAAAAAGGGCAATTGCTGGCGCAGAATATCCTCGAAGGGCGCGTCGCTGCATTCGATCTCGCGCCGCTGCCCGAACCTCATCCATAGCAAAAGGAAATCCGATGTTTCTTAAAGGAAAAACCGCGCTTGTGACGGGCTCCACCTCTGGTATCGGGCTTGGCTATGCCAAGGCCTTTGCCGCAGAAGGGGCCAATCTCGTGATCAACGGATTCGGCGAGGCCGACGCCATCGAAAAAGAGCGGGCAGCGCTGGAACGCACAAGCGGTGCCGGGGCATTATATTCGGCGCATGACCTGACCAAGGTAGACCAGATCGAGGCAATGATGGCCGATGCCGCCCACAGCTTTGGCGGCGTGGACATATTGGTCAACAATGCCGGCATCCAGCATGTTGCGCCCGTGGAGGAATTTCCTCTCGATAAATGGGATCTGATCATCGCACTTAATCTCAATGCGGCATTCCACACCACCCGCCTCGCCATACCGCATATGAAGGCGGCAAAATGGGGCCGCATCATCCAGACCGCATCGGCGCACAGTCTGGTCGCATCTCCCTTCAAATCGGCATATGTAACGGCCAAACATGGTTTGGCGGGCTTTACCAAAACAGTTGCGCTCGAACTGGCGACTTCAGGTGTGACCGCCAACTGCATCTCGCCTGGATATGTGTGGACGCCATTGGTGGAAGCGCAGATCCCCGATACGATGGCAGCGCGCGGGATGACGCGCGAGCAGGTCATGAACGACGTGTTGCTGGCGGGTCAGCCAACCCGGGAGTTCGTTACCATCGAACAGGTTGCGGCAACCGCTTTATTCCTGTGCCGCGAAGAAGCCTCCAATATCACCGGGGCCAATCTTTCGGTCGATGGGGGATGGACGGCGCAATAAGCGTGCGTTAGCTTACCCGCAAATTGCTGGGGAGCTTGATTTGATGAAGACGTATCTTGGGCTGGCGGCGCTGGCTGTGTCGATAGCCGTGCCAGCGCAAGCGCAAGACATCACCAAGGCGGTCGAACTCGACATGCCGTCGCTGATGGAACTGTATCGCGATCTGCACGCCAATCCTGAATTGAGTTTTCAGGAATTTCGCACCTCAGCAAAGCTCGCGGCCGAGGCGAGGCGCCTTGGCTTCGATGTCACCGAAAAGGTTGGGCAAACCGGCGTTGTCGCCGTGCTCAAGAATGGACCGGGTCCGGTTGTGATGTTGCGCGCCGACATGGATGCGTTGCCCGTTATCGAACAAACCGGATTGCCGTTTGCATCCAAAGTGCGCGGCGTCAGCAAATCAGGGCTTGAGACAGGCGTGATGCACGCTTGCGGACACGATACGCATATGACCGCTTGGGTCGGCACGGCGCGCCAGTTGGTGGCGAACAAGGATAAATGGTCGGGCACGCTCGTCATGATATTGCAGCCGGCCGAGGAGATCGGTTCGGGCGCGAGAGCAATGCTTGCGGACGGGCTTTACACCCGCTTTCCCAAACCAAAATATGTCGTTGGCTTTCATGATGCTGCCCAGTTCCCGGCTGGTGCCATCGGATATTCGTCGGGCTTCGCGCTCGCCAATGTCGACAGCGTCGATATCAAGGTAAAAGGCGTCGGTGGCCACGGAGCCTATCCGCAAACAACCAAGGATCCGATTGTGGTCGCCAGCCGCATCGTTGGAACGCTTCAGACATTGGTCAGCCGCGAAGTCGATCCACAGGATGCGGCAGTGGTTACGGTCGGTAGCATTCACGGTGGTGCAAAACACAATATCATTTCGGACGAAGTCACGATGCTTCTGACTGTCCGGAGCTATTCCGACGAAACGCGCAAATTACTGCTCGATGGCATCCGCCGCATTGCCAAGGCCGAGGCGATGGCTGCGGGGATGCCTGATGACAAAATGCCGGAAGTCAGCGTTGCCGAAAATGAATTTACTCCGGCAACGTACAACACCCCGGAGCTTACGGCACGCATGGCGACCTTGTTTAAAAACAGGTTCGGTGAGAGCCAGGTGATTGCAACGCCTCCTGTGATGGGCGGCGAGGATTTTAGCGAATTCTACCGGGCCGATAAGGCCAATGTCGAAAGCCTGATTTTCTGGGTCGGCGGTGTCCCGCAGGCGCAATTCGACGCCGCCAAGAAATCGGGCAAAGGTTTGCCATCCTTACATTCGCCGTTTTGGGCGCCAGATGCAGAAAAAGTGATATCTACCGCTACGGAGGCTATGACCATTGCGGCAATGGATCTTATGAAGCCGTAGTTCTTTGAATGGAAGGCCGCGCAATGTCCGATGAACGGCTCAATTGGAAATAACGGGCGGCGGATCAGTCGGCGTGCCTGAAGCGCCGCTTTCGGAGATGATAGGTGCATCGCTCACGCCATCGCTAGGGCTGTCGATGATATTCTGGGGTATCGATCCAGCCGGCACCGCGCCGCCGCCATAGGGCATGCCAAAGTCGGGCTGGATCGGATTGCCGTCGATGGACGGTTTGCCCATCTCTAAACTTGGATTCGGCAGGATGTCCGATTGTGACGGTGCGTTATTAGGCTGGCCTGGCACAGCGCCCTGACTGTTGGTCTCAGTGGTCGGCGGTTGCAAGCTTTCGCCAGACGCGAGGGCAACGGGCTGAACCGGGTCGGTGGACGGCACCAGCAATGCAATCATTCCGGCGACGCTCAGCACAGCTATCAATGCTTTTTGAATGTTATCCATGTCGCGACCCGGCGTTGTGTTAATCGTCGCTCTAGCAAAGCGTCATTAATAATATATTAGCGATGGTAGCTGTCTCGACAGAAAAGTCCGCCGACATTGCTGCCGACGGACAGGTGTTTTCCTCCCCAGGAAAACTGTTGAAATTCAGGCTGCGTTGGCAAACTGGTTCATGGTGTTGTCCTTGCCGCCGGCCTTGAGCGCTGCTTCACCAGCGAAATATTCTTTATGGTCATCGCCAATGTCGGAGCCCGACATGTTCTGGTGCTTGACGCAGGCGATGCCCTGACGGATTTCTTTGCGCTGCACACCCGCAACATAACCGAGCATACCCATTTCGCCGAAATAATCCTTCGCAAGATTATCGGTGCTGAGCGCAGCAGTGTGATAGGTCGGCAGGGTGATGAGGTGGTGGAATATCCCGGCGCGCTTTGCTGAATCGCGCTGGAAGTTCTGGATGCGCTTGTCGGCTTCGATGCCAAGGTCTGTCTCGTCATATGACGCGCTCATCAGGTTTGCGCGATCATAAGCCGATACATCCTGGCCCTCGGCCGCCCATGCATCGAATACCTGCTGACGGAAATTAAGCGTCCAGTTGAAGCTCGGCGAATTGTTGTAAGCAAGTTTGGCATCGGGCACGACTTCGCGGATGCGGTCGACCATGCCTGCAATCTGTTCGATATGCGGCTTCTCCGTTTCAATCCAGATAAGGTCGGCCCCGTTTTGCAGGCTGGTGATGCAATCGAGCACACAACGGTCCTCGCCCGTTCCCGCGCGGAACTGGAACAGGTTGGACGGTAAACGCTTTGGACGGAGCAGCTTGCCGTTGCGATTCAGGATCACATCCCCATTTTGCGCGGTGGCCGGATCGATTTCTTCGCAATCCAGGAAGCTGTTATATTGGTCGCCCAAGTCGCCGGATTCTTTCGAAACCGCGATTTGCTTAGTCAGTCCAGCGCCAAGCGAGTCAGTGCGCGCGACGATGATGCCGTTCGGCACGCCGAGCTCAAGAAATGCATAACGGCAGGCGCGGATTTTCTGCAGGAAATCTTCATGCGGTACGGTGACCTTGCCGTCCTGATGTCCGCACTGCTTTTCATCCGACACCTGGTTTTCAATTTGCAGCGCGCAGGCACCGGCTTCGATCATCTTTTTTGCCAGCAGATAGGTAGCCTCGGCGTTGCCGAAGCCTGCGTCGATGTCGGCGATGATTGGCACGACATGCGTTTCATAATTCTCGATTTTGCTGAGTAACTCGGTTTCGAGAGCGGCATTGTCCGCGTCGCGGGCTTTGTCGAGGTCGCGGAACAGCAGGTTAAGTTCGCGAGCATCGGCCTGGCGCAGGAAAGTATAGAGTTCCTTGATCAACGCAGGGACGCTGGTCTTTTCGTGCATCGACTGGTCCGGCAGAGGGCCAAATTCGCTGCGGAGGGCGGCGATCATCCAGCCGGAGAGATACAAATACCGGCTCTTGGTGGTGCCGAAATGCTTTTTGACCGCGATCATCTTTTGCTGCGCGATGAAGCCGTGCCAGCACCCCAATGATTGCGTGTAATTCGACGGGTCGGCGTCATAAGCGGCCATGTCGCGGCGCATGATGTCGGCGGTATAGCGCGCAATGTCGAGACCAGTCTGGAAACGATTCTGCATCTGCATCCGGGCCACGGATTCGGGACTGATCGAGTCCCATGTGCCGTTTTGCGTCGCGATGAGCTTGCCGATTTCGGCGATCTGGTTTTGGTAAGACATTTACAAGTTCCTGCAAATCTGACGGTTGGAATGGACCGGAACTTGTCGAAGTTTGCGCGTGGTGTCGAATCGATATTGTAATATTTTTTGTGTTTAGGCGGCGTAAATAGCCAAATATCTTGTCATGTTGTAAATATTATGACAATGCCGATATATGGAACAGAAGCTTTTTGCAGGGCATGCGGTTCGGCGGATCAGGCGGGCTAACGGGCAGACCCAGGTCGTTATGGCGGGGACGCTCGGCGTTTCGCCGTCTTATCTCAACCTGATCGAGCGGAACCAGCGGCCGTTGACTGCGGCGTTGTTGCTCAAGCTCGCCGAGCGTTACGATTTCGACCCGCGCACCCTGAACGGGGTGGCACCGGGGGGCGGGGTCGAGGCGATCCGCCGCCGCCTTGCCGACCCGATGTTCGCGGACCTGAAACTGGACAGGGCGCAGGTCGAGGACTGGGTCGCCGCCAGCCCCGATGCCGCCGAAGCCTTTGTTCGCGCGTTCGACCGCGTGGCAGGCGGCAGCACCGGCGCGACAAATATCGGCATCGAGTCCGAAGCCATTGCCTCGGCGCGCCGCGAAATCGAACGCTGGCGCAATCATTTCGCCGACCTCGATGCCGCCGCAGAGGCGCTCGCCGACGATCTTCGCCTCAGCAATGCCGACCTGTACGCGGCGATCACCGAGCGGCTGCGCGTCA
The DNA here is from genome assembly GCA_943369235.1 of Sphingomonas paucimobilis. GTDB lineage: Bacteria > Pseudomonadota > Alphaproteobacteria > Sphingomonadales > Sphingomonadaceae > Sphingorhabdus_B > Sphingorhabdus_B paucimobilis_A. Next base: position 5,571 of record CALRMO020000028.1, read on the forward strand.
AACATCAGCTCAGCATCCGCATACTGCCGTTCGACGTCATGCCCGGCCAGCTGCGCCGGCTCGACCTGCACGCCCGCCAGCTGCAATTATCCGAACTGCTCGACCCCGCCAGCCGCACCTTCGCCGCCGCGTATCAGCTCGCAACGCTCGAGGCCAAGGCGGAAATCGAGGCGCTCGTGGCGGGCGGCGGTTTCGTCGAGCGCGCTGGCGAGCGGTTGTATCGCCGTCATCTCACCAGCTATTTCGCGGCAGCGGCGATGATGCCTTATGCGCGGTTTCTGCGCGCGTGCGAGGCGACGGGATATGACATCGTCCTGCTGCAACGCCGCTTTGGCGCTGGGTTCGAACAGGTCGCGCATCGCCTGACGACATTGCAGCGGGTCGGCCAACGCGGCCTGCCATTCTTCATGCTTCGTATCGATCGTGCCGGACAGTCGAGCAAGCGTTATGCCGGCGCCAGCGGTTCGGCTCTGGTGGAGACCCAGGGCCGCTGTCCGTTATGGCAGGTGCATCATGTCTTCGCCCGCCCCGGAACATTGATCCCGCATCTGGTCGAATTAGAAGATGCTACACGCTGGTTCACGCTGTCACGAACCGTCAATCCGCAACTGGCGGTCAGCGGGGGAGTTCAGGCGGAGTTCGCCATCTGCCTCGGTCTCGACGCCAAACTCGCCGCGCCGCTGGCGGCCGCGCGCGGCATCGACCTTTTTACCGGAGCGGCAACCCCCATCGGCCTCGGCTGCGCCGCCTGCACCCGCCCCGAATGCCCGCAACGCAGCGCACCCCCGGCGGGCCGCGTGCTGGTGTTCAACGAGCGCGAACGGGGGATGTCGCCTTTTGCTTTTGACAGGGATTGAAGGCAGGCTACCAGAACAAAAAGCTTATTGCCGGAACGAGCGTTATCGCAAAGATGCTCGGCCATTTCCACTTGCCCAGATAATCCAGGCTTCCGCTGGTTAGCCCTGATGTCACGGCGACTTTGGTCCGCTTTGCATAAATATAGGCTCCGCTGCCCGCCATGGCCGTCAGTAACAAGCCGAACACCACCCACAGCAGCTTGGTCGCCAGTCCGCCAAAAGTGCCGAAGTGGAGGGGATCTGCCGTGTGTACGATGCGCTCTCCCACTCCCATCTCATGCGCGGTCCGTTTGCCGATAATCCGGTTAGTGCCCGGATCGATAAACACCGCATTGGTGCGCTCCCGCACCAACCATGCCCGCCACTGACCCTGGACTATCACAGGATTTTCAGGCTCATATGGCAGATAAATTGCGGTTATCGCCAATTCCGGCATTCGCGTTTTTGCCAGTGCGACCCACGCGTCGATCCGGTCGCCATCTACACGCGCGTTCGATATCGGCGCGGCGATTTCGGGTTCGGGTGTTTGCAATTCCAGCCCGGCATGTTCGACAAAATACCAGATCGAGGTCAGGCCGATAATCGCGACAAACCAGAGCGACCAAAGTCCGATCAGGCGATGCAGGTCGCCAAACCATGTCCGTGGATCGCGATGCCATCGCGGCATCCGGAAAAAGCCGCGCCAGAACTTCTTGTAGGCGATGAGTCCGGTCACGAGCGACAGGATGAGAACAAAGCCGAGCGAGGTGACGAGATACATCGGGATCGTTCCGGGGGCGAACAGGTAATAATGAAGTGCGCGCATGAAATCCTGAAAACTGCGGCCATATTCATGGCCGGTAACGCGCGAAGTTCCGGGATCGACATAGATGTTAAATTCCTGGCCCGATGCGTCCGTCGCGGAAACGGACTTCACAAAATAGGCTGCGTCATTGCGGTCGAACGAGCCGATGCCGCCCAATTCCGCCTGCGGATAGGCCGTCTGCGCCGCATCCCACATCCGGCCCCATCGGGGTTCGCCGTTGACCGCAGTCGCCCGCAATTCCGGCTTGTACAGCCATTCGATTTCGTGCGAGACCGTGGCAATGGTTCCCGTCAGGCAAACGAAGCCGAGAAACAGGCTGAGCTTCAGCCCGAATATCGAATGGAGCCAGAACGCCAGAGGCACGGGCTTACGGCGCAGCGATATTGCCGTCATCGCTCCCAAATCCTAGCGCGCGGTTGCCATATCGCGTCAGAACCGGCCGGAAATACCGATTGTCACGCGCCGTCCCGGTGCCTCTCCATAGCTGAAGCCGCCAGCGCCCTGGACCTGATTTGAAACGCTGACATAGCGTTTGTCGAACAGATTGTCCGCGGATGCGTATATTTCGACGGGGCCGAGGTCATAGGCGACACTGGCGCTGACGAGCGTCACCGCGTCGGTATCGACAAAGCCGACGCTTTCTTCGGCGGGCGAGAAATAGGACGAAGCGCCATAATATGTCGCCTGCAACGCGACCGAAACGGGCGCGACCGGTTTCCACTCGGCACGCCCAGCCAGCCGGACCGGGACAGCGACGTCGGTGCCGTAGGCGACATAGCGACCAAGATCCTCGTCGAAAATCCGGCCGCGTTGCAGCGTGAATACGCTGGATAGCGTCAGCGCGTCGGTGGCCTTCCAGCTGGCATTGGCTTCAAAGCCCTTGAACCGTTCGGGTACGCGGTAGGGAATCAGCGGGCAGAAAGACTGACCGGCACAGCTCGGATCGGGCTGTATCTGCGACGAAGATTGCGAACGCGAATGATAAATGGCGAGACCGAAATCGACTGGTCCGGCCTTGCCGCGAAGGCCAAGCTCATATTGGTCGGAAGGCGCCGGTTCGGGGGAGATTGCGCCGGGGTCGGTTGCCCCGCGCGCCGCGCGGCCGATCTCGGTCAGTTCAGCGCCTTGACTGAAGCTGCCATAAAACTGGATCGAGTCGGTCAGCGCATAGACTGCGCCAATATTCCAGAGCGAGAGGCTGGATTTGCCGAACGCGCCGGGGGTCGCTGCGTTGGACAGGGAGGGATCGTAGCCCAGTTCGCGTATCGCGCCGCGATACCATTCATGGCGCAAACCGCCGGTGATGGTGAGATTGCCGATACCGATTTCGGCCTGACCGAACGCCGCATAGGTATTGAGATAGATGGCCGGTGTTACATAGCCGGTGACTGCCTCGTCATTGGCGGCGTCCACAATGAATCGACGGAAATGATTGCGGGTGAAATCGAAACCGTAGCTTGTCTTCACCTTCGCCTGACCGATGGCATAGCTGCGGACAAATGCCGACCGGACGCCCAGACGACCATTGACCCGGTTGGACGCGAAGAAGTCGTCGCCATCTGATGCAGTGAAAAAATTGTCCCGTTGCTTGATCGACTGATCCTGAAAGAAGACACTCAAATCGACCTGGTGCGCCAACAGATCCGGATGGCTGTAGCTCAAGGCGAGCGTGATATTGCGGTCGTGGCCCTGATCCACCTGAGGGTGCGGCGCAACCTCCACAAAATTGGCAAGGCCGGTCGCGGGATCAACGGTGCCATCGGGGTAGAATTGAGGACCGACATCCTCGTCATGATAGGTGCCGGTAAAACGCAGCCGCTGTCCGTTCCCTAATTCCACGCCGAGCGAGGTAATCAGATCGAGCGATTCGTAAGCGCCTGAATAAACCGGAAGGCCGCTGCCGCTGCGCACGCGTCCGCCATCGGTGTAGCCGGCACCAACATAATAATCGAAATTGCCGACCTGCTGTCCGACGCCTGCATAAAGGTCTGTCGTAAAGGTATCGCTCGACCGGTCGGTGTTGAAGCTTGTCTGCGCGGTCACATCGATTTCCAGCGCTTCACCGGAAGCGCGGCGGGTTATCAGGTTGATAATTCCGCCCGGCGCACCCGCGCCATACAGCGCGGTGCCACCACGGACGACCTCTACGCGGTCGATGGCAAAGGGCGAAACGGCAAAGGGTCCGGTGCAAGACCCCGGGCGCAAATCCTCGTTTACCGGAACACCGTTTATCTGAAACGAAGCGGCGCGGCCGCGGATGGCGCTGTTGCAACTTCCACGCGTTTCGCTGTCCTGCGCGCTCAGGCCTGGCACAAGAAATTCAAGACCGGAAAGAATGTTCCGGTTCTGCCGAAGCTGGCTTTCGATCTGTTCGGCATCGACGATCGACACCGATATCGGCAGTTCTTCGACGACCGTGCCCGACCGCGTCGCTGTTACGACGATTTCGTTACCCTCAAGGGCGGCTGCTTCGTCGGCATAAGCTGGGGTCGATAATAATGTAGATGCCAATAAAAAGGGCATCACAGACAATTTGCGAATCATTCTTAACTCCTCTTTCGAGCAGCTAATGAGAGTCGTTCGCAAAAACAAGCATTGAAATCGTCTTTATGGTAATAAGGCTGTAGGGGGTGAGGCTGCCAGCGCGCCGAATTACGCCGTGGTCAGCGCGCGCCAGAAGCAACGGGAGAACGACTATCCCACGCCCTTTTCGCAAGTTACGGCTGGCTTTTCAGCCTTTCGCCAGATCGCGTACGTTTTGCGACGAGCCTTTTGGCAGGATCATGATTTCGTTGCCACTTGCGACAACGATCAGATTGTCGATGCCGTGCAGCGATATCCGGGCGCCGTCGGTAAACACCAGATTATCCGAGCTGTTGATGCTGCGTACCCGGCCCGAAAAAACATTGTTGTCGTCATCTTTGGCACCGATTTCATGCAGCGAATCCCAGCTGCCGACATCGGACCAGCCCATGCTGACAGGGGCGACGGCGACGCGCCCTCCGGTTTCTTTGGCCGCCTTTTCCATCACGGCGTAATCGATACTGTCAGAAGGGCAAGCGGCGAAGGCGGCGGCGTCGGGGTGAATTTGGAGGCCAGAGCGCGTTGCCCTGTCCATCGCGGCCTGCGCCGCCGCCAGCATTTCGGGAGCGTGCACGGCCAAAACATCCAGATAGACATCGCCCCGAAACAGGAAGATGCCGCCGTTCCATACATGATCTCTGCTGGCGATCATCGCGGCGGCGCGGGCGGCGTCAGGCTTTTCGATGAAGCGGGCAACGGCGTGGACGCCGGTGGCCTGTTCGGCATCCATCTGGATATAACCGTAACCTGTTTCAGGGCCGGTCGGGCTGATACCGTAAGTCGCAAGCCAGCCATTTTGGACGAGTGGCAGCAACGCGCTTGTCGCTGCGTCAAAGGCCTCGGTATCGGCGATGACATGGTCGCTCGGCATCACCAGCATCGGCGATGCAGGGTCGGCGAGCGCCAGCGCGGCAAGCGCGATGGCTGGCGCGGTGTTGCGCGCGCAGGGTTCGAGCAACAGGACGGCGTCGGTGATGCCGATCGCCGCAAGCTGCGCTTCGACCAGTTGGGCATGCGCGGCGTTGGCGACGACAATCGGCGCGCCGAAGCGGCTACGGTCGGCGACCCTGCGCACCGTTAGCTGAAACATCGTTTCTGCGCCGGTTAGCGCGAGAAACTGCTTGGGTGTTTCCGGGGTCGACATCGGCCACAGGCGCGTGCCGCCGCCGCCCGAAAGTATGACTGGGATAATGTGCACTGCGGATCCTTTGTTGCCCATCGCCTATCGCCGAAGTCGCCGCGACGGTCAAATTGGAAAAAAACTACGCTGTTTGAGTAGTTTGCGGGAATAGTGTAAAATTAAGCGACACTTTACCTTTGATCGTTAAAAAACCCGACATAGCGGTGGTGGCGTAAAATGATCAGGCTTTTCAAACATTATATCCCGTATGCCGTCCTGTTTCTGGCGATAATCGATTTTTGCCTGCTGGTGGCGGCGGCGGAAACCGCCTGGGTGATCCGGGCGCACCAGATCGGCATGGACGTCGATTATATCGGCAACCGTTTCGGACCATTGCTGACCTTTGCTGCATCGGTCCATGTCGCGGCGATGGCGGTGGGGGTATATGGCCCGGACTCGCTTCAATCGTTGCGCTTTGCGATTGCGCGGCTGCTGGTGGCGGTGTCGCTCGGCGTGATCTTTCAGTCGATCATGGCCTTTGCCTTGCCCGGAATGACCTTGTGGAGGTCCAATTCCTTGTATGCGATGGGGCTTGCCTTTGTGTTTCTGGCGACGAGCCGCGCGGTACTTGGCAGCCTGGTCGGGGGCGAGAGTTTCAAACGACGGTTGCTGGTATTGGGGGCAGGGCGCCGCGCCCAGCGGATCAAGAATCTCGAGGCAAAGCCCGGCTCCGGCTTCGTCGTCGTCGGCTACATCGCCATGGACGAGAACAAGCGGACGATACCCGAGGCGATCAACCGCAGCGCGATTTTCAATCTGGCCGATTTCGTCGTTAAGATGGGGGCAAGCGAGGTCGTGCTTGCGCTTGAAGAACGGCGCAATGCATTGCCGCTCGACGATTTGCTGCGGATCAAGACTACGGGTGTCCACGTCAACGACATCTCGACATTTCTCGAGCGCGAAACCGGCCGCGTCGACCTCGACAGCGTCAATCCGAGCTGGCTGATTTTCTCGGACGGATTTTCCTCGGGACGTCGTCTTTCGGGGATCGCAAAGCGCCTTTTCGACATTGTCGCCAGCACGCTGCTTTTGATTTTGACGGCACCGATCGTTCTTTTGTTTGCTGTGCTGGTGAAGCTGGAGAGCAAGGGGCCGGCCTTTTACCGCCAGATCCGCGTCGGGCTGTTTGGGCAGCCGTACAGCGTTGTCAAGCTGCGTTCGATGCGCAGCGATGCTGAGATTGGGGGCAAGGCGGTCTGGGCGGAGAAGAACGATCCGCGTATAACTGCGGTCGGCCGCTTTATCCGCAAGGTACGGATCGATGAATTGCCGCAGACCTGGAACGTCCTGAAGGGCGAAATGAGTTTCGTCGGGCCGCGTCCGGAACGTCCGGAGTTTGTGGCGGAGCTCGAACAACAGCTTTCTTATTATGCCGAGCGTCACATGGTTAAGCCCGGCATCACCGGTTGGGCGCAAATCAATTATCCATATGGCGCATCGCTCGACGATTCGCGGCAAAAGCTCGAATATGATCTCTATTACGCCAAGAATTACACGCCGTTTCTCGACCTGCTGATCCTGCTGCAAACCATCCGCGTCGTTCTCTGGCCCGAGGGTGCGCGCTGATGGCACATATTCTCGCGTTCATAAGTTTCTGGGGCCATACGGCGGTCGGTTTTGCATATGCCGCGCTCGCCATCTGGCTGTACCATAAATACGGAACCCGCAACCGCCAGCAGGCGATCCTGATCTGCGCGATGGCGCTGACGGCGATGTGGGGCATTGCCGTAACCTATTCGGGGCCGCTGAGCATTTCTGCTTATTGGGCGGAGACTGCGCGCAATCTCGGTTGGCTCGGCTTCATGTATTTCCTGTTGCGCAGCGGCGAGGGACGAAAGCAGCCGCGAACGATCAATATGATCTACGTGGCGCTGCTGCTCGTTGTCGTCTTCCAGCTTATCAACGACGGCGCGGTGGTTGCATTCGGCGGCTCCAACTTCAAGGGCATCGTCGCGCAGTCGGCGCTGACGCTTCGCATGATATTTGCGGTCGGCGCGCTTGTGTTGGTGCACAATCTCTACACGATATCGGCACCCGAAGCGCGGTGGGGGATCAGCCTGCCGATGGCGGCACTTGCCGCGCTTTGGACGTATGACCTCAACCAGTACACGATAAGCTATCTGACCTCGACCCATTCGCTCGAGCTTATCGCCATGCGCGGCTTTGCCACGGCATTGCTGGCGCCCGTGTTCGTTATGGCTGCGTATCGCAACAGCAACTGGCGAATCCGGCTTTCCCGGTCGGTTGCGTTCCAGTCGGTTTCGCTGGTCGTGATCGGCGTGTATCTGTTCGGGATGGTGCTGCTCGCCACAGCGCTTGAAATCGTCGGCGGCACCTATGTTCGCCTCGCGCAAATTACGCTTATTTTTGGTATGTCGCTTGCGGCTTTGCTCATTTTGCCGTCGGGTCGGTTCAAATCCTGGCTCAATGTCATTGTCGTCAAGAATTTCTTCCAGCATCGCTATGACTATAGGTCCGAATGGATGCGCTTTGCCGACACGATCGGCTTTCCGTCGAAAGAAGCCGCGCCCTTTTATGAACGCGTGGTCAAATCGCTGGCGGATATATTCGAAAGCCCGGGCGGGCTGTTGCTCGTGCCCGATGATGATGGCCGCTTGACGCTTCAGGCGCGCTGGAACTGGACCAACGCCGACATTCCCACCAATTGCGTGACCTCGCAGACCATGCCGTTCTTTGAATCGACTGGCCATATCCTGTCGATGGATGATGTTCGCGCGGGCACCGACGAACGCTGCGACCCGCGCGCGGTCCCGCAATGGTTATATGATGAGCAGCAAGCATGGGCAGTCGTCCCCCTCGTCCATTTTGGAAAACTCGCCGGCCTTGCCGTGCTGTCGCGTCCGCGTTTGCCGCGAGCGCTGGACTGGGAAGACCTCGACATGTTGCGCGTCGTCGGGCGGCAATTGGCAAGCTACCTTGCCGAGGCAGCGAGCCAGCAAGCACTGGCCGAAAACCAGCAATTCGAACAATTCAACCGCCGCTTTGCCTTTGTAATGCACGACATCAAAAATCTCGTTAGCCAGCTGAGCATTCTTGCCCGCAATGCAGAAAAGCATGCCGAAAAGCCCGAATTCCGCGCCGACATGGTCGACACGTTAAAATCGTCGGTCGACAAGATGAACGAGCTGCTGGCGCGGCTGTCGCAGCACAACAAGGCCCGGCACAGTCCGCCGGTCGCCATCGATATCGGTGAGGCGGTGTTGAAAGCGGTGCACAGCAAACGGCTGATTTACCCAATCGATGCGCAGCTCAATTCGGGCATGTTCGCAATTGCCGATCCTGCACGCGTCGAAACCATCGTAGGCCATCTGGTGCAAAACGCGATTGAAGCGACGCCGGATGGTTCACCCGTCAAGATCACCAGCCGGACGCATGGCAGCGATATCGCGATCAATATCAGCGACAGCGGCGTTGGCATGAGCGAAAACTTTGTCTCGAACCAACTGTTCAAGCCGTTCGAGTCAACCAAGGATGGCGGCTTCGGAATTGGCGCTTATGAGGCCCGTGCCCTCGCAGTTTCGATGGGGGGACAATTGCGCGTTGACAGCCGGGTCGGCAAGGGAACGACATTCACGCTGCTGTTACCTGCGGCCCGCAGCGACGCGAGCAATTCATCATTTGAGAAGGCGGCATAATCATGTCGGGAGCACGTCAAAAACTGTTGATCGTTGAAGATGATCTGGGGCTGCAAAAACAGCTAAAATGGTCGTACGAGGATTTTGAGGTGTTCTGCGCAGCAAATCGCGACGAGGCCATGACGCTGCTGCGGTCTGAAGAGCCCGATGTAGTCACGCTCGATCTCGGCCTGCCGCCAGACCCTGACGGGGTGAGCGAGGGCTTTGCCGTGCTCGACGAAATGTTGAAACTTAAGCCCGATACCAAAATCATCGTGGCGTCAGGACATGGCGCGCGCGAAAGTGCAATGCGCGCCATCGCCGCCGGTGCCTGGGACTTTTACCAAAAGCCGGTCGACATTGACGAACTCCACCTGATTGTCCGGCGGGCCTTTCATGTCCGCGCGCTTGAACTCCAAAATGCCGAGTTGCAGAAACCCAATGCAGAAGGTGAACTGTTATTGGGCTCGATCATTACGGGCGCCCCCGAAATGATGAAAGTTACCCGGACCATCGAGCGCGTTGCACCGACCGACGCGTCGATAATGCTGCTGGGCGCGAGCGGAACGGGTAAGGAATTGCTGGCGCGTGGATTGCACAATGCCAGCGGGCGTTCCAACAAGCCGTTCATTGCCATTAATTGCGGCGCGATACCTGAAAACCTTCTGGAATCGGAACTATTCGGCCACGAGAAAGGCGCGTTTACCGGGGCGATCAAGACAACCGAGGGCAAGATAGAGATTGCCGACGGCGGCACACTTTTCTTGGATGAGGTGGGCGATATTCCGCTGCCGTTGCAAGTCAAGCTGCTGCGGTTTTTGCAGGAACGGACGATTGAGCGGATCGGCGGCAGGCGGCAGATTCCGGTTGAGGTCCGCGTGGTGTGTGCGACGCATCGCAATCTCAACCAGATGATCGCCGACCAGAGTTTCCGGGAGGATCTTTACTACCGTCTGGCTGAAGTGACGGTTGCGATTCCATCGCTGATCGAACGCACCGGTGACGCCGTGTTGCTGGCGCAGTATTTCGTTGCGCGCTTTGCCCGCGAAATGAACCCGTCGATCAAGGGCATGTCATCGAGCGCGCTGACGGCCATCGATCAATGGAAATGGCCCGGCAATGTTCGCGAGCTCGAAAACCGCGTCAAGCGCGCGGTGATTATGGCCGACGGCAAATTTGTTACCGCCAACGATCTGGATTTTGGCGACGAGGACGACGACGAACTCCTGCTCAACCTAAAGGCGGCTCGCGAGGCCGCCGACCGCAAGGCTATCAAACGGGCAATTTCACGGACCGAGGGTAATATTTCGAGCGCCGCGAAATTGCTCGGAATCAGTCGGCCGACATTATATGATTTGCTGAAGCAATATGACCTGCAGGCCTGACCGGAACTGAAACGGTGCAACGGCGGCTATCAATTCTGGCATCCGGCGCGCTGGGTTTGATAGTGCTCGCGATCCTCTTTTTTGTGGCCAGACCCGATCGAGCGTCAGCCGGGGAAGCTATGACCGAGGCGCAGAGTCTGATCAAGCTTGGCAAGTATCGCGACGCGCGTGCCGAACTTCAGGCCGCCATCCGTGCCAATCCAAAATCGACCGAGGTGTTGCTTGCCCAAGCCAAAGTTGCACTTGAGCTGTTTGACGGGGTCACCGCGCAGTCGTCGCTTGAGAAAGCCGTCGCTCTTGGCGTTCCGCAACGAACATTGGCGCATTTGTTGGGGCACAGCTATTGGTTGCAGGGCGAACTCGACAAAGCCCGGACAGCACTCGAAAACGAGGATTTAGCTGGACCAAATCGGGCGTACGCGAACCGCATTCTGGGCCGGGTCTATATGGACCAAGGCAATTTCGCGGCCGCGCAGGACGTGTTTCAGGCAGCGTGGCAACAATCGCCGGATGACAGCCAGGTCTGGACCGACTTGGCGCGACTGCGCTTTGTAACTGCCAATCAGAAAGGTGCGGTGGAGGCTGTCGAGCAAGCGCTTAGGATCGATCCCAATAATGTTCGGGCGCTGGAGTTTCGTGGACGGCTGATGCGCGCGCAATTCGGGCTGGTTGCAGCGTTGCCCTGGTTCGAACGTGGTCTGCAGATCAGACCGGACGATGTCCCGCTGCTGGAGGAATATGCCCTGACTTTGGGCGAGGCCGGCCGAAACCGGGAGATGCTTGAACAAGTGCGCAAAATCGTTGCGCTCGATGGTGGAAATTCCAAGGCATTCTACATGCAGGCGGTGCTGGCGGCGCGCGCGGGAAACTACGAACTTGCCAGGCGGATTTTACCACGTGCGGGCGATGCCTTCAACGAACTGCCGGGGCCGATGCTACTTGACGGGATCATCGAATTCGAACTCGGCAATTACAATCGAGCCGTCGACCGCTTCGTAAGGCTGCTGGGCGCGCAGCCGCGCAACCGGCGGGTGCGCGCGTTGCTCGCCCAGGCAATGTACCGCGCTGGCGACCCTTTGGATACGCTTGATACGATCCGGGAAATCGCGGCGCGCGGCGATGCCGACAGCTATAGCCTGATGCTGACCGCCAGAGCGTTCGAGGCCAGCGGGCAAAGCGCGCGATCGTTCAAGCCGCTCGACGAGGCGGCGCTAGCGGTCATCCGTCCATCGCTGCCATTGCCCGATCCCGTCACGCTTTCGCAAGCGAGCGATGAAGTGCGCCGGAACCCGAATGATGCGCGTGCGGTCGTTCCTTATATTCGGTTGCTGATGCTCAGTGGCGATATCGACACGGCGTCGCAGGAGGCAAATCGTCTGCAGGCTGCCAATCCGGGCGTTGCCGATGCGCATTTGCTCGTGGGCGACATTGCGATAGCGCAAGGCAAATTCAGTGAAGCCTTGGCTGCCTATCAGCTCGCCCGTTCGATCAGCTTTGGCGAGCCTGTCATGCTTCGGCTGGTCGATGCTGCGGCAAGGGCAGGAGACGCGAAGACTGCGGATGATGTTCTTGCGCAATATCTCGCCTTCAATCCCACCAGCCTAACAACCCTTCGCCTTGCCGGATATCGCAATCTGGATTCGCGGCAATGGAGCATCGCTATCGTTTTGCTGGAACGTGTACGTGCACGTATCGGCTATAATGACAGCATATTGCTCGCCAATCTGGCGCGCGCTTATGCCGGTGCCCGAAAAACCGATAAGGCTCTGGATTATGCGGCCACCGCCTATCGCATCGCGCCGGCCAATGCGATGGTGACGAAAGTCTATGCGGATATTTTAAAGCAATCGGGAAAACGGCCGAAAGCGGCTGAAGAGCTTGCCCGCAAAGTCGTTGCCCAACGCCAGCCGGCCCCCGATATCAGGTAGCGGCGAGCAATTCGGAAGGTTCAATACCGGCGCGACGCATTTGCGCCCGGACGTCCGGCCAGACATTCTTGACGAAATGCTCGCGTTCGAAACTGCGCAATTTGGCGACCGCGCCACCAGCAACGAACAGACCTACGCCGCGTTTGACGTCTACCAACCCGCTGTCCTGAAAAAGCTGATAGGCCTTCGCTACGGTGAGTGGATTTGCGCCCTGATCGGCGGCGAAGGCGCGAACCGAGGGAAGCATCTGGCCTTCCTTGTAATCTCCGTCGAGAATGGCGGCGGCGATCACGTCGCGCAATTTCAGGTAAACCGGCTTTGCATCATTTTTCATCGCATCCTTACTGCCATAATACAGTAGGGCGCGTCAACGCCGAGTTTACGGCCAGGTCCTGACGATGTGAGACGGATCAGGGCGGGGCCGCTCTTCCAGAGGTTGCCCGGCGGTTCCGACGAAAAAGAAGCCTGCGATTTGTTCGTCGCCTTCGCAAATCGCCGAGCGGACCGTCGGGTCGTAGCTCGCCCAGCCGGTTATCCAGCTTGCGACGAAACCAAGCGCATGTGCGGCATGGAGCAAGTTCATGCCCACGGCGCCGACGCTCATTTGTTGCTCCCACAGGGGAATTTTTGGGCTCGGTTGCGGCGCAAAGAGCAGCAATATGAGCGTTGGGGCCATATAAGCGGGTGCAATGGCTGCTTCGATCTGGACAGGTCGGGCGCCGGGGTTGGCGGCGAGGAAGGCGTCACCTAACAATACCGCGAGCGCCGCGCGATCCTCGATTTTCACGAAGCGCCAGGGAAACAGCTTGCCGTGATCGGGGGTCCGCATGGCACTTTGCAGGATGCGGTGGAGGGTTGCGTCGTCCGGCCCTGGTGCCACCATCTCGCGCGGTTTACCCGAGCGGCGGGTTGCGAGATAACTGGCGACAGAGGACAGGTCGTTGAACATGTAAGCGCCATTCGTCGAATTTTGCGAGCCCGCGCAACATAATTCTTCACAGCCGCAATTTTTTCGTTAGGTTCCGCCGCATCTGCTCGGGGAGAGCATCAATAATTTCGACAATGAAAGTGGGGATCGCGTGACCGATTTCAAAGCGATAGGTTTATGGGCTGAAGGCGACTGGATTGCCGCTATATCGGTGGTTGTTCTTGGATTTTTCCTCGCGATTGGCGCTAAGATCGCCATCCAGAAGGAACCCGAATTCGCAGGCCATCCCAAAGGCCTTTACATGTTGTTCTTCGCCGAAATGTGGGAGCGGTTCTCCTATTACGGCATGCGCGCCATACTTATTTTCTACCTGACGCAGCATTGGCTGTTTACCGATTCCAAATCGAACCTGATCTACGGCGCTTACACCAGCCTGGTCTATATCACGCCAGTCTTGGGCGGCTATCTGGCCGACCGCTATCTTGGGCAGCGCCGTGCGGTATTATATGGCGGTATCCTGCTGGCAATCGGCCACAGCCTTATGGCGGTCGAAGGCACGGGCGGACAAAGCGACCCGACGATCAATGTATTCTGGATGGCGCTTGCGTTTATCATCGTCGGATCGGGCTTTTTGAAAGCCAATATTTCGGTGATGGTCGGGCAGCTTTACAAGATGACCGACATTCGCCGCGATGGCGCCTACACGATATTCTACATGGGAATTAATGTTGGCGCGGCGCTGGGTACGATCATGGTTGCCTATCTTGGTCAGACCGTAGGCTGGGGCTTCGGCTTCGGGCTTGCGGGTATCGGGATGTTGCTTGGTCTTGTCGTATTCGTACTCGGCAAAAGCGCGCTTGGCGGAGCGGGGGAAGCGCCAGCACCGCTTACCAAAACACGCGAAATGACATTGTACGCAATTGGCCTGGCGGCGGTCGCCGTGATCTGGGCGCTGGTGCAGTATCAGGATGTCATTCAAGGTCTGTTGATGGTTTCGGGCATCGCGTTGCTCGGCTATGTGCTTTACGAAAGCTTCAAGCTTGAGAAAGAACCGCGGGAACGGATGTTTGCGATCCTTTTTCTGATTTCGCTCAATCCGATTTTCTGGGGCCTTTTTGAGCAGGCAGGCGGATCGATGAACCTGTTTACCGATCGCTTTGTCGATCGTGGCGATGTGCCTGCGGGCATCTTCCAGTCGATCAATCCGATTTACATCATCCTGTTCGCGCCGGTATTTGCGGCGCTTTGGCAATGGCTTGGGAAGAAAGGCAAGGAGCCGTCGGCTCCGGCCAAGTTCGGTCTCGCGCTGGTCCAGATGGGGCTGGCAAACCTTGTGCTGGTGTGGGGGGCGGAGGCCTATGGCATCGCAGCAATGACGCCGGTCATATTGGTATTCATGTATTATCTCTTGGCGACCACGGCTGAGCTTTGCCTCTCGCCAGTCGGTCTGTCGGCAATGAACCGGCTCGCGCCAAAATTCCTGGCTTCGCTGATTATGGGCGCGTGGTTCTACATGACTGCGGTCGGCAATTTCGTCGCGGGCAAGATCGGTGAGGCAACCGGCGGCGAAGGCGGGGAAATGACCAAGCAGGGCTTGCTCGATATCTATGAACTGTTCGGCTATATCTCGATCGGGATTGCGGTGGTCGTGCTGTTGCTGTCGCCCATTGTCAAACGCTGGATGCACCTTGATACTTTGCGCGACGAGCCGCTTGAAGGCAACCGAGAGGCTGCCGAGCCGCAGGCAGCCGGCATCCACCCGACCACCCAAGGGAGCTGATTCTATGCGGATATCGGGAAAGGTTGCGGTTGCGGCGTTGACTGCGCTGACATTGACGGGATGCGGCACGAACGGAGACAAGCCCGAGACAGCCTCGTCCAAACCAGCGGAAAAATCAGCCGCGCCTTATCCATCTACGTACAAGGCCTATCCCGGCGCCGCTACCGCCATCCGCAATGTCACGATTTATGATGGCGAGGGCGGCAGGATCGAGAACGGCGTGGTGTTCATGTCCGGCGGCAAGATCAGCAGTGTCGGTGGTCCCGAAACCGCTATACCAGCTGATATTGCCGTGATCGACGGAGCCGGCAAATTCGTGACCCCGGGCATAATTGATATTCACTCGCACTTGGGCGATTACCCGTCGCCTGCGGTTGAAGCGCACAGCGATGGTAATGAAGCGACATCGCCGACCACGCCTGAGGTCTGGGCCGAACATAGCGTCTGGCCGCAAGACCCGGGCTTCAGCCGCGCGCTTGCCAATGGCGGAATTACCACGCTTCAGATCCTGCCAGGTTCGGCAAATCTGATGGGCGGACGTTCGGTTGTGCTGAAGAATGTCTACGCGCGCACGGTGCAGGGAATGAAGTTTCCCGATGCGCCGTACGGTTTGAAGATGGCCTGCGGCGAGAACCCCAAGCGCGTATATGGCAGCAAGGGCCGGATGCCTTCGACACGGATGGGTAATCTCGCGGTTAATCGCCAGACCTGGATCAAGGCGCAGGAATACAGGAAGAAGCGCGACAGCGGCAAGGACTTCACCCGCGATATCGGGATGGAAACGCTTGCTGGCGTCCTTGATGGCGACATCCTGATTCAGAACCACTGCTACCGTGCCGATGAAATGGCGATCGTGCTCGATATGGCCAAGGAATTCGGGTACAAGGTGTCGGCCTTCCATCATGCGGTCGAGGCGTACAAAATCGGTGAT
>CALRMO020000029.1:0-21377 GCA_943369235.1 Sphingomonas paucimobilis
CTTGCTGGTTGTTGCAGGTTTGATCGGTTTGCTGCTTTCGGGACCGCTTGAGCTTTCGACCAATCTGACATGGGCGGCGGCGGGCGTTTTGCTGTTAGGCGGATTGCTGGCATGGAAGGGACAGCCTTCGCCGAAGGTTCGTCCGACGCAATCCTAAGAGGTGTCATCCTCGCGAAAGCGGGGATCCATGGCCTGAGCTTGCAGGTTCAGCAACGAGGTCGTGGTAACGGACAGGGCAGGCCATAGATTCCCGCTTTCGCGGGAATGACAAAATTAGGTCAATCAGGCACCTGATAGTTTAGCCGCAAAACTTCTCCGGCGAGATAGAGCGAACCGCAAATCAGGACACTCGCGGGCGCGCCACTCACTGCGATTTGTTTGACCGCTGCCCATAGATCGTCGTGCGGGCCAGTGTCGGCAATTCCAAGTTGCTCCGCCGCCAGCGCGCATAGCTCCGCCGGATCATGATGCTCATGCCCTGATATCGGCACAGCCCTCAGCGACGCGATCTTGGGCGCGAAGGGCGCAAGGAAACCCAGCGCGTCCTTGTTCTTCAGCATGCCGATAATCACATGCACCGGCGGGCCGTCTTTCAGCGTCTCGGCAATGGCCGCGCCCGCGTCGGGGTTATGCCCGCCGTCGAGCCAGACGTGTGACCCTTCGGGCAATAGTTGGGTCAGTGGCCCTTTTCCTAGCAACTGCATTCGGGCTGGCCAGCGAGTCCATTCCATCGCGGCGGCTAGTGCGGCTTCGGGGACGGTAATACTCGATTGATGGCGCAGCATGGCTATGGCGAGCGCGGCGTTATCCGCCTGATGCGCGCCGGTCATGCGGGGCAGGGGCAGCGTGAGTTTGCCCGCCTCGTCGCGGTAATGGAGGCGGCCTTCATAAGCTATCGCGTCCCATGCCTCGCCGCGTGCGAGCAATTTTGCGCCGCTTAGCGTCGCTTGGACGGCAATCGTGTTGGCCATCGATGCTGCGTATTTTTGCGTAAGGAGCGGCACGCCGGATTTGGCGATGCCCGCCTTTTCAAACGCGATACGGTCGAGCGGCACGGGCGGGGTGCCCTCTTCGGGTGCGAGCAGGAAAGCTTCATGGTCGATGCCCAATGAGGCGATACCGCAAACGGTAGGCGCATCGATCACATTGGTCGCATCGAGCCTGCCGCCAAGGCCGACCTCGATGATACAGGCGTCAGCAGGCGTGCGCGCAAAGGCGAGGAAAGCCACAGCGGTCGTGACTTCGAAGAAACTGGCCTCAAGCCCGTCGGCATGGTCGAGGACTTCGGCGAGCAAGGCCGCCAGGGTCACGTCGTCGATGAGTTTGCCAGCAACCCTGATCCGTTCGTTGA
Source organism: Sphingomonas paucimobilis (assembly GCA_943369235.1). GTDB lineage: Bacteria > Pseudomonadota > Alphaproteobacteria > Sphingomonadales > Sphingomonadaceae > Sphingorhabdus_B > Sphingorhabdus_B paucimobilis_A. The sequence goes on from CALRMO020000029.1 coordinate 1,352, forward strand.
AGCGGACGAGATGCGGGCTTGAATAGACATGCGTGGAAAGCCCCGCCGCCTTAATCGCCCCGCGCAGGAACGCGCAGGTCGAGCCCTTGCCGTTGGTGCCGGAGACATGGAATACAGGCGGAAGATGGTGGTGCGGATTGCCGAGGCGGCCAAGCAACGCGGTAATACGCTCCAGCCCCAGCACATCGCGTCCGGACGAGAGCATCGTGAGCCGGTCGAGTTGCGCCTGGACGGCGGGGTTATTGGAGATGGCGTGGTCAGGCATTCAATCCTCGTTTGTCGTGCCCGCTTTCGCGGGTGACAGTCAGCAAGTGACAGTCACCGAGTTTCGGCTCGGCACGAGTGACTGTCACTTGCTGACTGTCACTCCATGACGCATGGTCCCTACGCCGCCTTCTTCGCCGGTGCCAGATAGCCGACCAACTTGGACAAGGTTTCGCGCAGGTCGTGCCGGTGCGTCACCATGTCGATCATACCATGCTCCAGCAGATATTCGGCGCGCTGGAAACCCTCGGGCAGTTTCTCGCGGATCGTTTGTTCGATCACGCGCTGTCCGGCAAAACCGATGAGCGCGCCGGGTTCGGCGATCTGAACGTCGCCCAGCATCGCATAGGACGCAGTGACGCCGCCGGTCGTGGGATCGGTCAGGACGACGATATAGGGCAGCCCCGCATCGTGCAGCATCTGGATCGCCACTGTCGAGCGCGGCATTTGCATGAGCGAGAGAATCCCCTCCTGCATCCGCGCGCCACCCGCGGCGGTGAAGATGATATACGGGCATTTCGCCCTGATTGCGGCTTTGACCGCGTCGATGAAGGCCTCGCCGACCGCCATGCCCATCGAACCGCCCATGAAGGCGAAATCCTGAACGCTGACGACGACGGTCTGGCCATCGATTTCACCTTTGGCAGACTGCATTGCGTCTTGTTCGCCGGTAGCAAGGCGTGCAGCCTTGATGCGGTCGGTGTATTTCTTGGTGTCCTTGAACTTCAGTGGGTCTTCGCCGACGACCGGGGGCTTCAGAATTTCGTAGCTGTCATCATCGAACAATGCGGCAAAACGGGTCGCAGGTCCGATGCGGCCATGATGGTCGCATTTGGGGCAGACCGACTGGTTTTCCTCAAATTCCTTAAGGAAAATCATCGCGTTGCAGCCCTTGCATTTGTGCCAGAGCGTTTCGGCCGTCTCGCGCTTGGTAATGAAGGGAATCGAGTTGCGGACGCGAGTGACCCAGTTCATGTTTTTTCTGTCCCTGTAAAATTCGCAGTGCCAAATATACCGTAGTGCTGAGCCTGTCGAAGCACGCTTCTCAGGCTAGCGCTACACCTGAGAGGCGCCCTTCGACGGACGCAGTCGCTGTGCGACTGCTGCTCAGGGCTACGGTTTTGTAGTCAGCCCCGCGCCGAAATGATAGCCGCTTTTAGCGAAGCCACATAATCGCGGAGGGGGCTGGCGGCGTTGGTGCCATGCTCTGCGACCAGCTCGACCAGCGCAGAGCCCACCACCACGCCATCGGCGACGCGTGCGATGTTGGCGGCTTGTTCGGGGGTGCGGACGCCGAAGCCGACGGCGACGGGCAGATCGGTATGGGCTTTTAGGCGGGCGACGGCTTCGTCGATGCTGGTTTGCGCGGCCTGTTGAAGCCCGGTGATGCCGGCAACGCTGACATAATACAAAAAACCCGATGCGCCATCGAGTACGGAGGGCAGGCGAGCGGCGTCGGTGGTGGGGGTGGCGAGGCGGATGAGGTCGATGCCTGCGCTGCGCAACCACGGGCCAAGCTCGGGGTCTTCCTCGGGCGGGATGTCGACGCAGATGACGCCGTCCACGCCAGCCTTGTTGCATTCGGACGCGAACCATTCCCCGCCGCGGATCGTCATCGGGTTGGCATAGCCCATCAGCACGAGCGGCGTGTCGGGGTGGCGTTTGCGGCAGGTGGCCGCGATCGCGAAGATATCCGCAGTGGTGGTGCCAGCGGCCAGGCTGCGGATATTCGCTTTCTGGATTGCACGGCCGTCTGCCATCGGGTCGGTGAAGGGCATGCCGAGTTCGATCACATCCGCCCCGCCTTCGACCAGTGCGTCGAGATTGGTGGCGGTGTCACCATCACCAGCGGTGATGAAGGTGACGAGCGCGGCGTGGGGTTTGGCGAAAGCGGCGGAGAGGCGGGTCATCGCGCTACCTCCCGATCGTAAAGGATGAGGGCCAAAACCACGGAGACAAGCATAATCCAGGTCGTGTCGTTTGTGGGCAAATTGATGTCGGCAAACAGACGAAGGCTGCCTATTATCACGGTGAAGATTGCGCAAGTCAGCGCCACCCGCTGAATGGTAGGCATCCATCGTTTCATATCTTCGTCCCCAGCGCCTCGGCGACGGTGAAGATATCCTTGTCCCCGCGCCCGCACAGGTTTGCGAGGATGATCTGGTCGCGGTCCATTTTCTTCGCCTCGCGCTCCACCGCTGCAATCGCGTGGGCGGGTTCAAGCGCTGGGATGATGCCTTCGGTGCGGCAGAGCAACTGGAACGCGGCGAGGGCCTCGGTGTCGGTCACGCTGTCATATCGGACGCGGCCGATTTCCTTGAGCCAGCTATGTTCGGGGCCGATGCCGGGATAATCGAGACCGGCCGAAATCGAATGCGCTTCCGCAATCTGCCCGTCTTTGTCCTGAAGCAAATAGGTTTTGTTGCCGTGGAGGATACCGGGGCGACCGCCAGCAAGCGATGCAGCATGTTCCTTGTCAAGGCCATGTCCAGCCGCCTCGATGCCGAGCATCGCGACGTCCTTGTCGTCGAGAAATGGATGGAAAAGCCCGATAGCGTTTGACCCGCCGCCAATCGCCGCGACCAGCAAATCTGGTAGGCGGTTGATGCGGCTCAGCATCTGCGCGCGGGCTTCGGTGCCGATCACGCTTTGGAAATCGCGGACCAATTCGGGGTAGGGATGTGGCCCGGCGGCGGTACCGATGATGTAGAATGTGTCGTGGACATTGGCGACCCAATCGCGAAGTCCTTCGTTCATCGCGTCTTTCAGCGTGCCTGCGCCGCTGGTGACCGGAATGACCTCAGCGCCCAACAAGCGCATGCGGAACACATTGGGCTGCTGCCGTTCGATGTCTTTCGCGCCCATGTAAATAAAGCAGGGCAGGCCAAAACGCGCGCACACGGTCGCGGTCGCAACACCGTGCTGGCCAGCGCCGGTCTCGGCAATGATCCGCGTCTTGCCCATGCGGATCGCGAGCAGAATCTGCCCGATGCAATTGTTGATCTTGTGCGCGCCGGTATGGTTCAATTCGTCGCGCTTGAACCAGATTTGCGCGCCTTTACCTGTCGGCGCGTCCTTGCGGACTTCCTCGGTTAGCCGCTCGGCATAATAAAGCGGCGACGGGCGACCGACATAATGTTCGAGCAGATCATCGAACTCAGCCTTGAATGCCGGGTCCTCCTTGGCCGCGCGATATTCGCGTTCGAGATCGAGCACGAGCGGCATCAGCGTTTCGGCGACATAGCGCCCGCCAAACTGGCCAAAATGGCCGCGCTCGTCGGGCTGGTTGCGGAAGGAGTTTGCAGTTGCGTTCATATAGCCTCTAATCCCGTTCGTCCTGAGTAGCTGCTGAAGCCGAATGGCTGAAGCGGCATATCGAAGGACCCTTCGATACAAGCACCTCGCTTTCGCTCGGCACTTTACTCAGGGCGAACGGATATCAATGAAATTCGCGGACCGCTTTGCAGAATGCAGCAATCTTGTCCACATCCTTGATGCCGGGAGCCGACTCCACACCCGACGATGTATCGACAAGATCCGCCCGCGTCTGCCGAAGTGCGTCGACGACATTATCTGCGTTCAGACCCCCCGCGAGTCCCCACGGTAGTTTGTGATCATGCCCGGCCAACAGCGACCAGTCGAAGCGCATTCCGGTGCCGCCGGGCAACGCCTGCGCCGGGGCATCGAACAGGAGCATGTCGGCGGCCCCCACAAAACGGTCGCTGTTTTTAAGCGTCGCGGCATCCTTTACGCCAAGCGCCTTCCAGATTTCGGTCGAGGTCACGCCCTTGAGCAGCCGCAACCATTCGTGCGTTTCAGTGCCGTGGAATTGAACGATGTCGGGCTTCACCAGTTCAAGCGCCTTTGCGGTATAAACCGGTTCCGCATTAACGAGCAGCAGCACAACCTTGAGCGACGATGGCGTCCGCAACCGCAGCGCGGCGGCCTGCTCGAGCGTGACATATCGCGGGCTTTTTTCATACAGGTTGAGACCAATATGTGTCGCTCCGGCTTTTGCAGCGGCATCGATTTCGGTTTCGGTCTTCAGGCCGCAAATTTTGATTTGGGTGGACATGGCGGCTCCAAACCACATTTGTCATTCCCGCGAAAGCGGGAATCCATGGTCTGCTATCTCCATGTAGCACAATGTGGAAAGCTCAGGCCGTGGATTCCCGCCTTCGCGGGAATGACAATGTACGAATTTGGTTGAACCTACAGCGTCCCGACTATTGCCCGCGCGGCGTCATCCGGGCTTTCCGCCTTGGTGATCGGTCGCCCGACGACAAGCACGCTTGCGCCATCGTCGCGTGCCTGCCGCGGCGTTACCGTGCGTTTCTGGTCGGCGCTGTTGCCGCCGTCGGGGCGAAGGCCGGGGACGACGAAGAATCCGTCTTTCCAGAGTTTCTTGACCGCCTTTACCTCATGTCCCGAACAGACGATGCCGTCGAGCCCGGCATCCTGCGCGAGCGCCGCGAGGCGGGCAACTTGCAAATCCGGGCTGTCGGGGACACCGATGCGGTCGAGGTCGTGATCGTCGAGGCTGGTCAGGACGGTCACGGCGACCACCTTGGTATGCGCGCCTGCGGCCGCCTTTGCATCCTCCATCATCGCGCGGCCTCCGGCGGCGTGGATGGTCACAATGGCGGGTTCGAGCGCGTTGATTGCCTGCATTGCTTTTGCCACAGTATTGGGGATATCATGAAGCTTCAGGTCCAGAAAAATCGGCAGGCCCAGTTTCTGTACTTCGTGGACACCATGATGACCGTTGGCGCAAAAGAATTCGAGGCCGAGCTTAACCCCGCCGACATGATGCTTGATGCGTTTGGTCAGCTCGATCGCTTCGTCCAGATAGGGCGTGTCGATGGCGACATAAAGCGGATTGCTCATATAGCGTCGCCCGGAGCATAAGATGGCGGTGGCGACACCGGCGGCGGGAAGGTTGCGGTGCGCTGATTGCCCTCGAGTGACAGTATCCGCCGTTTCATCCGCCACATTTTCGTTCGATGCAGAAAATAGAGCGGAACGAAGCCGATCAGCAGCGCCACGATGACCAGAGCCGGAAGTTTCGTGTCGAGCCGCATGCCGCCCCACAGGCTAACCGATACCGGGACCCAGTTGTTGATCGCAAACACGATCAGGCCGACGATGACAGTCACCCAGATTAGTGTCTTCAAAAATCGCATCTTCGGGCTGCTCCTAATGCAAGCACCTTATGGAAAGATTGCAGCTTTGGGTAGGGGGAGTTTTCCCTCTCTCCTTTAGGGGAGAGGATACGAAGCCTTGGCTGCTTGCAGCTTAGGCGTAGTTGGAGAGGGGGTCTAACCAGCCCCTCTCCGCTGCGACTAACGAGCAAGCTCGTAAATCTCGCTCCTCTCCCCTGAAGGAGAGAGGAAACAATTACCCAAAAACCCGCGCGAAAATCGTGTCGACATGCTTGAAGTGATAATCGAGGTTAAAGCGCTCCTCGATGTCCTGGGCACTCATTTTGGCGGTGACGTCGGGGTCGGCCTTTAGCAGTTCCAGCAGCGACTCGGCGCCGTCCGATTCCCAGACTTTCATCGCGTTGCGCTGAACGATGGCATAGCTGTCTTCGCGGCTGATGCCCGCCTGGGTCAGGGCGAGCAGGACGCGTTGCGAATGGACAAGGCCACCCATGCGGTCGAGATTTTTCTGCATACGCGCAGGGTAAACCAGCAGCTTGTCGATCACGCCGGTTAGTCGGCCAAGCGCGAAGTCGAGCGTGATTGTCGCGTCGGGCCCGATATAGCGTTCAACCGACGAGTGCGAAATGTCGCGCTCGTGCCACAGGGCGACATTCTCCATCGCCGGCGTCACCGCGCTGCGCACCATCCGGGCAAGGCCAGTCAGATTCTCGGTCAGGATCGGATTGCGCTTGTGCGGCATTGCGCTCGAACCTTTTTGGCCTGGCGAGAAGTATTCCTCAGCCTCCAGCACCTCGGTGCGCTGTAAATGGCGGACTTCAATGGCAAGCCGTTCGATGGACGAAGCAATGACGCCAAGCACGGCGAAATACATCGCGTGGCGGTCGCGCGGGATCACCTGAGTCGATACCGGCTCGACCGATAGCCCCAGCTTTGCGGCCACATGCGCTTCGACGTTAGGGTCGATATTGGCAAATGTCCCGACCGCGCCCGAGATGGCGCAGGTTGCGATTTCCGCCCGCGCGGCGACTAGCCGTTCGCGGCCACGCGAAAATTCGGCATAGGCTTGCGCGAGTTTAAGGCCGAACGTTACCGGTTCGGCATGAATGCCGTGGCTGCGTCCGATAGTAGGCGTGAACTTGTGCTCCATTGCCCGGGTTTTGATCGCGGAGAGCAATGCGTCCAAATCCGCCAGCAATATGTCAGTCGCCTGAGTGAGTTGCACCGCAAGGCAGGTGTCGAGGACATCGGACGATGTCATCCCCTGATGCATGAACCGTGCTTCGTCGCCGACTTGCTCGGCGACCCAGGTCAGGAAGGCGATGACATCGTGCTTGGTTACGGCTTCGATTGCGTCAATCGCTGCAACGTCGATTTTCGGGTTTGTTGCCCACCATGTCCACAACGCTTCGGCTGCAGATTTCGGCACAACGCCCAAATCGGCAAGGGCGTCGGTCGCATGCGCCTCGATCTCGAACCAGATCCGGAACCGGTTTTCCGGCTCCCAGATCTTGACCATGTCGGGGCGGGAATAACGTGGGATCATGCTAACGCTTTCAAATCATGTGGAGTCGGGAGCGCCGTTAGCAGAGGCGCGCAACTATCACAAATCTGTGGATTGCTGATTTCCGCGCTTTGCGTGCGCGGCATCGCCCGCTATCGGGGCTGCGATGGCTGATACTACAGACATAATTCCGGAAGATCCGTTTGACGCCATTGTTGATGCGCCCTTCGACGCAGCCTTGTCCGAGCGCTATCTGATTTACGCGATGTCGACGATTACGGCGCGCTCGCTTCCCGATTTGCGCGACGGCCTGAAGCCCGTTCACCGACGGTTGCTGTGGGCGATGCGGCTGCTCAAGCTCGACCCGTCGCAGGGCTACAAGAAATGCGCGCGTGTCGTCGGCGACGTCATCGGTAAATACCATCCGCATGGCGACCAGTCGGTGTATGACGCAATGGTCCGGCTCGCGCAGACCTTTTCGCTGCGCTATCCGCTGGTCGACGGGCAAGGGAATTTCGGCAATATCGATGGCGATAATGCGGCGGCCTATCGCTACACCGAAGCGCGCCTGACCAAAACAGCAATCGAGCTGATGAACGGGCTCGATGAAAACGGCACCGATTTAAAGCCCACCTATAATGGTGAAGACGAAGAGCCCGAGGTTATGCCCGGACTGTTCCCCAATCTGCTCGCAAATGGTGCAAGCGGAATTGCGGTCGGGATGGCGACCTCGATTCCGTCGCATAATGTTGCCGAGATTATCGACGCCGCGATGCTGTTGATCGACGAGCCGCATGCGACACATGAGCAGCTTATGCAAATCGTGCAGGGGCCGGACTTTGCAACGGGCGGTGTGCTGGTAGACAGCCGCGAGGTTATCAGCACGGCTTATGCTTCAGGACGCGGCGCGATGCGGGTGCGCGCGCGCTTTTCAACGGGGCGGGCCGAGGACGGCAGCTGGGAACCGAGCGGCGTTGAAAAACAGTCCGGCGGAACATGGCAGCTCGTCGTCTCCGAAATTCCGTATCAGGTGCAAAAGGGCAAGCTGATCGAGCAGATCGCGCAATTGATTGCCGACAAGAAGCTGCCGATTTTGGACGATATCCGCGACGAGAGTGACGAGCAAATCCGGATCGTGCTGGTGCCGAAAAGCCGGAATGTTGACCCGGATGATTTGAAGAACGCGCTGTTTCGGCTGACCGATCTCGAAACCCGTTTCTCGCTCAACATGAACGTGCTCGACGCCCAGCGCACGCCCAAGGTGATGGGCCTGGGCGAAGTGCTGCGGCACTGGTTGCATCACCAGATTGAGGTGCTGATCCGCAAATCGCAACATCGGCTCGAGAAAATCGATGCCCGGCTTGAGCTGCTTCAAGGCTATATCATTGCCTTCCTCAATCTCGACCGGATCATCGAGATCATCCGTACCGAGGATGACCCGAAGCCGGTCATGATGGAGGAATTCCAGCTTAACGACCGGCAGGCCGAAGCCATTCTCAACATGCGGCTGCGTTCGTTGCGGCGGCTTGAGGAAATGGAATTGCGCCGCGAGCTCGAAACGCTTCAGGCCGAACGTGAGGAGCTGGTCAAGCTGATCGAAAGTCCGGCGCGGCAGAAAACGCGTTTGAAAAAGGACTTGTCTGCGCTTCGCAAGGGCTATGCGGAGGAGACCGTGCTGGGTCGCCGCCGTACGTCTTTGGAAGAGGCGGGGCAGGCACGCGAAATTTCGCTCGAGGCCTTTGTCGAGCGCGAGCCGGTGACGGTTATCATGTCGAAGCGCGGCTGGATAAAGGCGATGAAGGGGCATGCCGACCTGTCCGCGCGCGCCGATTTCAAATTCAAGGAGGGCGACGGCCCGGCCTTTGCCTTCCACACGCAGACCACCGATAAGATCCTGATCGCGACGGCCAATGGCCGGTTCTACACGCTGGGAGCCGACAAGCTTCCCGGGGCGCGTGGCTTCGGTGAGCCGGTCGGCACGATGATCGATATCGAGGGCGGCAATGATATCGTTTCGATCTTTCCGGTGACACCAAATGGCCGAATGCTGCTGGCGGCGAGTACGGGCAAAGGCTTCATCGCAAAGATGAGCGATGTCGTCGCCGAGACACGAAAAGGTCGCGGTGTGGTCACGCTGAAACCCGGCGCACGGTTAAAAGTTGTACGCATGGCACCGCCGGAGACCACTGACGAAGCGTTGCTCAAGGACCAATATGTCGCGGTTGTCGGCGACAATCGCAAACTGGTCGCTTTCCCGCTCAGCGAAATTCCCGAGATGGCAAAAGGGCAGGGCGTAACCTTGCAACGCTACAAGGATGGCGGGCTTGCCGACGCGATCTGTTTCCGGATCAGCGAAGGGCTGAGCTGGGCGATGGGCGGCGACAGTGGGCGCACGCGTACCGAGAACGATATGTCGCTGTGGCGGGTAGCGCGCGGTGCTGCCGGACGGCTTCCCCCGCAAGGATTCCCCCGCAACAACCGGTTTGATTAACCAGCGGGCCTGCCGAAATTAACCTTTTGTTTGGCATAAGATAAGTGACTATTTTTTACAATTGCCTGCCATGACCGGTGGTGATGAAAGTCGTGCACCCCCGGGCAATTGTCGATTTGTCGCCGTTCAGCGTGATGCTGAATAGCGGGCGGTCGCTGCATCCTGCCGACCCCAAGGTCGAATTTGGTTGGGTTGAAACCTTGCCGATCGCGGGCGCTGTGTTTGGCATCGGTGACGACAAGGTCCGGCCTGTCGTAAGCAACAAGAAATTCGACGATCTGGTATTAGGTTTCAGCCGCGAGAGTGGGCTCGATATGGCGACGCTGGCAGAAAGGGCGTTCGCAATGCTCGACACGGGCCGCGACACGCATTTCGAATGCTGGCAGTCAGCCGATCCCATAAACCGCCGCGAACTGGAAATCAGCATCGCACGCTTTGGCGTCGGCGGGATGATGTTGCTGGTGTCGATTGTCGATCGTACGGCGGAAGCGGTCAGCCGGATAAACCTGCGGCGCGAGATGTTGAGCGACAGCCTGACCGGGTTTTCGAACCGTACCGGCTTTGAAGAGCAGGTCGAAGGCGCGCTTGAGGCGGCGACTGTTTCAGCGTCAGCGGCGTCCTATGCCATCATCCTCATCGACCTCGCGCGATTTAGCCGGGTGAATGAATCGGTCGGGGCCATGGCCGGGGACGAGCTGATTATAACGGTCGCGCGGCGGCTGAATTCGCGAATTCGCAGTAACGAGATTTTGTGTCGGCTGGGGGGCAATGAATTTGCCTTGTTCGTTCAGCTTCATAACCGCGATGACGTGTCCTCGATAGCACGGCGCGTGACCGAGGTTTTCGACGAGCCATGCAAGCTATCCAACCTCGAAATTCAGGTCGAATGTGCAGTAGCTGCGGCAGTGGGCGATATCGGCGTCGATGATCCGAGCGATACGCTTCGCCACGCGCAAATCGCCTTGAAGCGCGCCAAGCTGACCAAGTCGTTCGAACTGTATGCGACAGGAACCGTTGATACCGCAAAGCGCCGTTTCAGTATGGAAACCGACCTGCGTCGGGCCTTGCAGCGCGGCGAGCTCGAGCTGCATTACCAACCGCTGGTTGACCTCGACACGGGATCGTTAAGCGGCTTTGAAGCGCTCGCGCGGTGGCAGCACCCCGATCTGGGGGCGATTTCTCCGGTCGATTTCATCCCGGTTGCTGAAGAAAGCGGACTGATTGTGCCTCTCGGTCGCTGGGCGCTTGAAGAGGCGGCGAAAACGATAGCGAAATGGGACGAGCGGCTGAGCGGCGAAAAGTTCCGGATCTCGGTCAATATGTCGGCGGTGCAAATGCAGCGCGATGATGTTGTCGATGCGGTGTCCTCGGCGCTCACCGGCGCGGGCATTTCGGGCAAGCGGATGACGCTGGAGCTGACCGAAAGCGCCTTCATCAACGACCCCGAGGGTGCCAAACGCCTGCTCGATTCGTTGAAGGCGCTCGATACCAATTTGGCGATGGACGATTTCGGTACCGGCTATTCCAACCTCGCCTATCTGCAGCAGCTTCCCATCGACGTGCTCAAGATCGATCGCAGTTTTGTAACCGAGATGATGGTCGACAAAGACAAACGGGCGATTGTCCGGACGGTTCTTTCGCTTGCACGTGCCTTGGGGATGAAAACAACCGCTGAAGGCATCGAAAGCGAGGAAATATCGCAAGTGCTGCGGCGTCTGGGATGTTCGGTGGGTCAGGGCTATTATTATTCGCGCCCCATGACCGGCGAAGCAGCCTACGCGTTTTTGGAGGCGGACAGGGCTTCTGCGGTCAGCTGACGCGCGATTTCGACCTGTCGTGCATGTGGCGGGAAATCCTCTGAAATCCACGCGGCTTCGACGGCGCGAAGCGTTTTGGCAATCAGAGGCCCGGCGGTAAGACCAAGACCGATCAAATCGCCGCCTTTGAACGTCATTTCAGGAACAGCCCAATCTGTCAGCCGCGCCAGGCATTCGGGCAGATCGCTGTCGGCGGCATACAGCATTGCGACATCGCGGGCGCAGTCACTGCTGGTGCGGTACGCAATCGCTCGGATGTTATGAGGCTCGGGCTTTGGAGCGCTCAGCCGCTTCGCGAGACTTTCGCGCAGGCGATTGGACAGCTTCAACCGTGCCGCCACCTTTTCCACTACAGCATCATCATGTGGCAGCAAGGTCAGTATCCGGGCCGCCAGCGATATCGGTTGCCGGTGGCGCGATTCCCGTTCGATCAGTCGGCGTAATGCGCCGGATGCCGATGCCGACAATTCGGGCAAAAAAGGCGCGAATATTGCGTTCTGGACCATCAGCTCGACGGACCTGAGCGGATGCGCCAGCGATATGAGCTTGGTCAGCTCCTGAGCGATGCGTTCGCGTGAGAGTGCAGTCAGGCCATGTGCGCCCTTTGTGCAAGCCGAGATCGCATCGGTATTGACAGGCCCGCGCCCATAGCGCGCCAGAAACCGGAAATAGCGCAAAATCCGAAGGAAATCCTCGGCTATGCGTTGGTCGGCGTCGCCGATAAAGCGGACGATACCGGCGTCCAAATCTTTGAGGCCACCGAAATAGTCGAATATCTCGCCGGTTCGGGGTTCGGCATAGAGCGCGTTGATCGTGAAATCGCGGCGAGCAGCGTCTTCCTGCCAATCGGTTGAAAATGCGACGGTGGCGCGCCTGCCATCGGTTGCGACATCGCGCCGCAGCGTGGTTATCTCATAATTTTTCCCATCGGCAACCGCTGTCACCGTGCCGTGGTCGAGACCTGTCGGCACCGCTTTGATCCGCGCGGACTCGAGCCGGTCAATTACTGTTTCGGGCAGCAAGGGCGTTGCCAGATCGACATCCGAAACGTCGAGGCCAAGCAACGTATCGCGCACGGCGCCGCCAACTATGCGCGGCCCGCCATGTTCGTCACGCAGCGCGGCGACAACCCGGAGCAAGCCGTCCGCGCTTCGCCAGTCTGCGTCAGGCAGTATCGTGCCGGTCATGCCAGACGCCGTGCCAGGTTTGCGATGATCCCGGCCGTTACGCCCCAGATCCGGCGTTCGCCCCACTGCATGTCATAATAGATTCGCGGCTGCCCGTTCCAGAGCGCCTCTTTCTTCACTGCATTGGCTGGGTCGAGAAGGTAGGCGAGCGGCACCTCGAACCAGTCCTCGACTTCGCCTGGATTGGCGCGGAGCGGCAGGTCAGGGGGGATGATGCCGACAACGGGCTCAATCCGGTAGCCGCTGCCCGAATAATAAGTGTCCGCCACGCCAACCACCTGCACGTTGCTGGGGCAGATGCTGAGCTCCTCGTTTGCTTCGCGTAACGCGGCGGAAATCGCATCCACGTCGGTTTCGTCAACCTTGCCGCCGGGGAACGCCACCTGCCCGGCATGGCTGCGCAGCCATTCAGGCCGCTGCGTAAGAATGACGCCAGGTTCGGCGCGATCGGTGATCGGGATCAGCACCGCAGCCGCGCGATGACCTTCGTCACCTAGATAGCGTTCGTCTTCGATAGCAATATCCCGCGCCGGGTCGAGCGCGGTTGCAATCCGGTCAATCCAGTTCATTCAGCCGAGCCTATTACGAACCGTTCGCCATTGCTCCAGACGCAAGGGGCGTCGGCATTATCGGCAAGCGCAATTTCCGCCAGTTCGTAGTAAACGGGCCGCGCTAACCTCGCCCAAAGCCCGTTACGGACGTGGAGGTAAATCAGCCCGTTGCGCGCTTCAATGGCGTGGCCCGGACCTGCAACGACAAGGTCGTCGCTGTTCAGGCGAAAGGCCAATGAACGGCTTTCACCCTCGCCTTCGCTTTGCAACTCAACGGCAACGAACGGCGCATCTTCGACCTCTATTGAAAGCTTTTGCTGCGGTGTGACCAAGGAATAGCTGCCGTCGTCTTCGCGGCGCAGAAGGCTGGAGAAAGCGCGGATCATTGCCGGACGCGTGATTTCGCCGCCCTGATGATACCATTTGCCATCGGCTGCGATCCGCATCTCGCTCGCACCTGAGTGGGCAGGCACCCAGCTTTCGACCGGCGGCAATTTGCGTGCCGCCACAAGGTCGGCAATATCGGCAAGGCTCAGTTTGGAAAGGTCGGGGGCGTCGTAGGGCATTAGGTGGCGATAAGGGCAAAGCCGCCGGTCGTCAAAGGCTTGTCCGTGGACCGATCACGCCGCTTTGGGGCAGGGGCGAATTGCCGGGATTGCGCAACAGCAACCTCCTTGGTTCCCACGGTCCTGGCAATCTCCAGCCTTCGGTTCCGGCGACGCAAAAGCCAAAGCGGCCATAATATTCAGGATCGCCGATCATCACCATCGGTGCGTCATCAGCCCGTGCAGCGGCAAGTGCCGCGTGCATCAGCCTGTGCCCGATGCCCTGTCCTTGCCTGCCGGGCGCGACGGCAACAGGGCCGACGAGGATCAGCACGGCGTTGGCTACTGCCACGGGCCAGCATTGGATGCTGCCAACAAGCACGGTGTTATCAGTGACCGCAAAGGACAGATGCTCGATTATTGGCACCCCCTGTCGAAGCAGATATGCCGTTCGTTGCAGGCGGTCAGTCCCGAATGCGTCGTCGAGCAGCTTTTCGACATCGGCAGCGTTGACGCTGCTTAAGGCAACAAGGTTCGTCATGAGTCACGCGGTGGCTGGCTGCGCATCGCGGCGCGGGAGCAAGGCGAGGGCGGTCAGCGCCATTGCCCCGAAGCACGCGGCCATGATGAACGGTGCTCCCGGAAAATGCACAGGTGCCACCGGTGAAGTGAAAAAGGCGAGGGCGTTGTTGTATCCAAGTTGTGCAAGCAAAAATGCGAGCGCCGACATGCTTCCGGTCAGGCCCTGCAATTCGCCTTGCTGGTCAGGCGGTGTACGCATCGACATCATGGCGTTGACCGCCGGCATTGCCATCCCGGCGAAGCCATTGATAAAGTTAAGCATTAAGGCAATTGTGCCATTGGTCAGAAAGGCCACAAACAGATAGCTGGCAATGCCAAAGCCCATTCCGATCAGCGCGGTTCCGCGCTCGCCAAAGCGTTTGACCGCCCTGCCAATGATGAAGGTCTGAAACACCACCATCGAAACGCCGACCAATGTCAGCGAAATGCCCGTCATTTTGCTGTCCCATCCAAACTGGGCTCTGGCAAAAAATGCCCAGGAAGCAGGGTAAATGTTGATCGAGCAGACCCAGACGAAATAGACGAAGGCCACGGGCAGTATGCCCTTGATCTTGCCAAGGCTCGCAAGTGCTCCAAGGGGATTGGCTCGCCGCCATTCGAACGGACGCCGGCGTTCCTCGTCCATAGTTTCAGGAAAGACGAAATAGCCGTAGATGCCGTTGGCAAAAGCCAAGCTGCCAGCGATGAAAAAGGGCAGACGGGTGCCATATTCAGCTAGTAAACCGCCGAGCGCTGGCCCCATGATGAAGCCAAGCCCAAACGCTGCGCCGACCTTGCCGAAACTGGCCGCGCGGTCTTCCGCAGCCGACATATCCGCCATTGCAGCATTGGCTGGTCCGAAGATCGCGCCAAATCCTCCCGCTATCGACCGCCCAAGAAACAGCCAGACGATCGATGGGGCGAGGCCCATCAACAGAAAGTCGGCGCCAAAGCCAAATAACGAAATCAGGAAAACCGGTCGCCGCCCGAAGCGGTCGCCAAGATTGCCCATCAACGGGCCCAGCAGAAACTGGAAAATGCCGTAGGCCGCGCCGATCCATGCGCCGATGCGCGTGGCCTCGGATAGACTGACGTTGGTGAGCTCGCGGATCAGATCGGGCAGCACGGGCATGATGATGCCAAAGCCGACCGAATAAATGAAAACTGTCAGCAGAACGAAGCGTCGCGCGCGTTTTTGCAGGGCTGGGTCGGCAAGCATGGCACCTCCTGTCACTGCGATCAAATTTTGTCCAACTGAATGTCTTTTCTTGCAAAAGTCGGGCGCGCAAATTGCCTTTCGCCGGAACTTCAATTAGCCTGCCCGATTACACAGGTGAAGCTGGGGGAGAATAATCGTGAGCGAGCAGGAAATACCGGCAGAACCCGTGGAGGCTTCTTCGCAGCCAACGCCGCAGCCGTCACCCGATGCACCTCTCATGCAGCCGGTCCCTAAAAAGAAATTCGATTTTCAGGGAAATCTCGTGCTTGCTGCGGGCGTTGGCGCGTTCGTCTGGGGGCTGGTGGCTGCGCTTGGCACCGGTTGGGGTTTTTGGGAATATACCAGCGGTCTTAAGGGCGTGACCTGGGCGTTTTTCCTGGGCCTTGGCGCGATATTATTCGGATTGCTTTACGGCTGGCGGGCGAAAAAATCGATAAACCCGCCCCCGCGTGCGCGCCGGTGGGCCGGGATGTTCGTGGCAATTGTATATGTCGGTTGGGTCGGGACGTTCCTGATAGCAGCTCTTACGGTACCTGCCATTCACGATGTATCAACCGACCTTGCTGATCCGCCCACATTTCGAACACTTCAGCTTCGCGCCGACAATCTGGACAATATTCCGGGCGCAGATGACGAAGACATGAGGGGCCTTACGCCACAGCAACGGTGGGTTACCGTGCATCAGCAGGGATATGGCGATATTCGTTCGGTTCGGATCAACGAACCTGTGCCGGTGGTTATTGCCAAAGCCGAACGGCTGGCGAAAGCGCGCGGCTGGGACATTGCCGTGTCGCTGCCCGAGGAAGGTCGCCTCGAAGCGACCGAAACAAGTGCGTTTTTCCGATTCAAGGATGACGTCGTCCTGCGCGTCAAACCGACGGATACGGGCGAAGGCAGCGTCGTCGATATGCGCTCAGTGAGCCGGGTGGGGGTCAGCGACCTTGGCATGAACGCTAAACGCGTTCGCTCTTTCCTCGCGGACCTGACAGGAACGGTGACGGCGGCAAAATAATCGCCGCCGCCAAGTCTCGGTTATTTTTTCGGCGTCAGTTTAAGCAAACGACCCTTTGAGCCGTCATCGCCGTCTTCAAGCAGCCAGATCGCGCCGTCTGGTCCCTGTTCGACCTCGCGGATACGCGCGCCCATAGGCCATTGATCGCTTTTCGACGCCGTCTCGCCATCCAGCTTGACGCGGACCAGCGCCTCGCTGCTCAAACCGCCGATAAAGGCGCTGCCTTTCCATTCGGCGAATAAATCGCCCGAATAAATCATCAGGCCGCCCGGCGAGATGACGGGGTTCCAGAACACTTTCGGCGCTTCGAAGCCGTCGCCAGCTTTGTGATCCGGAATATCGCGCCCGTCATAATGGTCGCCGTTGGACGCTTTGGGATAGCCGTAATTCAGACCGGGCTTGATGAGGTTGACTTCGTCGCCGCCCTTAGGCCCCATCTCTTGTTCCCACAGATTGCCTTGTGCGTCGAAGGCGATGCCGAGCAGATTGCGGTGGCCGTAGGACCACACCGCCGGATGGAAACCCTTTGCCGCAAGCGGGTTATCGGCCGCCGGAGTACCATCGGGATTGAGCCGTAATACCTTGCCCAATGTCGCCTTCGGATCTTGCGCGGGATCGAATTTCTGCCGCTCGCCATTCGTGAAGAACAGATATTTGCCGTCTGGTGAAAACGCGATCCGCCCTGAATAATGCCCGTTGCCATCGACATAAGGAGAGGCGCGGAAGATGACTTTCATGCCATCGAGTTTCGGGGTGTTGCCCTCGGTGTTGAGTTTAGCGGTGGCAAGCGCAACACCTTTGCCGCCGGGACCAGCCTCGGAGAAGCTGAAATAGATGACGTTGCTGGTTGCGAAATCGGGCGAAAGGACGACGTCCATCAATCCGCCCTGACCGGCGCTATCCACTTTTGGGGTGCCGCCGATGTCGGCAACCGGACCGTCGCTTTGCCATAACTTCATCCGGCCATCTTTTTCGGTGATCAGCGCGCGGCCATCAGGAAGGAACGTCATTGCCCAGGGAGCGTCGAAATCGGCAACCACCGTCACATTGAACGGCTGGTTCGCATTTGTCGCTGGTGCAGCGTCGCTGACCGAAGGCTGACAGGCCGCTGCAAACAACGATGCGCTGATCAGGAAAGACAGTTTTTTCATGGGATGCTCCTCTGGTTCCGCTAACCGAATTGGTGATTGCTTGTTCCAAGTGCAAGAGGCTTGCATATCGGCGCTTGCAGGCATATACGGCAGTCATCCTTACATTGTGAAACTTTGAAAGGGCTGGCGCCTCCTGGGGCCGGCATCCAGAAGCTTTGCATTGCTTATGAAAGACCGACTTTGCCCGATCTCGAGAAATTGACTGCGTTGATTACACCGGAAGCCGAAGCCTTGGGCTTTGCGCTGGTGCGCGTAGCGTGGTTCGAAACCGGCGGCCAGGGCAGCGACGAGCCGACCCTGCAGGTGATGGCCGAGCGTCCCGACACACGGCAGCTTGGCATCGACGATTGCGCGGCCTTGTCGCACCGCATTTCCGACAAGTTCGACGAAATCGACCCGATCGAAGAGGCCTATCGCCTTGAAGTGAGCTCGCCCGGCATTGACCGTCCGTTGACTCGGCTGGCCGACTTTACCGATTGGGCGGGACATGAGGTCAAGGTCGAGCTTGCCGAGCCGATTGACGGCCGCAAAAACATCCGCGGCGATATACTCGGTGTCGAGGGCGACACAGTCGCTGTAAATGACCGCAAGTCGGGTCGCCTGACCTTTGCATTTTCCAATCTGGGCAGCGCCAAGCTGCTCTTGACAGACCGCCTGATTGCGTCGACTGCGCCCATCAACAGCGATGGCGCCGACGAAGTAGAGGCGGAGCCCATCAACGACGATCAACAGGAAGACGATAATGGCTAGTTCAATTGCCGCCAACAAGGCTGAATTGCTCGCAATTGCTAATGCGGTTGCAACCGAGAAGATGATCGACAAGGCGATTGTCGTCGAAGCTCTGGAAGAAGCCATCCAGCGCGCCGCGCGTGCCCGGTACGGCGCCGAAAACGACATTCGCGCAAAGCTTGATACGCAGACCGGCGATCTTCGCCTGTGGCGCGTTGTCGAGGTCGTCGAAGAGGTCGAGGATTATTTCAAGCAGGTCGATCTGAAGCAGGCTGAAAAGCTTCAAAAAGGTGCCGTTGTCGGCGACTTCATCGTCGATCCGCTCCCCGCCGTCGACCTTGGCCGCATCGATGCCCAGTCCGCCAAGCAGGTCATTTTCCAGAAAGTCCGCGACGCGGAGCGTGAGCGCCAATTTGAAGAGTTCAAGGACCGCACCGGCGAAATCATCACGGGCGTCGTCAAGTCGGTCGAGTTCGGCCATGTCGTTGTCGATCTGGGCCGCGCAGAAGGCGTTATCCGCCGCGACCAGCAAATCCCCCGCGAAGTTGTCCGCAACGGCGACCGCGTCCGCGCGCTGATCATGAAGGTTCAGCGCGAAAATCGCGGGCCGCAGATTTTGCTGAGCCGCGCGCATCCTGATTTTATGAAAAAGCTTTTCGCGCAGGAAGTCCCCGAAATTTACGACGGCGTGATCGAAATTAAGGCCGCTGCTCGTGACCCGGGCAGCCGCGCCAAGATCGGCGTGATCAGCTATGATAGCAGCATCGACCCGGTCGGCGCCTGCGTCGGCATGAAGGGCAGCCGCGTTCAGGCGGTCGTGCAGGAAATGCAGGGCGAAAAAATCGACATCATTCCCTGGTCCGAAGACACCGCGACCTTTATCGTCAACGCGCTTCAGCCGGCAACGGTTAGCCGCGTGGTTATCGACGAAGAAGAAGGCCGCATCGAGGTTGTCGTTCCCGACGACCAGTTGAGCCTTGCCATCGGTCGCAGAGGCCAGAATGTCCGTCTGGCGTCGCAGCTGACCGGGCGCGGCATCGACATCATGACCGAGCAGGAGTCGAGCGAGAAGCGCCAGAAGGAATTTGTCGAACGCTCCGAAATGTTCCAGCAGGAACTCGATGTCGACGAAACGCTGGCGCAGTTGCTGGTTGCCGAAGGCTTTAGCGAGCTTGAAGAAGTCGCTTACGTCGATCCGGCGGAAATCGCCGCGATCGAAGGCTTCGATGAAGGCCTTGCCGAGGAACTTCAAAGCCGTGCGCAAGAAGCACTTGACCGCCGCGAAGAAGCCAACCGTGCGGAACGCCGCGAATTGGGTGTTGAAGACGCACTGGCCGAATTGCCCGTGCTGACCGAAGCGATGTTGGTGACATTGGGCAAGGCGGGCATCAAGACGCTCGACGATCTGGCTGACCTCGCGACCGACGAACTGATCCAGAAGGCGCGCGAGCCTCGCCGCAACGAACGCAGCGACCGCGAGGTCCGCCGCAATCGTACCGAGGACAAGGCCGGTATCCTGGCGGTCTATGGCCTGTCCGAAGAGCAAGGCAACGAGATCATCATGGCCGCTCGTGCGCACTGGTTCGAGGACGAGGATGGTGTGTCTGCGCCGGGTTCAGCAGAGGAGGACGCCATTGCCGCGGACACCTCCCAATGACAATCAACACTCCCCAATAAGGAAGTGCATATTATCGGGTGAGCATGGCGACCGCGCCACGCTCATCCGGCTTGCCCTCGGCCCTGACGGAAGCGTCGCGCCCGATATCTTCGCCAAGGCCCCTGGTCGTGGCGCGTGGATCGGCGTCACCGGAGAGGAACTGACCAAGGCGCAGG
>CALRMO020000030.1:0-21305 GCA_943369235.1 Sphingomonas paucimobilis
GATAATTTTGTTCACGCGGAGACGCGGAGACGCGGAGAAGGACAAAAGTGCCTGCGGCGCTCATGCGGCCAATTCCTTGTAGCCGTCACGCTCCAGCTCCAGCGCCAGTTCAGCGCCGCCGGTGCGCGTTATCCGGCCACCGTCGAGCACATGGACGAAGTCCGGCTTCACATAATCGAGCAGCCGCTGGTAATGCGTGATCAGCAGCACCGCCTTGTCGGGACGCCGCATGATGCGGTTGATGCCGTCGCCGACCACGCGCAGGGCATCGATATCAAGGCCGCTGTCGGTCTCGTCGAGGATCGCGAGGGCGGGGTCGATAATGCCCATCTGCACCATCTCGTTGCGCTTCTTCTCGCCGCCCGAAAAGCCGACATTCACTGGGCGCTTGAGCATCTCCATATCCATGCCAAGCGCACCCGCCTGCTCGCGCGCGACCTTCAGGAATTCAGCGCCTGACAGCGGAGCCTCGCCGCGGTTCTTGCGCTGTGCATTCAGCGCTTCGCGCAGGAACTGCACGTTCGACACGCCGGGGATTTCGACCGGATATTGGAAGCCGAGGAACAGGCCGGCGGCGGCGCGTTCGTGCGGTTCTAGGCCAAGCAGATCCTGCCCGTTGAAGGTAACCGAACCCTCGGTCACCTCATAACCGGGCCGTCCGGACAGCACATAGCCCAGCGTCGATTTCCCCGCCCCATTCGGCCCCATAATCGCATGGATTTCGCCTGCACCCAGCGAAAGGGTGAGGCCCTTGAGGATAGGCTTGTCGCCGACATTGGCGTGAAGGTTAGTTATTTGGAGCATTTATTGTGGCCTGTAACCGGTCGGAGGTGGAGGGGATGCCATCTTTGGTTGAGGATTGAGTGAGCAACCAACCGATGGCGGTGTGCCGTCCAGATATTTGATGCAGGGGCGCATTTCGTTCGGAAACCAGCCATTTGCTTCGAGCGCGTAAGTCGTTGCGGTGTTCGCTATCAACTTGGCCAACATTCTTTCCCGAGGATCGTGAATGGCCGCCGCTTTTTCCGGGCTCAAACCTGAAAGAGCAAGAGGGTGCTCCATACACGCAATTTCGGCCCGGAGCCTAGCTTCTGAAACGCCTTTTGCCGTTCGGTTGGAAAAAGTCCTATCGACATACACATTCGTTTCGACGCATCGCGCATATTCGATCATTGATGGAAGAGATTTCGACGAAAGGCGCTTCGTCTTATCGTGATCGAAATACACCCATGAAGCCACTATCAACGGCTTAAATTCATCTGCTTTCTTTGGTTCTTTCGGTAGCTTATCAACCCTGATACCTGCGTTCTTTGCGCAGCTTTCAATTTCTGAATTTGCGCCTTGGGGAGTTGCCTCAATGCAATCAAAAACTGGCTGCAAGCGTGCCAGTTCTGGCAAAATAGAAGGTCGCGGCGATTCCATCGCTTGTCCGCAAGACGCCAAAACGGCGCCACTGACAAAAATTGACAGGCGAGCAAAACGGAATTGGATGGGCCTCATCACCCCACACTCCCCTCAAGGCTTATACCCAGCAACTTCTGCGCCTCGACGGCAAATTCCATCGGCAGTTGCTGCAGCACTTCCTTGGCAAAGCCGTTGACAATCAGCGCCACCGCTTCCTCGGAATTCAACCCGCGTTGCATGGCGTAAAACATCTGGTCGTCGGAAATCTTGCTCGTCGTCGCCTCATGTTCGATCTGCGCGCTGGGGTTGCGGACTTCGATATAGGGGATGGTGTGCGCCCCGCTCAAAGACCCAAGCAGCAGCGAATCGCACTGGGTGAAGTTGCGCACGCCCTCCGCATTGGGCGTGACGCGAACCAGTCCGCGATAGGTGTTGTTGCTGTGCCCGGCGCTGATGCCCTTCGACACGATGGTCGAGCGCGACCCCTTGCCATTGTGAATCATCTTGGTGCCGGTGTCGGCCTGCTGGTAATTGTTGGTCACCGCGACCGAGTAAAATTCGCCGACGCTGTTTTCACCGTTCAATACGCAGCTTGGATATTTCCACGTTACTGCGCTGCCGGTTTCGACCTGAGTCCAGCTGACCTTGCTGTTCCGCCCCTGACACAAAGCGCGCTTGGTGACGAAATTATAGATGCCGCCCTTGCCCTCGGCGTCGCCGGGATACCAGTTCTGCACGGTCGAATATTTGATCTCGGCATCGTCAAGCGCGACCAGTTCGACCACGGCGGCGTGAAGCTGATTTTCGTCGCGCATCGGCGCGGTGCAGCCTTCGAGGTAGCTGACGTAACTGCCCTTGTCGGCGACGATCAACGTGCGTTCGAACTGGCCGGTATTTTCCGCGTTGATGCGGAAGTAAGTGGAAAGCTCCATCGGGCAGCGCACGCCTTCGGGGATGTAGACGAACGTCCCGTCGGAAAAGACCGCGCAGTTAAGCGTGGCGAAATAATTGTCGTGCATTGGCACGATTTTGCCGAGCCATTTGCGGACGAGGTCGGGATATTCCTTGATCGCCTCGGATATGCTGCGGAAAATCACGCCTGCGCGTTCGAGTTCGGCGCGGAAGGTGGTCGCGACACTGACGCTGTCGAACACCGCATCGACCGCAACCTTGCGCGCGCCTTCGACGCCTGCCAGCACTTCCTGCTCGGCAATCGGAATGCCAAGCTTTTCGTAAATGCGCAGGATTTCGGGATCGACCTCGTCAAGGCTGCCCAGCTTCGGCTTCGCCTTGGGCTCGGCGTAATAATAGGCGTCCTGATAATCGATAGGTGGCACGTTAAGCTTTGCCCAATCGGGCGTTTCCATCGTCAGCCAATGGCGAAACGCCTTCAACCGCCATTGGAGCATCCAATCGGGTTCGTTTTTCTTGGCCGAGATGAACCGAACGGTATCCTCGGTCAGCCCCTTGGGCGCGAAGTCGGTTTCGATGTCCGATGACCAGCCATGCTCATAATCGGCGACTTTTTCGGCGGCGTCCCAGGCGGCCTTGTCCTTGATATCTACATCGTTGGTCATCGCACCAGCCCCGCCAGATTGATCTCGGCGAGCGCGCCGCGCAGCGTTTTGTTGACAATCGCCCAGTGCGGCTGAACGCTGCAGCTGCCCTCGATGGCGCAATCATGCTTTCCGCTCTCGCAACAAGAAGTCATCGCGATCGGACCTTCCACCGCCTCGATTATGTCCGCCAGCGAAATCGCTGCGGCCGGACGCGACAGCGTAATGCCGCCGCCCGCGCCCCGCGCAGACCTTAACAGGCCAGCCTTGGTCAGGATGCTCACCAGCTTTTGCGTCGTTGGAAGCGCCAGCCCCGTTTCCGCCGACAAATCGGTGGCGGAGACACGCGCGGAACCGCAATGCCGCGAAGCCGCGCTCATCACCACCACTGCATAGTCCGCCATATTGGATAGACGCATCGAAAGCCCTAATCAGACAAATTCATTCTGATTTCTGAAATGGGCGCTTTACGTGCGGAAATCAACCCGGAAAGACTACCATAATCGCAGTAATTATACTTCGGTCGAAGATAGGCAAGACGTCCGACTGTGAGCCCTGCATTTGCGGTGCCCGATTACCAGCCCAGAGGATTCCCTTATGCCTGCCGATTGAGCGCTGACTCAACACAAATGCCGATTTGCGCGATTTCCTTGGGCGACATACGAAGTCCCAATTTGCTTCGCCGCCACAAAATGTCATCGGCAGACTGCGCCCATTCGTGGGTCACAAGATAGCCGACTTCCGCTTCATACAGTCCATGGCCGAAGTGCGCGCCAAGGTCATCGATCGTTTTCGCATCTCCAGCAATCATTCGCGACCTGGTGCCGTAGCTTCGGACCCAGCGCTTGATAAGCGGCCCGGGCAGGAAAGGATAATCCAGCGCCAGATCGCGCGCGAGGTCGGCCGCACCGTCCATCGCGAAATCGCCGCCGGGAAGCGGCCGCTTCAGTGTCCAGTTCTCGCTGGCGAGCACGGGCAGGAACGGCGCCAACCGGCCGACTGCGCTCTCTGCGAGATGGCGGTATGTCGTGATTTTACCGCCAAAGACTGAGAGGATCGGGGCCTTGCCGTCGGCATCGGTGTCGATGTCAAAATGATATCCGCGCGATGCGGTTTCCGGCTTGCCAGACCCATCATCGACGAGAGGGCGCACCCCGGCGTAGCTGTATATCACGTCCGCCGGAGTCAGTTTCTGCCTGAAATAAGCCCCGGCAGATGCGCAAATATAGGCAATTTCCTCGGATGTCGCGGTGATGTTGTCCAGCGATCCGTGATGGTCGGCATCGGTGGTACCGATCAACGTGAAATCGTCTTCGTAGGGAATGGCGAAGAAGATGCGTCCGTCGGGATTCTGGCAAAAATAGGCTTGCGGCGTATCGAACATCTTGCGCACGACAATGTGCGAGCCGCGAACGAGCCGAATGTTTTCATCGAGGTCGCGTTGGTGTCCTTTAGTGTGTGCAAGCAAGTCCAGAACCGCTGGCCCAGCAGCGTTGACGATGGCTCGCGCGAAGACAGGCTGCTGGCCCTCGATTTCAACCCGCCAGCCGCCGTCGCATCGCTCAAGCTGCTTCACTTTCGATTGCGTGCGAATGGCCGCACCATGTTTGGCCGCATCGATAGCGTTCAGTACCACCAGACGTGCGTCATCGACCCAGCAATCCGAATATTCGAAGGCCTTTACGAATTCGGATTTAAGCGGCTTGCCTGCGGGATCGTGACGCAAATCGAGACTGCGTGTTGACGGAAGGCGCTTTCGTCCGCCGATATGGTCGTACAGAAACAGGCCAAGCCGGACCAGCCAGGCCGGACGAATGCTTTTTTGATAGGGCAGGACAAAGCGCAATGGCCAGATGATATGCGGCGCAATCGCCCACAGCCGCTCACGTTCGATAAGCGATTCGCGAACAAGCTTGAACTCGTAATGCTCAAGGTAACGCAGCCCGCCATGAATAAGCTTGGTCGAGGCCGACGAGGTTCCGCGCGCCAGATCGCCGCGCTCGAGCAAGATGACCCTGGCCCCGCGTCCGGCCGCGTCGCGAGCGATGCCGGCGCCGTTTATACCGCCACCGATTACGGCAAGGTCGTAGATTATCTCGCTCATAATATTGCCCATGCATAACCGCAGGCCAAAACAAAAGCGGTGATCGTCGCCAGTATCACCGGAAGCAGTGCGCGCCAGCCCTGGCTTAGCAACAGGTCGAGCCGCGAGCGCATCGCTGTGGCGGTCACCGCGAACAGCAGCATGGCCTTTGAGGCGGTCAGTCCGCCCTCACGCACCCAGTCGGGCGGCGTCATCACGGAGTTCGCCGCGACAACGGCAAAAAATGCGAGGATGAACCAGGGCAGTTTCAGCTTTGCGAGAACGCCGCGCTTCCGGCCATCGCTGCTGCCGATCGCCAGCCCGATCAGCGCGGCCGCCGGAGCCATCAGCGCAACGCGCGACAGCTTGACGATTGTCGCGACCTCGCCAGCTTCGGGCGAAATACTATAGCCGCCGCCAAGCGATTGGGCGACGTCGTGCACAGCTGCCCCCATGAGGAACCCTGCTTGCAGATCGGTAAAATGAAGCTGTGCGGCAACAATCGGATAGAATGACATTGCAATCGCGCTGGCCAGCGATACGCCGATCAGCGTAAGGGTGAATTGCGACTGGCTCAGCCGCTCGCGGCCGATAAGCGCATAGATTGCGAGCGCAGCTGAAGCTCCGCAAATTGCGGTCGCTCCGCCAGCCAGCCAGCCGGCAAAGTTGCTTTGCCTGCCCAGTCGCGCGCCCAACAGTCCTGCCCCTACCACCAACGTCATGATAACAACCAATCCCGCGAAGCCGAGCGCGCCAAGGCTGCCGATCTGCATCGCGGTCACCTGCGAACCCAGCAGAACAATTCCCCAACGCAAACAGGCGGTGCCGCAAAAATCGAGCCCGGCATGAACTTTAGGTTCGGCCGACACGAAGTTGAGCGCCAGCCCCAGGAGCAGTCCGGCGAGGATGACTGGCATCGCATAATGTTCGGAAAACCATGTCGCTGCGGCAGACGCTATCGCGACGACGATACATCCGGGGAACAGTTTCTGTAACGAAAACAGACGCTTTTCCTGTGGCCTGTCGTCGGCGAGCAACATTTCTCCGTACAAGTCGGCGATGTAAGGAGAGTTTATGTCTTGCGGTGTCATATTCTCGTCTATAGGCGAAGGTGAAATCAGTTCCACCTTAAAGCAGGATTGGCTATCGACAAAGGGGAAGCGGTGATGGGCAGGGACCTTACAGAATGAAGCCGATGACACCCGCACTGCGCTGGATCCTGTTCGGATTGCTCTGCGTCGCCGGAATTTTCAATGCGATGGACCGTCCGGTTATCGCAATACTCAAACCCGATATGTCAGCCGACCTTGGCTGGAGCGATGCCGATTTCGCCAATCTCGCTTTCGTCACGCAGGTGGCGGCAGCGCTGTCTTTCCTGTTCACCGGGTGGCTGGTGGACCGCCTCGGCGTTCTGCGCTCGATGATTGCGGGTGTGACCACCTGGAGCCTTGCCGCGATGGCACATGGCTGGGCGTTTCTCGGTTGGCATGTCGTTGCGGCGCGCATCGGCCTCGGTGCCACCGAAGCCGTACAGACGCCGCTGACGATCAAGACTGTTGCAACGCTTTTCCCGCCGGACAAAAGATCTTTTGCCTTTGGTGTAGGCACGGCGATAGCGGGCATCGGCACGATTTCGCTGCCATTTTTCATTCCAGTGATAGCGGCAATTTGGGGTTGGCGCGGCGCACTGATTTTCGGTGGCATCGGCGGATTTATTACGCTGGCAATCTGGTTGTGGTTCGCCCGGGGTGTGCAGTTTGATGACAAACCGGTCCTGAGCAATGCCGCAGGCGGCGTCGAAGGGGCCGAAGATGCGGCGCGCGACTTTTCCGATGATGGGGCCCCTTATGGCCCGATTTTGAAAGAGCGCCGGACATGGGCAATCGTGATCGCCAAGGCGCTTTCGGACGCAACCTGGTGGCTGATCAATTTTTGGCTCCCCGATTTTTATCGCAAGGAATTTGGACTTACCACGAGCGAACTGGCTGTGCCGCTGGCCATCGCATTTCTGGGATCGGGCGCTGGAGCATTATTTGCCGGATGGCTATCGACCCGTTTGCTCGAGCGGGGCTGGTCGGTAAACCGCGTGCGCAAGACTGTGATGCTGGGCTCTGCCGTAATTGTGCTGCCCTTGCCTATCGTTCTCGCACTCGATTCATTCTGGCCGGTGGCCATTATGATGGGCATTGTAATGGCGGGGCATCAGGGATTTTCATTGTCGATTTTCTCGACAATCACCGACGTGGTGCCGCGCGCAAAGGTCGGGCGGGTGACGGCATTTGGCGCGTTCATGGGTAATATCGGCGGGGCATTGATCCAGCTCGTCACGGGTGCAGTGCTTGCAGCCGGGCTTGGCTTTACGCCGCTGTTTATGTTCGCGGCTTTATCCTATCTGCTTGCGCTCGGCTGGCTGCACATGCTGCTGCCCGTCATTCGCCGGGCGGAGGGCAATCTCTCGCGCGCTTAGCCCGCTTTGGCGAGTCCCTGACTTTGAACCAATTCCTGTAACTCGCCCGCCTCGTACATCTCCATCATGATGTCGCTGCCGCCCAGGAATTCGCCCTTCACGTAAAGCTGCGGGATTGTCGGCCAGTCGCTATAGTCCTTGATCCCGGCGCGGATTTCCATGTCCTGTAGGACATCGACAGTTTCATAGGCGACGCCGAGATGATCGAGAATGGCAATTGCCTTACTCGAAAATCCGCATTGCGGAAACAGCGGCGTGCCTTTCATAAACAGCACCACATCATTGTTTTTTACCAGTTCGTCGATCCGCTCATTTACGCTCATAGTTTTTACTCCAATATCAGGGTGTAGCGGTGGTGAGCTGAAGCGCGTGGAGCACCCCGCCCATCCGTCCGCCCAGTGCATCATACACCGCCTTATGTTGCTTTACGCGCGGCACCCCGCGAAAACTCTCGCTCACCACGCGCGCCGCATAATGCTCGCCATCGCCTGCAAGGTCGGTAATCTCGACCAGGGCATCGGGCAGCGCGGCCTTGATCATGCCTTCGATTTCAGCCGCCGCCATCGCCATCAGGCTTGCTCAATAAACTGGCGCCGTGCCTCGACCATTTTCTCGTCGAGCGCGGCACGGATTGTTGCATCGTCGACGTCGACGCCGGCCGATGTCAGGTCGCCGAGCACCTTGCGGATAACATCCTCGTCCCCGGCTTCTTCGAAATCGGCCTGAACGACCGACGTCGCATAGGCCGTGGTTTCTTCAGGCGTAAGGCCCATTTTTTCCGCTGCCCACTGTCCGACCAGCTTGTTGCGGCGGGCCGTAACCTTGAAGTGCAGGTCCGCATCATGGGCAAACTTGTTTTCAAAAGCGTTTTCGCGGCTGTCAAACGTCGTCATCGGGCGGTTCCTGTTTGTTTCTGTTGAGAGATAATAGCTTGGCCCTGCATCAACAAGGCCAATACTGTCAAATATGGACGACGAGTTTGCCGACGGCAGCGCGATCGCCGAGCCGTGCAATCGCCTGACCCGCGTCGGCCAGCGCGAATGTTTCCGATATCCGCGGACGGATTTTTCCGGCGGCATAAAGGTCGAACAGCTCAGCGATGTTCGCGTGGTTCTTCGCTGGCGTACGCGCGGCAAACGCGCCCCAGAAGACGCCGCAGACGTCGCAGCTTTTCAGCAAGGTGAGATTAAGCGGCAGCTTGGCAATACCTGCCGGAAAACCGACGACGAGGAATTTGCCCTCCCATGCAATCGAACGCACCGCTGGTTCGCTGTAATCCCCACCGACGGTATCGTAGATGATATTGAAGCCATCCTTGCCCGCCGCGGTCTTGAACATTTCCGCGACCGCTTTGGACTGATCCTTGTCAAACGGCTGGTGCGGGTAGACGATCGTCTCGTCAGCGCCAGCCTCGCGCGCGATTTCTGCCTTGGTTTCGCTCGATACGCCAGCGACGACGCGGCCGCCGAACGCTTTACCCAATTCAATCGCCGAAATGCCGATGCCCCCTGCGCCGCCGAGGACAAGGACGCTATCGCCCTCTTTCATATGACCGCGATCTTTAAGCGCGTGAATCGAGGTGCCGTAGGTCATCAGCAATGATGCGCCGTCGTCGAACGACATCGCATCGGGCATTTTGAAACAGTTGAACGCTGCAACCGCCACTTTCTCGGTCAATCCGCCGTTACCGCACAGCCCGATGGCCCGGTCGCCGATGGCAAAGCCGGAAACGCCTTCACCAATCGCTTCGACCACGCCAGCAATCTCGCCGCCCGGCGCAAAAGGGCGCGGGGGTTTGAACTGGTACAAATCGACAATCATCAGCGTGTCGGGGAAATTGATCGAGCACGCTTTGACCGCCACGACAACCTGGCCTGGCCCCGCAACCGGCTCGGGCAAATCGCCCATGACAAGCGTTTCAGGGCCGCCTGTGGCTGTCGATAATAAAGCTCTCATCTCACTCTTCCCTCCATCCCGTCGACCCAGCGAAGGCTGGAGCGACGATACTGCTACGCCATATTCGGCACCAGCCAAGGTTTGTCTGCCGCCAATTTGCTCTCATAGGATGCAATTGCATCGCTACTTTGCAGCGTCAGACCAATTTCGTCGACACCATTTAGCAGGCAATGCTTGCGGAAGGGATCGATCTTGAATTCGAAACGGTCCTGAAACGGCGTGGTCACGGTTTGCGTCTCCAGATCTACGTGGATCGGGTCCGTCTTTGCCACCTCCATCAACCTGTCGATTGCATGCTGGGGAAGGACTATCGTCAGCAACCCGTTCTTGAAGGCATTGCCCGAGAATATGTCCGAAAAACTCGGCGCTATCACGGCCCTGATGCCAAGGTCGGCCATTGCCCACGCCGCATGTTCGCGGCTCGAACCGCAGCCAAAATTATCTCCGGCAATCAGAATCGGCGCGCCTACATATTCGGGGTCGTCGAACACATTGCCGGGTACCGCACGCAACGATTGAAAGGCGCCTTTGCCCAAGCCCGTCCGGCTTATCGTTTTGAGCCATTCGGCCGCGATAATTACATCGGTATCTATATTTTTCAGGCCAAGCGGATAGGCGCGTCCTTCGACCTTACTGACAGGCTCCACCGCTTAGTCCGTTTCGCTTTTGGGTATTGTTTCGGACATGGGTTCAAGCTCAGGCTCTGGCGAAAGCGGTTCGAGCTTACCCTTTTTCTGCGTGAGACTTCGCCGCCCGGCATACATCAACGCTGCCATCAAGGCGGCTGAACCTACCGCCGCCCCAACCTTGGCCCCGGTCGACCATTTTTCGTCTTCTTCTGATTTTGGCTTTTTGTCGGTCATTGGCCTATCCTCACTGTGCTTGCCTTAGCTTTCGGCGTCCGGACAAGTAAAGGGGCTATGGTGAGTTTGTTCCGTAATTCGGCAGACTTCGGACTATCCAATTAACTCTCGAACATCGGTTAGCCGCCCGGTCACCGCTGCCGCTGCGGCCATCGCCGGACTAACTAGGTGCGTCCGCGCACCCGGCCCCTGACGGCCGACGAAATTGCGGTTGCTGGTCGACGCGCAGCGCTCGCCAGGCGGCACCTTGTCTGGGTTCATGCCAAGGCACGCCGAACAACCCGGTTCACGCCATTCCAGCCCTGCGTCTGTGAAGATGCGGTCGAGGCCCTCGGCCTCGGCCTGTGCCTTCACCAGCCCCGATCCCGGAACGACGATAGCCCATTTTACATTGGCTGCCTTTTTCCGCCCTTTCAAAACTGCGGCGGCGGCGCGCAAGTCTTCGATCCGGCTGTTGGTGCAACTGCCGATAAAGATATTTTGCACCTCGACTTCTGTCATCGCCGTGCCAGCGGTCAGCCCCATATAATCGAGCGACTTCTGGGCCGCAGCCTGCTTTGACGGATCTGCAAAGCTCATCGGGTCAGGAACAACGCCGGTAATCGGCAAAACATCCTCTGGCGATGTCCCCCACGTCACGCTGGGCGCAATGCCAGCAGCGTTGATGACCACGACCTTGTCATAGCGTGCGCCCGGATCGGTGGCGAGGCTGCGCCAATAGGCGACCGCCGCATGCCAGTCTGCGCCTTGGGGCGCCATCGGGCGACCTTTCAGATACGCGAACGTCACATCGTCGGGCGCGATCAAACCGGCGCGCGCGCCATGCTCAATCGCCATGTTGGAAATGGTCAGCCGTCCCTCAACGCTCAGCCCACGGATAACCGGGCCGGTATATTCGATAACATGGCCCGTGCCGCCAGCCGCTCCAAGCACACCGGTTATGTGAAGCACGACATCCTTTGCGGTTACGCCAGGGCCGAGGTCGCCGTCGACTCTGACTTCCATCGATTTCGACTGCTTCAGTTGCAACGTCTGCGTTGCGAGTACATGCTCGACCTCCGACGTGCCGATACCAAATGCGAGTGCACCAAGCCCGCCATGGCAGGCGGTATGGCTGTCGCCGCAGACGATGGTCGTGCCGGGCAGCGAAAAGCCTTGCTCGGGGCCGACGACATGGACGATGCCCTGCATCGCATCGCTCGCGTCGATGTACCGGATACCGAAGTCGGGCGCGTTCTTTTCCAGCGCCGCTAGCTGCTGAGCGCTTTCGGGATCGGCAATCGGAATTCGCTTGCCTGCACCATCGAGTCGGGCCGTCGTGGGCAGATTATGGTCGGGCACGGCCAGTGTCAGATCGGGCCTCCGGACCTTGCGCCCGCTGACTCGCAATCCTTCAAATGCCTGCGGGCTGGTGACTTCATGGACAAGGTGCCGGTCGATGAAAATCAGACTGGTGCCATCGTCGCACTTTTCGACGACATGCGCATTCCAGATTTTTCCATATAATGTTTGAGGGTAGGACATAAGGATTATTGCCATAGATGCGATTGCAGCGAAATCAAGTAAGGCGCGTATCTTGCACTTCTATGTTGCGTAAATAACATCTATTAGGTCCCCGATGAGTATCCTCTCCATCATACTAATCGTGCTCGCCACCGTTGTCGCAATGGAAGGCGTAGCGTGGGCCAGCCATAAGTATATCATGCACGGTTGGGGATGGGGATGGCACCGCGATCATCACGAACCTCATGATAACGCGCTCGAGAAGAATGATTTGTACGGCATCGTTGGCGCGGTGCTGAGCATTTCGATGTTCGCCATTGGAAGTCCTTTGGTTCTGGGCGAAAATGCCTGGGAGCCAGCGACGTGGATTGGGCTTGGCATCATGTTTTATGGTGTCATTTATACGTTGATCCACGACGGGATCGTGCATCAGCGTTACTTCAAATATGTGCCGCGCAATGGTTACGCCAAGCGGTTGGTGCAGGCGCACAAGCTTCACCATGCGACCATCGGCAAGGAAGGCGGGGTCAGCTTTGGCTTTGTCTTCGCTCGCGACCCCGCAAAATTGAAGGCAGAGCTAAAGGTGCAGCGCGAAGCCGGGGTTGCCGTGGTCCGGGACGCTAATCTGGCTTAATATTGGTGCACCGCCTTGGTGACATAGTAGCTGTCCAGTCCCTCAGGTCCGCCCTCGCTGCCGAAGCCAGATTCCTTGACCCCGCCAAATGGCGCATCGGGTACTGAAATCGCAAAGCTGTTGAGACCAACCATGCCCGTATCGAGCGCGTCGGCAACGAGATTTGCCTGACGCGCATTCTCGGTAAAAGCATAAGCCGCAAGGCCGAAGGGCAGGCGGTTGGCTTGCTCGATGGCTTCGTCGAAACTCTTGAACGGTCGCATCAGCGCAACCGGGCCGAAGGGTTCATCCTCCATGATATCGGCGCTCATCGGTACGTCGGACAGCACCGTCGGTTGATAGAAATTGCCGCCTTCTCCGCGTTCGCCGCCGGTCAGCAGCCGAGCGCCCTTTGCCGTTGCATCCGCGACCAGTTTTTCGATGGCAGGTGGCCGACGATCATTAGCCAACGGACCCATGATGGTCGCGGCATCAAGGCCGTTGCCGACCTGAACCTTTTTCGTTGCCTCGGCAAATCCAGCCACGAAGCGGTCATACACGCCTTCCTGCACATAGAAGCGGGTTGGCGAAATACAGACTTGTCCTGCGTTACGGAATTTGGTTGTCGATGATAGCTGAATCGCCTTGTCCAGATCGCAATCGTCGAAGATTAGCACGGGCGCATGGCCACCAAGCTCCATCGTGGTGCGTTTGACTCCATCTGCGCACAGCTTGAGCAAATGCTTGCCGACCGGCACCGATCCGGTGAAGCTGACTTTGCGGATAATGGGCGAGGCGATGAGATGTCGGCTGACCATGTCGGGTACACCGTAGATCAATTGCGCGACATTGCCGGGAACACCGCCATCAATAATACACTGCATGATTGCGCTGGTGCAAGCTGGGGTTTCTTCTGGCGGCTTAGCGATGATCGAGCAGCCAGCGGCGAGTGCGGCCGCCATTTTCTTGCACATCAGATTGACCGGGAAGTTCCAAGGGCTGAACGCTGCGACCGGTCCGACGGGCTGTTTAAGCACCAAAGCGCGTTGGCCGGTCGGGCGCACGAGCACGCGGCCATAGCTGCGCTTGGCTTCTTCGGCGAAATAGTCGAACTGCGCGGCGCAGGACAGGACTTCGGTGCGCGCTTCGGCAATCGGCTTGCCCTGCTCTGTGGTCAGCAGCGTGGCAATATTTTCGGCGCGTTCGCGAATCAGCCCGGCAACCTTGTGCAATATGCCGGCCCGTTCATTGACATCGACAGAGCGCCAATGCGCAAATCCCTTTGCAGTCGCTTCAAGCGCTTCATCAAGATCGGTTATGGTTGCCAGCGGCAATTCTGCTAGTGTCTCCGCCGTCGCCGGATTGACCACCTTGTGCGTTTGTCGTCCTCCGCCGCGGCGCCATGCGCCATCGATGTAAAGGCCAAGATCAGTGGTGTAGGTCATATCGGAGTCTCGCAATGTTGTTCCGAGGGCGCATGTAGGCTCGCCACCGCAGCTTTGAAACCCCAAAGCCCTTCCATTATTTTATCGCCTGTGTCAGCCATCCCGAATGACCGCTCAAGATTCCACGATAATGACTATCCTTGTCAGGCCCGCATGCCCGCAGGACGCAACGTCGATCGCTGCGATCTACGCCGAGCATGTCCGCACCGGCACAGCAAGTTTCGATACCGTTCCACGCAGCATCGCCGACACCGAGCAGAAGATCGTCGACATCACCGCACACGGATGGCCCTTTCTTGTGGCGACACGAGACAATGAAACGCTCGGCTATGCCTATGCCAACCAGTTTCGCGACCGTGCTGCCTACAGCTATGCCTGCGAAGATTCAATTTATGTCCGCGCGGATTGCGTCGGGCAAGGGGTGGGCGGGGCTCTGTTGTCCGCACTGGTTAATGCCGCAACCGTTTTCGGTTTCCGGCAGATGATTGCGGTGATCGGCGGCGGCGAACCAGCATCGGTTGCGCTTCATGCAAAGCTTGGGTTCGATCATGCCGGACGAATGCGGTCGGTGGGGCGCAAGTTCGGGCGCTGGCTCGACACGGTTTACATGCAGCGCGAACTCGGCGAGGGTGCCAACGCGCCACCGGCCAAAGAGCCTGAACAAAAAGCATAAGGAAGAACAAACATGGCAGAATTTGAGCTTATCGCCGACGGTCTGCGCTTCCCGGAAGGACCCGTCGTGATGCCGGATGGCAGCATCATCCTCGTCGAAATCGCCTTGGGTCAGATCACGCGCGTTTACCCCGATGGTAGCACATCGGTGGTTGCCAAAACCGGTGGCGGCCCCAATGGCCTAGCGTTCGGACCGGATGGCAAGCTCTATTGCTGCAACAATGGTGGTTTCGAATATGCTGAGGCAAATGGCTATCTAACGCCGCATGGTATTGCCAATGACTATTCGGGCGGACGGATCGAGCGGATCGATATCGAAACCGGCGAGGTCGAGATACTCTATAAATCGGGCGATCACGGCTGCATCCTGCGTGGCCCCAACGACATCGCGTTCGACGCTCATGGCGGCTTCTGGTTCACTGACCATGGCAAGGTTGACTATGCCAAGCGCTGCCATGACATTGTCGGTATTTTTTATGCCAAGGCCGATGGCAGCCATCTCGAGGAAGTCATCTTCCCGTCGAACAACCCGAACGGGGTTGGCCTGTCGCCAGACGGGAATACGCTATATGCCGCCGAAACCTACACCTGCCGTTTGATGAAGTTCAACATCACCGCACCGGGCAAGGTTGCTGCGGACGCAGGTCCGGGCGGCCCCGGTATTCCTGTCTATCGCCCCGCAGGCTATAAATTCTTCGACAGTCTAGGCATGGAAGCCAACGGCAATATCTGCGTCGCGACCATTGGTGAATGCGGCATCAGCGTGATTTCGCCAGAGGGTGAGTTGGTCGAATTCGTCGCCACTGACGATATTTTCACGACGAACATTGCCTTTGGTGGCGAAGATATGATGGACGCGTATATCTGCCTGTCCGGAAGCGGGCGGCTGGTAAAGACCCGCTGGGCGAGGCCGGGGCTGAGGCTTCAGTATTGATGGATTTCCAGGCGGTCGTATTCGATTTCGGCGGGGTAATTACATCTTCACCGTTCGAGGCGTTTAACCGGATGGAGGCGGAGCGCGGTCTGCCCCGCGACTTTGTCCGCCGCGTCAACTCGGTCAATCCCGATGACAATGCCTGGGCGAAGTTCGAACGCGCCGAATGCAGCGCTGCCGACTTCAATATTCTTTTTGCGGCTGAAGCGCGGGCGTTGGGTCACGAACTCGACGGCGCGTCGGTTATTGCTTGCCTGTCAGGCGATATCCGGCCCGAAATGGTCGCGGCGCTCAATCGGCTTAAGTCCGCAGGATTTAAACTTGGCTGCATCACGAACAATGTGGCGTCGGGCAAAGGTGCCGGGATGGCAGGGACGAATGAAAAGGCGGACGCTGTTGCCGCAATCATGGCCTGCTTCGACCATGTCATCGAAAGCAGCAAGGTCGGCATTCGCAAACCGGATCCGCGGATCTATCGAATGATGTGCGATGCTCTGGATGTCGAGCCAGCGCAATGTGTCTATCTCGACGATCTGGGCATCAACTGCAAACCGGCAGCGGCGCTTGGCATGGCCGCTATCAAGGTGACAAGCGGCGAACAGGCTCTTGCCGAATTAGGCGCGCTATTGGCGTTGACCTTTACGCCTGTTGACGTCTAGGCGGAATTCCGTTCCGTCTCTCCCAATCTGGAGCACATCATGGCGAATAAGCTTTTTCCCGACGCCGCATCGGCGCTCGACGGCCTTCTCAAGAACGATATGTTAATCGCGAGTGGCGGCTTTGGCCTGTGCGGCCTGCCCGAACGCCTGCTCGATGCGGTGCGCGACAGCGGCGTTACCGGCCTGACCTTTGTTTCGAACAACGCCGGAATCGACAATGAAGGCATCGGCAAGCTGCTTCGCACTAGGCAGGTGAAGAAAATGATCTCATCCTATGTCGGCGAGAACAAGGAGTTCGAGCGGCAATATCTGGCGGGCGAGCTTGAGGTCGAATTCTGCCCGCAAGGCACGCTTGCTGAACGGATGCGCGCTGGCGGGGCGGGGATCCCAGGCTTCTACACCAAGACCGGCGTCGGCACGTTGGTTGCTGAAGGCAAGGAAGTGAAGCAATTTGACAGCCCAAATGGACCAGAAGACTATATTCTCGAGCGCGGGATTTTTGCTGACCTGGCGTTGGTAAAGGCATGGAAAGCCGACGAAAGCGGTAACCTTGTCTTCCGCAAAACCGCGCGCAATTTCAACCTGCCCGCCGCGACCTGCGGCAGGGTCTGCGTTGTCGAAGTCGAAGAAATCGTGCCGGTCGGTTCGCTTGACCCCGACAGCATTCATTTGCCGGGCGTCTATGTGCAGCGCATGATAATCGGCGCGCCCTATGAAAAGAAGATTGAATTCAGGACGGTGCGCGACAGGGAGGTCGCGTGATGCGGCAATGGGCAATCAGTCTTTGTGCGCTAGCGCTTGCGGGATGCGCGGCGCAGGCCGAGCAAGCTGCTGCTCCGACGTTAAGCAAGGAAGCTTTGGCGACGCAAGTCGGCGAGAAACAGAATCCGACATCACCGCCGACCGGACAGCAGTGGCTTTATGGTTCGGCTGAGGGAGCAATTGCTTCGGCTCAGGTCTATAAGGCGATGACCAATTATGTTGTTGCCAAGGTCAGGGAACGCCCCAAATTCAGTGTCGTTGCCGATGACAATTTCATTGTAATCCACGGGGAAAATCCGCCTTTTTATTCATGCGATAACAAGCCACTGGCCGCCGTGTTCGATGCCGATGAGACGTTGATCTGGAATGTCGGCGCGATGCGTTACATGGCAGAGCAGGGCAAGGATTTCGATCCAGCGATCTGGAATGAATGGGAAAAGACGGGCGCAGGCAAGGCTTTGGCAATGCCCGGTGCCATCGAAGCACTTAAAGTCATGCGTGACGCAGGTGTCACGATTGTCGCCAACACCAACCGCACGGCCGCCAATGCGAAAGGGACCGAAGATACGCTGCGTGCGGCGGGCCTCGGCGAATTCAGGCATGGTGAGACGCTTTATCTGATGGGTGATACGCTGGGCGGTTCGAGCAAGGACGGGCGGCGCGATATCATTGCTTCGAAATATTGCGTCATCGCGATGGCCGGCGATCAGCTGGGCGATTTTCGAAATCTGTTCAATAATCCGAACCTGAATGTGCGGTCGCGCGCTGCAAGCGCTGTGGCGTCGCCCTTCGACAGGCTTTGGGGCAATGGATGGTTCCTGTTTTCCAATCCTGTTTACGGCCCGTCGATCAGGGGCGGCTATGACGAGATTTTCACACCCGAAACCAAGTGGGAGCCTGCGCCATGAGCGGT
The DNA here is from genome assembly GCA_943369235.1 of Sphingomonas paucimobilis. Classification (GTDB taxonomy): domain Bacteria; phylum Pseudomonadota; class Alphaproteobacteria; order Sphingomonadales; family Sphingomonadaceae; genus Sphingorhabdus_B; species Sphingorhabdus_B paucimobilis_A. Next base: position 17,831 of record CALRMO020000030.1, read on the forward strand.
AAACCCGTTCCGATAGACCTTGTCCCTTATGCCGACATGCTGGGCGATAGCCGCGAGTTCCTGCGCGTCTGGGCCAAGGAAGGCGGACCAGTGACGTGCTTCATCAATCCGGTTCCCGTTGGCGGCGACCCGATGGCGTTCGGCATCGCTCTGGTCGACTGCATCCGCCACGGAGCGAAGACCTGGGCGCGGGCGACGGGGATTTCCGAAGCCGAGGCCGAAGCGCGCATCTGGGAGGGTGTCGATGCTGAACGGGCAAACCCCACCGATATCGCTACACAAATTCCCACCGTTGACGAAGATGGATTGATACATTGAGCTGGACCCGCGATGAAATGGCCGCCCGCGCCGCAAAGGAACTGCGCGACGGATATTATGTGAACCTAGGCATCGGCATTCCGACTTTGGTCGCAAACCATATCCCGCCGGGCGTCGAGGTAACCTTGCAGTCTGAAAACGGGATGCTCGGGATCGGGCCTTTCCCTTATGCCGGTGAGGAAGATGCGGACCTGATCAATGCCGGCAAACAGACCATCAGCGAACTGCCGCAGACCGCCTATTTCGACAGCGCAGCGTCTTTCGCCATGATCCGGGGCGGACATATCGATTTGACCGTGCTCGGCGCGATGGAAGTTGCCGAGAATGGCGACATTGCCAACTGGATGATTCCCGGCAAGATGATCAAGGGCATGGGCGGCGCTATGGATCTGGTAGCAGGCGTCAAGAAGATCATCGTGGTGATGGAGCATAATGCCAAGGATGGCTCACCAAAGTTCATTCCTGCATGCACCTTGCCGCTAACGGGCAAGAATGTCGTCGATATGATTATAACCGATCTCGCAGTGTTCCAGCGGCCCGATCATCAGTCGCCGTTTCGCCTGATGGAAACGGCGCCCGGCGTCACCGCAGACGAAATTGCCGCGAAAACGACGGCGAGTTATGAGGCGCGGCATAGCAATAGATGAAGCAAGCAAGTAAAGTGCTGATTGCAGGGGCCATGCTGGTTGCGGTCAGCCTCTATGGTCTGAATGCCCTGGGGGTCGAAAAGGACATCTCTGCGGCGTTCGGAAGGTCGTTTGGCGGTGAGGAGAATATCCCTGACCAGCCTGACGAATGGCGCGGCGATATCGATTTTGCCGCGCTGGATCGGCAACTGGCCGGCCTCGCCGCAAGACCTGAAATGGCTGGTTTGGCCGTGGGCGTTGTCGAAGCTGGAAAGCTCCGTTTTGTCGGCACTTACGGCGTGACTGACAAGGCCACGAAAGCACCGGTCACGCCCGCAACGGTTTTTCGGTGGGCGTCGGTCTCCAAAACAGTCACCGGTATGCTGGCGGCCACGCTTGCCAGCGAAGGTGCGCTCGATCTTGACCGTCCCGTGTCAAGCTGGCCAAATTCGCTTCGCCTGCCCGGCGGTGCCGAAGCGCGGGTGACATTGGCGCAATTGCTGTCGCAGCGAACGGGACTTACCAAGAATGCCTACGACGAGCGGCTTGAAGACGGCGAACGTCCGCAGGCAGTGCGCGCCGAACTCGCCAACGCTCCGCTCCAATGCGAACCTGGTACCTGCCATACCTATCAGAATGTCGCTTTCGATGCGGCGAGCGAGATTTTGGCGCATGCGGTGAAGCGACCCTTTGCCGACTCGGTCAGCGAGCGGTTTTTCCTGCCGCTGGGTATGAAGAGTGCGTCTTATGGCATGGCTGGACTAACGGCTGCAAAGGACTGGGCGCGGCCGCATAACGGGGCGCAAGTTCGGACGTTGAAGGAAAGCTACTGGCTCGTTCCCGCCGCAGCCGGTGTCGAAAGCAACATCGTCGATTTCGCGCGCTGGATGCAGGCGGCGATGGGCGAGCGCCCCGACGTGCTGCCCGCAGCCGTCCTTGGCATTGCCCAGATGCCGCGTGTCGATACCGCCAGATTATATGGCGGGGCGCTACGTCAAGCGAACAGCGATGCACATTATGGGCTGGGCTGGCGCAGTTTCAAATATGGCACGCACGACCTTGTCGGACATTCGGGCGCGGTCGATGGCTATCGCACCACCTTGATATTCGAGCCGAGTACACGCAACGGCGTCGTTGCCATGTGGAACAGCAATTGGGGAACGCCGTACCGTATTCCGTTTGCTGTGTTCGATGCCTATGACAAGCGGACAGATTCGCCCTGGCTTGACCTAAGCGACATTCCTGCTCGCTGAGCCGCTAGGATCCTGGGAAGACAAGATATGGCATACACGCTGATCACCGCGAACCGCAATTATTCGAGCTGGAGCCTGCGACCGTGGTTGCTGATGACGATGCTCGGCATTCCGTTCGAAGACCGGCTGGAGCCATTTGCCGCGCAAAGCAATTACGATGCCTTCCGGGCGTTTTCGCCGACGGGTCAGGTCCCTGTGTTGATTGACGGGCAGCGGACAGTGTGGGATTCGCTTGGCATCGCGCTGTATCTGGCCGACCGGCACGAGGGCGTGTGGCCGACTGACGAGGCGGCGCGCGCGTGGGCGATATGTGCCGCGACCGAGATGCATGGCGGATTTTCCGCATTGCGCAACGACTGTACGATGAATGTCGGTGTTCGGGTGAAGCCCAAGCCCATGTCCGAAGCGCTGCAACGCGATGTTGGCCGGATCGTGGAGCTGTGGGCGCAAGGGCTGGACAGCTTTGGCGGGCCATTTCTCGCTGGGCCCCGGTTCACGGCAGTCGACGCGTTTTTCGCGCCCATGGCCTTTCGCGTGCGAACCTATTCGCTCGATGTGGGGCACGCCGGGGCGGAATGGGTCCAGAACATGCTCACGCTTCCCGCCATGCTCGCCTGGGAGAACGACGCGCTCAAGGAAAGCTGGCGCGAGGCCGGGCATGAAGAGGAACTGCTGGCGTGCGGTGACGTGATCGCGGACTACCGACAGGCATAAAAAAGGCCGCCAGAGCGGCGGCCTTTTTCAGACTAGATGGCAGGTTAGACCTTGTCGCCGAGCGCGCCTTTGACGCTACCCTTCAAATTCTGGCCTTCGCCTTTGCGTTCCTGCGCCGCGCCTTCAGCCTCGAGTGCCGGATCGTTATTGGAACGGCCTGCGGCCTGCTTGATGTTCCCGGCAATCTCGTTGCCGATGCCTTTGGCTTTGTCTTTCAACTCGCCCATGACGTAAATCCTTTCTGCGCGATCTGGCCTCGCGGGGGTGCAGACCGATGCACAGATTCAAATGCTTGCAATGGGTTAAAGTTCCACGGATGACCCCTCAGGCAGCTCGCCTGACAGCATCGCCTTAGCAAAGGCGGTGCCTTTATCCGGGGCAAAATGCAGGAAAAGCGACGGCTCGATTAGCTCGAGCTCCATCAGCCGGAATTTGCCTTCGCTGTCGCGCAACATGTCCACGCGTGCATACGCAATCTGGCCAGTGCCTGTGATCTGCGAGGCTGCCGCCAGCGCCGCGGTGGCAAGTGTGATAGCGGGCGAGGGTGCTTCGATTGCCTCTTCC
>CALRMO020000031.1:0-20248 GCA_943369235.1 Sphingomonas paucimobilis
GCCCTGAATCGCTTCGGGGAGGGCGGTTAATATGAGCAGGTCCATGGGCATCCTTATTCTTGATTGGCCTGTGTATTGATGACGGGTTGAAACGCCGCGATCCATTCTCGTGGCTGGCGGCGCGGTTTGCCGTCAGGGGAAACGAAGGCGGCGGTAACCCGCGCTTCGGTAAGTATATCCAACCCTCGCATGACTGTCTGATGAATATCGCAGCTCGCGGCACGCACGGCTTCGACTGTACTGACGACAACCAGTGCATCGTCGAACTTGGCTGGACGGCGATATTTGATGTTGAGTTCTGTAACGGCGTAAGCACCTTGCCCGGCCTCTTGCGCTGCACGCTGGTCGATACCGACCCGCGCAAGCATGTCTGAGCGCGCCCGCTCCATAAAATGCAGATAGCGAGCATGGTAAACCACACCCGAAAAATCGGTGTCTTCGAAGTATACACGCACAGCGAACAGGTGCTTGGTGCCGTCGAAATGGCCTTGATAAGGGGTGGGGACCGACATCGCCTGAATGCTTAACCGTCTTGGACTCTGGCGGGAAGGGGGGACTGCGAATAAAAACTCGTTCGTCGTGACTATTTGTCGAATAGTCCGTCCTGCGACCCCGCTGGCGGGTTTAAACCAAGATGTTTCCACCCAGGCGCATTGAGGCAACGGCCGCGTCCGGTGCGGGCGATCAGGCCCAGTTGAAGCAGGAATGGCTCAACCACATCTTCGATTGTGTCGCGCGGCTCGGACAGGCCAGCGGCCAGCGCCTCGACGCCAACCGGGCCGCCGCGATAAACGTCGGCGATCATGTGCAGATAGCGCCGGTCCATCGCGTCGAGACCGAGCGCATCGACTTCAAGCCGGTTGAGCGCGGCATCGGCGATTTTGGCTGTAACGGTTGGCTGCCCTGCGACATTGGCGAAATCACGCACACGGCGCAGCAGCCGTCCGGCAATACGCGGTGTGCCGCGGGAGCGCTGGGCGATTTCGTGCGCTCCATCCGGCGCGATGCCCAGGTCAAGCAGCCGCGCGGCGCGGGTGACGACCAGTTCCAGCTCGGCGTGGGTATAGAAGTTCAGCCGCACCGGAATGCCGAAACGATCGCGCAAAGGCGTGGTCAGCAACCCCTGCCGTGTGGTAGCGCCGACAAGCGTAAAGGCAGGCAGATCAATCCGTACCGACCGCGCCGACGGTCCTTCGCCGATCATGATATCGAGCGCGCGATCCTCCATCGCGGGGTAGAGGATTTCCTCGACCACAGGGCTTAGCCGGTGGATTTCGTCAATGAACAGGACGTCGCCGTCTTCAAGGTTGGTCAGCAACGCCGCCAGATCGCCCGATTTGGCGATGACCGGCCCGGACGTGGCTCGAAAACCGACGCCCATTTCCTTGGCGACAATCTGCGCCAGCGTGGTCTTGCCAAGCCCCGGAGGACCAAAGAACAGCACATGGTCGAGCGGCTGGCCGCGCCCTTTGGCCGCCTCGATAAACACACGCAGATTATCCCGCGCTGCCGCCTGCCCGATGAATTCGGCGAGCGTTTTCGGTCGCAGCGCAGCGTCAACATCCTCGGGCCGTTTGTCGGGCGTAGTCAGGCGGTCGTCTGCAATCACCCGCTAATCTCGTCATAGCTGCCGATATAATTTTCGCGCGTGGCAAGCCCGCCCAGATCTTCGTCCATGTCATTATAGCGTTCGGCAAAGCGGCGCTTGAATTCTTCATAGGCCTCGCGGCTTTCCCAGCGATCGTGGCTCAGATATTTGCCGACATGCTCCTTGTCGCGCAGCAGCCAGGTCCCCAGAAACCCGTCTGCTTCCCTGAACAGATCGACCCAGGGCCCTTCGCTGCCATAGGCACGCTCGAACGCGGCGCGGTTGCTTTCCGGCACATTGAATTCCCAGACCACAGAAAAGCTCATTTTATATCCCTAGTCACGATATTCGATCACGTCGTCGCTGATGGTGACCCAGTCATGCTTGCGGTCCACATAGACGGTGTAGGCGGGCGTGGGGAAGTCCTTGTCCGCAAACGCGCCGACGGGGATAGCGTAAAGCGCGCGGTCGGGCAGGGCGTGATACCACAGGGTGCCGCCGCATGTCGGGCAGAAATGAAAGTCGGCCATGTTGCCACTGCCGCCGGGGTGACTGTAGACCTTATGCTCGCCGCTGATTGTCACCACATCAGCCGGAAACCGAGCTTGCACCGCAAAGGCCGAGCCGCTGCGTTTCTGGCAATCATAGCAATGGCAAACCGAGACGCGGACGGGTTCGCCGGTGCAGGTAGCCGAGAGCTGGCCGCAGCGGCATGTGGCGGTACGGGTGTCAGGCATCGCTGAACTGCCAAACGTTGTTTTTGCGTGCACTGCGGCGCTCGATAATTCGAAAGAGATCAGGAAATTGATCATCCCGGATGTGCATTAAATTGAGTCCACTTAGCTCATTTTCCCAACTCACTTCGGTAGGACCCGTCTCATCCTCTCGACGCGCAAATTCAAAAAGTGAAGAGGCCAATGCATAAATTCTTGCAGCTTGAAGCATATACTCATCGACGTTTTGGGCCAATCCCACAACGCGCCGATTTTGGGTTTCATCATGAAGCATGGCTACACGCCCGGATAGAACCTGCATTTCTCCAATTATCTCGCTGATAACATCAACGACATTGTCGCGATCTGTAGCTTCGATCACTTCTTGTAGAGAGGAAACCAATTCAACAGGCGGTGCAGGCGGATTAAATCGGGGAGGCATTTGGTTATCGCCAACATGATTGAATACGCTACGGATTTGAGACAGTTCGCCCATCATACTGGTCGCGTAAGCGCATAGTCCGCTGAGAGTTAGCGGGAGGGTGGCTCTTGCGGCATTGAACCGCCGACTCAATCGAGATTGCTCATGCTTTTCAGTTTGTCGTATTTGTCTGTTGAGAAGAATTGCGCCGCCGATGGCAGCTAGCACTGCCAAACCCCCCGCAATCAGATCCTGCCAGCTATGCACAATGCTTACTAATTCACTCACCGCGAAGCCCTCTTCAACGCCAGCCTTACCAGCGCATCCAAAGTCGCATCCGGTCCAAGCTCTTCGACCGCTTGTGCGACTGCGCTCCCTGCCTCGCCGGGTTTGAAGCCCAGATTGGCGAGTGCCGACATCGCATCACTCGCGTGACTGCCGCTGGCCGCAGACATCAGTTTCGCGCCGCCGCCGATGCCTGCCAGCGCGCCGACCTTGTCTTTCAATTCGTTGACGATCCGGCTGGCGAGTTTTGGTCCCACGCCGTTCGCGCGTGCGACCATCGCCGCGTCGCCGCTACCGATGGCGAGTGCCAGATCCGCCGGTTCAATCGCAGAGAGAATGGCCAGCCCGACCTTGCCGCCAACGCCCTGCACGCCCGTGAGCAACCGGAACCAGTCGCGCTCCTCTTTGGTGGCAAAGCCGATCAAACGCATGTCGTTTTCCGAAACCTGCATTTCGGTGAACACCGTGGCGAAATCGTCGGTCTTGCCGAGCGCCGCTAAGGTCCGCGCGCTTGCCTGCACCAGATAGCCCACGCCGTTGACGTCGATTACCAGATGGTCGACGCCCGTTTCATCAATCCGGCCATACAGCTTTGCGATCATGTCCGCCCCTTCTGTTCCGACGGTTAGCGCGCAGCGGACTCAAGGGCAAGAAAAAGAGAACAAGAGGCGAACTAGCGGCGGATATGGTGCGCGTGGGTAATGGCGACTGCAAGCGCATCCGCTGCATCCGGCCCAGCAAGTTTCAGGCCGGGCAATAATATCCGAAGCATTGCCTGGATTTGCTCCTTTTCGGCCTTACCAGTGCCGACGACCGATTTCTTGACCAGCCGCGCGGCATATTCGGTGACGATCACCCGCGCTTTTGCCGCGCCAAGCAGCACCACGCCGCGTGCCTGCCCGAGCTTGAGCGTCGATTGCGGGTTCTTGTTCACGAACACTTCCTCGACCGCGACCGCGTCCGGGCGAAATTCGTCAATGACGGCGCTCAGTTTCGCGTCGAGCAACAGCAAGCGGTTGGCGAGGGGCAACTTGGCGTCGGTCTCGATCTCGCCATTGTCGATATGCGAAAGGCGGTTGCCTTCCTTGCGAATGACGCCCCAGCCGGTGGTGCCAAGGCCGGGGTCTAATCCGAGGATGATCATGATCCAATTCCGTTCGCATCGAACGAAGACGAGATGCCGTGAAGTTGTGCGCGACCGACCAGTGTCTCGTCTTCGCTCGACACGAACGGATATAGAAATTTAACCAAGCTTCGCCATCACCTCGTCGGACACATCATAATTGCCCCAGACCGTCTGGACATCGTCATCTTCTTCCAGCGCGTCGATCATCTTGAGCAAGGTCGCGGCGTTGGCTTCGTCGACCTCGACCAGAACCTGTGGCTTCCACGCAAGCTTGGCGCTTTCGGCTTCGCCCAATGAGCTTTCCAGCGCCTTCGCCACCTCGTGCAAAGCGTCCATTGCGGTCCAGATGCTGTGTTCGTCTTCGCTCGATTCGACGTCTTCCGCGCCAGCCTCAAGCGCGGCCTCGAATACGCTATCGGCGTCGCCAGCGCTCGCGGGATAGGTAATCAACCCCATACGGTCGAAGCCGTGGCTCACCGCACCCGACGCACCCAAATTGCCGCCATTTTTGCTGAACGCCGTGCGCACATTGGTTGCGGTGCGGTTGCGGTTGTCAGTCAGCGCCTCGACGATGATGGCAACGCCGCCGGGGCCATAGCCTTCATAGCGCATTTCATCATAATTTTCCGCATCGCCGCCACTTGCCTTGTCGATGGCGCGCTGGATATTGTCCTTGGGCATCGACTGTGCCTTGGCGGCGTTGACCGCAAGCCGGAGGCGCGGGTTCATATCGACGTCGGGCATCCCCATTTTTGCTGCGACGGTGATTTCGCGGCTGAGCTTCGAAAACTGCGCCGACCGCTTCTTGTCCTGCGCGCCTTTGCGGTGCTGGATATTCTTGAATTTACTATGGCCTGCCATGGCTCTCTTCTTTTCTATGCGGAATTGAAGGCGCGCCCTTACATCAGGCGCGTGGCCTTCGGCAAGCCGTCTGCTTTAGCTCAGCTTGACCGCCGTGCCCGAAGCCGTAACCATCAGCATCGAGCCTTCCTTGCCCAGCACTTCATAATCGAGATCGATGCCGATCACGCCGTCGGCGCCGAGATTACGCGCTTCTGCAGAAAGTTCGGCGAGCGCAGTCTGGCGGGCATCTCGGAGCGAATTTTCATACGCACCCGCGCGGCCACCGACGATATCGCGGATGCCTGCGAACAAGTCTTTGAAGATATTCGCGCCGACAATACATTCGCCAGTGACAACGCCAAGATATTCGCGGACGGGTTGGCCTTCGACGGAGGTGGTAGTGGTCATCAACATATTGCTCTCCTTTTCAGGGCCAATTATGCCAGACCGAGCGCCGATTTGTAAGTATCCAAAATAGCTTCCATCTCTTGCCGGTCATCCTGGCTCATCTTGCGCAACCGGACGATCTGACGCATGATCTTGGCGTCATAACCCTGGCTTTTCGCCTCCGAATAAACGTCGCGGATATCATCGGCGATGCCCTTTTTCTCTTCTTCAAGCCGCTCGATGCGCTCGATAAAAAGACGCAGTTGATCGGCGGCGACATTGCCTTCGGCCATGGTATTCTCCCTGTGGTGTTAGCGGGGCGCGGCCCCGAATCAAGATGACAGCGCCTTAGTGGCTGGCGGCGTTCTTCGCCACGCTTTCCTTCATGCGCTCCAGCTTTTCGGGCGTCGCTTCGCTCTGATACTTCGCCTTCCATTCAGGCGCGGGCATTCCGTGGATCAGCTCGCGTGCCTCGTCTTTGGTTAGCGTGCCGTCGGCCTCCATCACCCAATCAGCTAAGCAGTTGCGGCAAAATCCGGCAAGGCCCATCAGGTCGATATTCTCCGCATCATGGCGGTGTTGCAGATGCGCAACCAACCGGCGAAAAGCCGCCGCGGCCGCTGCGTCTGAAATTTGCTTGTCGTCTTGCATAGCTATGCGCCCTTTCCGTTGCTGGCCTGCCTCGTTATGGGATGAGCGAGCGACAAAATCCAGCCAGCGGAGCCTTTTATATGCAGTATCACAAACCGCGCATGCGCAAGGTCCGCATTCTCGCCACGCTCGGCCCGGCAAGCGACACGCCGGAGATGATCGAAAAGCTGTTTCGTGCAGGCGCCGATGCCTTTCGCGTCAATATGAGCCATGGCGAGCAGGCGGACAAGGTGCAGTTGATCGCGAACATCCGCGCGCTTGAAAAATCCTATAATCGGCCGACGACGATCCTAGTCGATTTGCAAGGGCCCAAACTACGCGTCGGGACTTTCGCTGATGGCAAAGTCGAGCTTAAAACCGGCGACACATTCCGGCTCGACACCGACGATACGCCCGGCGACGCCAAGCGCGTATTTTTGCCGCACCCGGAAATTTTTGCAGCGCTTGAAGTTGGTGCGCGGTTGCTGCTCGACGATGGCAAGCTGGTGCTGCGTGTTACCGAAATCGGCGCGGACTATATACATACGAACATCGAAGTCGGCGGCGCTTTGTCCAACCGCAAGGGTCTGAACGTACCCGATGTCGTCGTGCCGATTGCGGCGCTGACGGAGAAGGACCGTTCGGACCTGGCCTTCGCGCTGGAACAGGGTGTGGACTGGATTGCGATGTCGTTCGTGCAGCGGCCCGAGGATGTTGCCGAGGGCAAGAAACTGATCGGTAACAAGGCGGCGTTGCTTGCAAAGATCGAGAAACCGGCAGCGATTGGGCGGCTTGAAGAAATCCTCGAACTTGCCGACGGCGTGATGGTTGCGCGCGGCGATCTCGGCGTCGAATTGCCACCCGAGCAGGTGCCGCCGCTGCAGAAGAAGATCGTCTCGACCGCACGGCGGATGGGCAAGCCTGTGGTCGTGGCGACGCAGATGCTTGAATCGATGATCGTTTCGCCGTCACCGACGCGTGCCGAAGTGTCGGACGTCGCAACCGCAATTTACGACGGTGCCGATGCCGTAATGCTGTCAGCCGAAACAGCAGCCGGGGCGTGGCCGGTCGAAGCCGTGTCGATCATGGACCGGATCGCACAGCAGGTCGAAAGCGACCCCGATTTCTTCAAACGGATCCACTTCACCGAAACGCCCGCCGACGCCACAACCGCCGATGCGCTTGCCGAGGCGAGCGGCAAGATTGCCGATACCGTGGATACCAGCGCCATTGTATGTTTCACGTCGTCAGGCTCCACCGCCCGTCGCATTTCGCGTGAACGGCCTTCGGTGCCGTTGCTCGTGCTGACCGCGAGCATGGCAACGGCGCGCCGCATGGGGCTGTTATGGGGCGCTTTTGCCGTCCGCACCCGCGACATCGGATCGTTCGAGGAAATGGTCGCCAAGGGCAAACGCATGGCGCTGCGCTATCATCTAGGGCAGGCGGGCGGACGAATCATCATCATGGCGGGCGTCCCGTTCGGAACGCCGGGGTCGACCAATGTTCTGCACATCGTTCGACTGACGGGGGACGAGCTGAAGGGGCACTGACGCAAACCGGCGAAAAAATCGCCCTTAGCTTCGCAAATTTCATAGGGTACGCGGTTTTTGTGTGAAGTTAAGCGGTTTGCTGCAACTCATGGGAGTGCGGCCCGGATTGGGCGTGCCATTTGTTTCATAGAAGCCGCGAAAGAAAGAAGGAAAAAAGGCGTAGCCCTTCTCCTCAATCCTGCGCTCAAAAATTTCGAACGACGGCTATTTACGGGGCTGCGCCCTTATTTTCTTATTATCTTCGCGGCTTCTATGAAACAAATGGCACAAACATGCAGCCGGCGCGCCATGACCCTCTGCCTTCAAATTGTACATTTCAAGGCAAAAGCAGGCTGCTGTCGCCATACGAGTAAAAGCGGTATTCATTGGCGATAGCATGGGCATAGGCCGCCTGCATCGTCTCGCGTCCCATCAGGGCACTTACCAGCATGAACAGCGTCGATTGCGGCAGATGGAAATTGGTCATCAGGCCGTCCACCGCCTTGAAGCGGTAACCGGGCGTAATGAAAATATCGGTGTCGCCTTCGAATGCGTGGATAGTCCCGCTCGCGTCGGCTGCGCTTTCGACAAGGCGAAGCGACGTTGTGCCCACCGCAATCAATCGCCTGCCTTTTTCGCGAACGGTGTTCAGCTTGAAGGCCGTGGCGGCATCGATGTGCCCCCATTCGCTGTGCATCCGGTGTTTGGCGATATCCTCAACCTTCACCGGCAGAAAAGTCCCCGCACCGACGTGAAGCGTCAGCGTTGCGGTTTCGATACCCGCATTCGCGATTGCGGCCATAAGTTCGGGCGTAAAGTGCAGCGAAGCCGTCGGGGCAGCAACAGCGCCGTCCTTTTGCGCGAACATCGTCTGATAATCCTGATAATCGCGTTCGTCGGTTGGCCTCTTGCCCGCGATATAGGGCGGCAGCGGCATTGTTCCTGCGCGATCCAGCAAAATCTCGACGGCCTCGTCGCCTTCGAAGAACAGGGTAAAGCTGCCGTCCTCGTGCCGTTCTTCGGCAATCGCGCTTACCCCCGCACCGAAATCGATGCTGTCGCCGACACGAAGGCGCTTGGCGTTGCGGATAAAGGCCTGCCATCTTCGACCTTCGACAAGCTCAGGGCCAACGCGCTTATGAAGCGTGGCCCCGATTTTGGCATCACCGCGCTTGCCCTCAAGCTGCGCCGGAATGACTCGCGTGTCGTTGAAGATCAGGCAGTCGCCCGCGCGAAGCAAGTCCGGAAGGTCGCGCACATGCCGGTCGGCCAGCGCCGCACTGCCTGAAACACAGAGCATCCGGGCCGAATCGCGCGGGGCAACGGGCCGAAGCGCAATCCGCTCCGGCGGCAATTCAAAATCGAAAAGATCGACGTGCATCGATTTGCAACCTGGGCGGCCGCTCAGTTTCCGTCGAGCTGACCAACCGTGATCGGGGTCTCGGCCGCCGGCACAGGCTGTGGCGCAAAAGCCGGCGGCGGCATATTGTCAGCGGCAATCGACGCCTGCAGCACCTTGCTCGGATTGACCGGCGGCTCGCCGCGTTCGATCGCATCGACAAACTGCATCCCCGAAGTCACGCGCCCAAACACCGTATATTTATTGTCGAGGCTGAAGCGTGGCTGGAAGCAAATGAAAAACTGGCTGTTGGCGGTATCGGGCTCGTTCGTGCGCGCCATCGACACCGTGCCGCGCAAATGCGGTGTTTTGTTAAATTCGGCCTTGAGGTCAGGCAGGTCAGAGCCGCCTTCGCCCGTTCCCTTGGGGTCGCCGGTCTGCGCCATAAAGCCGTCTATCACGCGGTGGAAGACGACATTATTGTAAAACCCTTTGCGGGTGAGCGTCTTGATCCGCTCGACATGTGCAGGCGCTATTTCAGGATACATCTGAATGGTCACGCGGCCACCCGTTGAAAGGTCGAGCACGAGGATATTTTCAGGATCAGGCGCGGCCGGGGCCGACGGTGCGGCAGGCTCCTGCGCCATGGCGGGCGAGAACAAAGCAGCGCACATAACCGAAATCGTCGCCAGAAAGCCGAAAATTGAAAAGCGTGCCGACATGTAATGCATTCCCCGTGTGTAAGTGCGCGCTTTCTTAGCCAAGCGTCCTGTCGCTGTCATGAATGAATTTGAAGCAGGACGGTTGCCGGGGCAATCACACGACTGTTGCATAAAGGTAACATCGGCGAAATAAAGTTGTGTAAACATCGCAATTTCTTGCGCGTCACCCTTAGTTAAGCCAATAAAGTCCCAACCTGGGGAGCTCTGTTAATTGGCGTGGCGCGCGTGGGTGCCCCGCACCCTACAGAAATCAGGGAGTTTTTAACCGGTCAGCGATTGGGCGAGCGCCCGATGGCTGTCAGATTTTTAAAGGGGCTATACCGTGAAAAATGCACGTATCAGCAAGTTCAAATATGCAGCAGCGCCGTTTGCGCTCGGTCTCGCACTAATCTCAGTACCTTCCTTTGCGCAGGATGAGGACGTAACGGCGCAGGCCGAAGTCAAGGATGATGACAATGCAATTGTCGTTACCGGTTCGATTTTTCGCGGCACGACGTCTGATACTGTTTCGCCTATCACTGTCGTAACTTCTGAAGATCTGGATAAGCGCGGTATCAATACTGTTCAAGATGCCATCCAGCAGCTTTCGTCGAACAATGGTCCGGCTTTAACAAACTCATTTTCTGCCAACGGCGCTTTTGCAGCTGGTGCATCTGCGGTTTCGCTTCGTGGACTCAGCACTAACTCGACGTTGGTCCTGTTCGATGGCCAACGCGCTGCTTATTACCCGCTTGCGGATGACGGCTCGCGTAACTTTGTTGATTTGAATACAATTCCCGACGACATCGTCGACCGCGTTGAAGTATTGCGCGACGGTGCGTCGTCAACGTACGGCGCCGATGCAATTGCTGGCGTTGTTAATATCATTACAAAGCGTGAGTTCCAAGGTGTTTCGGGCCGTGCGGAAGCCGGTATCACCGAGGATGGTGTGGGTGCTAACCAGCGTCTGAGCCTGACTGTGGGCACCGGCAGCCTCGAAGAGAATGGCATGAACGCCTATCTGAGCGGCTTTTACTACCGCAGCGAGAAGGTCATGAATCGTGATCTGCCCTACCCGTTCAACACCGACGATAAAACCAGCGTCTGCTTTGAAAATAACTGCGGACCGAACGACGTTCTGAACGGCGATACGCCAAACACTGGGTTTCTCGTTCCTTACGACCTCTATGTTCGTCCCTACAACGCGACTAACACGGCGGCAATTCCTGGCGGTCGTAACGAGTTGCTCAACCCGACCCTCGGCTGCCAATACGGTCCGGGCTATCGACTGACTGCTGCACAGGCCGCAGCTTTGCCGACTGCACCTGCCGCAACCGACGTCTGTACCGTCGACATCACGGAACGATTTGGTACCGCAACGCCGAATATCGACCGTTTTGGTGGGTCGTTCCGCGTAACGGCTCGGGTTGGCGATTCGTCGGAAGCCTATTTCATGGGTAATTTCCAGCAAAGCACCGTCAGCTATAATGGCTTCCCTGCAACGATCCGTGGCAACGCGAACGCCGGTATTCTGTTCCGTCCGTTCTCGACTTCAACCGTCGCAAACGCCGCACTGGCACCCGGATCCTATCCGCTTTCGTTGCCGGTCTATGTTTGCGCCAATGGCGTAGGCGACGCTTCGGGGGTCAACACCGGCTGTAATGCCGGCAATGGCGTTCTGAACCCGAACAACCCGTTCGCGGCACAGGGCCAAGTTGCCCGTCTGCTTGGCCGTTTCCCCGGCGAGCCGACCTACAATGAAACCCGCAGTCGCGTTTATCGCGCTGCTTTGGGGATCAGCGGAACGATAGCGGATGACTGGGATTACGCAGTAGATGCTACCGCGATGCACAACGACCTTCGCCGTACGCAGAATGGGTATGTTTACATTGCCAACCTGCTTACCGCGATTGCACAGGGCCGTTACAACTTCCGTGACCCCGCCGCCAATTCGCAAGAAACGCTCGACTTCATCTCACCCGACAACATTACGGATGCCTCTTCAGACCTTTACGCTCTTCAGGGCACCATCGGCACCACCGTGGCTGAACTGCCCGGCGGCCCGTTGAAGGTGGGCGTTGGCGCGCAAATCCGATATGAAGCGGTCGATGCGCCAAGCGCAAACGACGATACCAACGGCCCAACGCAGCGTTATTTCACGCTGAACGCGTTCGGGACGACCGGGGATCGTACGGTGAAATCGGCATTCTTCGAAGTGAATGCGCCGATTACGACCTTCCTGGAACTGAATGGCTCGGGCCGTTATGACGACTATTCGTCAGGTCAGAGCGCGTTCTCGCCAAAGATCGGTGCCAGGCTGCAGCCAATAGAGCAGGTCACCTTGCGTGCGACCTACTCGAAGGGCTTCCGTATTCCAGCATTTGGTGAAGCGAACGCGTTGCCGACCACTGGTTTCGTCAACGTCGCAACTGCAACGCTGCCGCAGTCGTTCCTGTCGCAATATGGTGCTGGATGTACGGCGGCAACGCCTGCAAACTGCTCGACCTACATCACGTCCTATGCTCGGGGCCTGACTACGCTGGCTTCGCCCGATCTGAAGCCAGAAAAATCGCGCAGCTTTACAGCCGGTATTGTTGTCGCGCCAATTCCGGAAGTTCGGCTTACTGTTGATTACTTCAACATCAAGAAGACAAACTCGATTACCTCGGCTCCAATCCAGCCGGCACTTGACGCCTATTTTGCAGGTCAGCCAATACCTGCAGGTTACAACGTCATTGCTGATGCACCGGACATCAACAACCCGCTGTCGCTTCCGCGTCCGGCATTTGTTGAATCGCCGCTGATTAACGCTAACACGATCAAGTCAGAAGGTCTCGATTTCGCGGCTTTGGTGAACCTCGAATTGGGTGATGTCAGCTTCCAATCGTCACTCGAAGCAAGCTACATCATCAATCTCAGCACGACTTTTCCCGATGGATCGACGCAGAGCTACGAGGGAACGCTCGGCAACTACGCTCTAACTGCCGGTTCGGGTACACCTGAATGGCGTGGTTCGTGGCAGAACAGCATCACCTATGATGCGTTTACGCTGACGGGCACGGTCAATTATGTAGACGGCTACAACTTGTCGGCAGAAGATGAAACCGGTCCTGATACTGCAGGAGATTGCGGTTTAGGCGTTCCATACACGCCATGCGATGTAGGCAGCTATACAACGGTCGATCTAGTCGGCCAGTTCCGGGTCAACGAAGACTTTACTTTTTACGTGAACGTCCTCAACGCGTTTAACAAATTGCCCGACGTAGATGCTGCTACCTACGGCGCACATCTCTACAACCCAGTTCAAGCTGGCTCCGGCATCTTCGGCCGCGCCTATCGGGCTGGTGTTCGCTTTAACTTCTAAGCGAAATTGAATCTAAAAGGGCCGCTAGTTATCTAGCGGCCCTTTTGATCTGTGTTGGCCAGCTGATTCATTACGGAGTTAGCCGACGCTAAATCGTAAAGCCCCATCGCCTTCATCCACCTGCACCGTCGACCCATCCGGGATTTCCCCCCGCAACAGCTTGTCCGCCAGCGGGTCCTGTAAATAGCGCTGGATCGCGCGTTTAAGAGGTCTCGCGCCGTAGACCGGGTCATACCCTACGCGCCCCAGCCACAGCTTGGCCTTGTCCGAAAGCGCCAGCGTGATTTTGCGGTCCTTGAGCAGTTTTTGCACACGTTGCACCTGAATATCGACGATCGGCGCCATATGTTCAACGCCGAGGCGGTGGAACAAGATGACCTCGTCGAGGCGGTTGAGGAATTCGGGGCGGAAATGGCCGCGGACGATTTCCATGACCTGCGGCTCGACCTCCTTTACATCCTGTCCGTCGTCTAGCCCTGCCAGATACTGGCTGCCAAGGTTCGAGGTCAGGATAATCAGCGTGTTCGAGAAATCGACCGTTCGGCCTTGTCCGTCGGTGAGGCGTCCATCGTCGAGCACCTGCAACAGGATGTTGAAAACATCGCTATGCGCTTTCTCGACCTCGTCGAAGAGAACAACTTGGTAAGGTCGCCGGCGAACGGCCTCCGTCAACACGCCGCCCTCTTCATAGCCGACATAGCCCGGAGGTGCGCCGACCAGCCGCGCGACGCTGTGCTTTTCCATGAATTCGCTCATGTCGATGCGGACCATCGCGTTATCGTCGTCGAACAGGAATGAGGCGAGCGCCTTGGTGAGCTCGGTCTTGCCGACCCCTGTTGGCCCAAGAAACAGGAAGCTGCCTAGCGGCCGATTGGGGTCTTGGAGGCCAGCGCGGCTGCGGCGCACGGCCTTGGATACAGCTTCCACAGGGTCCTTCTGTCCGATCACGTGTGCGCCGATTAACTGCTCCATATTCAGAAGCTTGTCGCGCTCGCCCTCGAGCATTTTGTCGACCGGGATGCCGGTCCAGCGGCTGACCACCGAGGCGATGTCCTGGGGGGTTACTTCTTCACGTAGCATGGCGTTCCCCGCCGCTGCCTGCGCGTCGGCCAGTTGCTTTTCCAGGCCGGGTATCGTGCCATATTGCAGTTCGCCCGCCTTGGCCAGGTCGCCACCGCGTTGCGCTTGGTCGAGTTCGATGCGCGCGCTGTCCAGCTGCTCCATAATCCTGGCCTCGGCGGAAATCTTCTCCTTCTCCGCCTGCCAGCGTTGCGTCAGTTCGGATGACTGCTGTTCGAGATTGGCGAGTTCGTTTTCGAGCGTTGCCAGCCGGTCCTTGGACGCGGCATCGGTTTCCTTGCCCAACGCCTCGCGCTCGATCTTGAGTTGGATGATCCGCCGGTCGAGATTCTCGATCTCTTCGGGTTTGGACTCAACCTCCATGCGCAGGCGCGAGGCAGCCTCGTCCATCAGGTCGATGGCTTTGTCGGGCAAGAAGCGATCCGCAATGTAGCGATGCGAGAGCGTCGCCGCGCTTACCAGCGCGCCGTCGGTAATCCGCACGCCGTGGTGAAGCTCGTATTTTTCCTTAAGCCCGCGGAGGATCGAAATCGTATCCTCGACCGTCGGTTCGCCGACAAAAACAGGCTGAAAGCGGCGTTGCAGTGCGGGGTCTTTTTCGACATGCTTCTGATATTCGTCGAGCGTCGTCGCGCCAATGCAATGCAGCTCGCCGCGTGACAATGCTGGTTTGATAAGGTTGGCAGCGTCCATCGCGCCTTCGCCCTTGCCCGCGCCAACCAACGTGTGCATTTCGTCGATGAACAGGATGATGTCGCCCTCGGCCTGCTTTACCTCATCGAGAACGCCCTTCAGCCGTTCCTCGAACTCACCGCGATATTTTGCACCCGCAATCAATGCGCCCATGTCGAGCGAGAGCAATTTGCGATCCTTCAGGCTGTCAGGGACGTCGCCATTGGCGATACGCAGCGCCAGCCCTTCGGCGATGGCCGTCTTGCCGACGCCAGGTTCGCCGATCAGAACGGGGTTATTCTTGGTCCTCCGCGCCAGAATCTGGATGGTCCGGCGAATTTCTTCATCGCGGCCGATAACGGGGTCGAGCTTGCCCGCGCGCGCAACCTCGGTGAGGTCGCGCGCGAATTTCTTGAGCGCGTCATAGCGGTCCTCGGCCCCTGCCGTGTCTGCGGTCCGCCCCCCGGTAAGTTCCTTGATTGCGGCATTCAGTGCCTCGGGCTTCACCCCGGCTGCGGCGAGCGCCTTGCCCGCTGCGGTACCGGAGGCAAGCGAGAGCGCCAGCAAGATCGTTTGGACGCTGACATAGCTGTCACCCGCCTTTTGCGCGACCTGCTCGGCAGAATCGAGCGCGCGCACCGCGTCGTTATCGAGGCCAGGTGTTTGCTGCGCGCCGCCGCCCGAGACCGCAGGCACCTTCGCCAGCGCCGCATCGGTCTCACGCAACGCCGTCGCCGCGTCGCCGCCCGCCGCCTTGATGAGCCCCGACGCCATGCCCTGCTCGTCTTCAAGCAACGCCTTCAGCAGATGCTCGGTCGAAATGCGCTGATGGCTCATGCGGATGGCAACAGTCTGCGCGCTTTGCAGGAAGCCCTTTGCGCGGTCGGTGAATTTTTCGAGGTTCATGGCATGTCCTGTTCTGCTACCCTAACACAGGTAGTGTGGCTTTTTGACAACACAAGAGGCTTGCCACAAAAATGGCTTGCACTCCGCCCCAGCTTTGCCATTCAGGCCGGGAGGAGAGTTTCAATATGAAATGGATTAAGCGCGCTGTTCTGGTGCTGGTCGTGTTGGTGGCTGTCATTGGGGTTGGCCTTGCGGTCTGGGAGCCGATGGCGGCAACGGCACAAGTCGCACCGCCCAAGCGCGCTTATGATGTCGAAATCGCCCGCGACGAATTCGGCGTACCGCATATCAACGGCAAGACCGACGCCGATGTCGCCTATGGCTTGGCCTTTGCCCATAGCGAAGATGATTTCGGCACGATCCAGGAAGTCGTCGCCATGACCCGGGGGCGGGCAGGCGCGATGCTGGGCAGCGATGGCGCGCCGATCGACTATGTCGAACAGCTTCTGGGTGTGCGTGACACGATACAGCGGAAATATGATACGATCCCCGCCGATGTGCGCGGGGTCATGGACGGATACGCAGCGGGCCTGAACCATTATGCCGACAAGCACCCCGACGAGGTCCGGCTTTCCAAACTTTTTCCGGTTACCGGGCGCGACGTCGCGGCTGGCTTCGTGCTGCGCTCCCCGTTTTTCTATGGTCTTGATGACACCATCAAGAAGCTGAACGACAACAAGATGCCGACCGCAGAGCCCGTCGCCAAAATGACGCCGGTCGGAACCGACCCGTCGATGAACGGGTCGAACGCCTTTGCCGTAGCGCCCAAGCGCATGGCCGACGGCAAGACCTGGCTGATCTCGAATTCACATCAGCCCTATGAAGGCAGCGTGGCGTGGTATGAGGCGGTGGTGCATTCGGGCGAAGGTCTGGACATGGCCGGCGCCTTGTTTCCCGGATCACCGTTCGTCCTTTTGGGACATAACCGCAATCTTGGCTGGACGAATACGGTCAACCAGCCCGATCTGATCGACGTCTACAAACTCGTCACCAACGCCGACAAAACGCAGTACAGGATGGACGGCAAATGGAAGCCGCTTGTCCAGAAACGCATCTGGCTGCCCGTCAAGTTCGGGCCATTCAACCTTCCGGTCCCGAAAACCGTCTACCGATCCGAACATGGACCCGTCATCATCAACAAAAACGGCGCGTTCGCGATCCGCTACGCCGGGATCGATGATGTAAAGCTGCTCGAACAATATTTCCGGATCCAGAAAGCGCAGGATTACGACCAGTGGATTGCGGCGATGAGCCTGCGCGGGATACCCGCCACCAATTTCATTTACGCCGACAAAACCGGGAAGATCGGGTATTTCTACAACGCCATCTTCCCCGACCGCAAAGTTGGGTTCGATTACACCAAAGTGCTGCCGGGCGATATCAGCGCCGATGTGCCACGCGCGGTCCTGCCGTGGAGCGCGACGCCGATGGTTGTCGACCCGGCGTCGGGTTTCGTCACCAATTCCAACAACACCCCGTTCATGGCGGCTGGCAAGGGCTCCGAGCTTGACGTCGCAAACTTCTCACCCTTGATGGGCATCGAGGCGCGAAAGACCAACCGGATCGTTCGCGGGCTTGAACTGCTCGAAGCCGACACGTCCTTGACGCCCGAAGAGCTGCTCGCGATCAAGTTCGACACGGTTTACAGCCGCAACAGCCTTGCAGGCCCGTGGATCGCAAAGCTGCTCGCCGCCGACCTTAAGGATGAACCCGACCTTGTCGCCGCGCAAAAGCTGCTGCGCGAATGGGATTTCAACAGCGACGGCAAGGGGCGCGCCGACACCCTTGGCGAGGCGATGATGCATATGGCGAACCGCGCCAACTATCATGGCGAACCCTTGCCCGACGCGCGCGAGAAACTGCGTGAGGTCGTCGATGCCCTGATGCGCGGGTTTGGCCGGATCGACCCGCCATTGGGCGAGGTCCAGCGCCTCATTCGCGGCAAGGTCGATCTGCCCGCGAACGGGGGGACAGACACGTTGCGTGCGGCCACCACCTGGGAGCCGATGGCGGACGGACGCATGCGGGTCAAACATGGCGACAGCTTCATCATGCTGATCAACTGGGACAAGGCTGGCAAAGTGTGGAGCCAGTCAATTCAGCCTTATGGCGCAGCCACCAACCGCCCCGAATCGCCACATTATACCGACCAGATGCAGCTGTTCATCGACCGCAAGTTCAAGCCCGTGCATTTCGAATGGGCCGACGCACTCGCCCATGCGAAGCGCCGTTATCGGCCCTAAATGCTGTTTGTCGAAATTAATTGGCGATTACATTGTGTTTGACCAGCGCGTCGCTATCTTTATCGATAATCAATTTGCTTTGGGAGCACCACATGATCCGTAAACTTACCGCCGCGCTGCTTGGCGCAACCATGCTTGTATCGCCCGCCTTGGCTGCGGACCCGGCGCCGGTTCCGGCGTCGTCGCTGGTCAAGCAAATTGATATCCCGCACGAGCAGTTTACGCTGGATAATGGCCTGCGCGTTATCGTCCATACCGATCGCAAGGCTCCGGTCGTTGCGGTGTCGATCTGGTATGATATCGGATCGAAGCATGAGCCCAAGGGCAAGACCGGCTTTGCGCATCTGTTCGAGCATCTGATGTTCAACGGGTCGGAAAACGCGCCCGGCGATTTCTTCACCCCGCTGCAGAATATGGGCGCAACCGATTATAACGGCACGACCTGGTTCGACCGCACCAACTATTTCCAGACCGTGCCGACAAGCGCACTCGACCGGATGCTGTATCTGGAGGCCGACCGCATGGGCTATCTGCTCGGCGCGGTGACTCAGGAAAATCTGACCAACCAGATCGGCGTGGTGCAGAATGAAAAGCGCCAGGGCGACACGCAGCCTTATGGTCTTGTCGAATATGCGCAGATCAAGGGCATGGTTCCCGAAGGCCATCCTTACGGACATTCGACGATCGGTTCGATGGCCGACCTCGACGGTGCCAGCATGGAAGATGTGCGCGCATGGTTCCGCCAGCATTATGGGCCCAATAATGCGGTTCTGGTTCTTGCCGGCGACGTCGATGTCCCGACCGCCAAACGGCTGGTCGAAAAGAATTTCGGCGCGATCAAGGCTGGCCCGAAACAGCAGCCGTTGAAGGTAGATGTGCCGACGCTCCCCGCACCCAAATTCGAGGTGATGAAGGACAAGGTTGCAACGACGCGGCTTTACCGCAACTGGACGGTGCCGGGAATAGACAGCGCCGATTCGGTCCCGCTTGGGGTGGGTGCGTCGGTGTTGGGTGGCCTCGCCAGTTCGCGGCTCGACAACATCCTCGTGCGTGAAGAGAAGCTCGCGGTGAATGTGACCGCCGGATATCAGGGCTTTGCCCAGTTGGGCGGCGTGGAAATCACCGCAGATGTGAAGCCCGGCGTCGATCCTGCTGTAGTTGCCAAGCGGCTCGATGAAATCATTGCGGACTTTATCAAAACCGGCCCAACGGCGGACGAAGTGCAGCGCGTTCAGATGCGCAATGTGTCGAACCGCCTTGCGGGACTTGAGCAAGTCGGCGGCTTTGGCGGCAAGGCCGTCGCACTGGCCGAGGGCGCTTTGTACCGCAACGATAGCGATTTTTACAAAAAGCAGCTTGACCAGCTGTCCAAGGTCACACCCGCCCAGGTCACAACCGCGATGGGCAAATGGCTGACGCGTCCGGTCTATGCGCTGACCGTTGAGCCGGGCGAGCGCCTTCCCTATGAAGAAGCCAAGGGCGCATCAGCGCCGAAGGTCGCCGAGGCGCTTCCAATCGTCAAGCGCCCGCCCGCGCCAGAACTCGGCACGATATCCGATCTGTCATTCCCCAAGGTCGAACGCACGAAATTGTCGAACGGGATTGAGGTCGTCTATGCGCAGCGTAACGCCGTGCCGATGACTCAGGTGTCGTTGAGCTTCGATGCGGGCAACACAGCCGATCCGCGTGACCGTTCGGGCACGCAGTCGCTGATGCTGGCATTGCTCGACGAAGGCGCGGCGGGCATGACCTCGACGCAAATCGCCGAGGCGCAGGAAAGACTGGGCGCGAATATCAGCAGCGGTGCCAGCATGGATCGCACCAATGTCAACGTGACATCGCTGTCGGCCAATCTCGCGCCGTCGCTGAAGCTGTTTTCCGACATCGTGCTTAAACCCGACTTTGTCCCGGCGGAAGTCGAACGTCTGCGTGGCCAGCAACTGGCGCGCATCCAGTCGGAACTGACCAACCCGCAAGGGATCGCCTTCCGCACCTTGCCGCCGATCCTGTACGGGAAAGACCATCCATATGGAATTTCGTTCACCGGAACCGGCGACGTCGCGACAGTCAGCAAGGTGTCGCGCGATGAAATTCTCGATTTCCACCACAAATGGTTCCGTCCGGAAAAGGCGACATTCTTCGTCGTCAGCGACAAGCCGCTCGCCGATATCAAAAACGCGCTGGAAGGCAGCTTCGGTAACTGGAAAGCAACCGGTCCTGCCGGGGCAAAGAATATGTCGGCGGCGCCTGCCGCTGCCAATCCGCGCATTATCCTGATCAACCGTCCGGGTTCGCCGCAATCGCTGATTCTGGGCGGCCAGGTATTGGCGACAAAGGGCACGGCTGACCTCGAAACCGCGATCATCGCCAATGAAGCCCTGGGTTCCGGCTTCCTGTCACGCATCAACATGGACCTGCGTG
>CALRMO020000032.1:0-19710 GCA_943369235.1 Sphingomonas paucimobilis
CCGATTTCCGGCACCTTGCGGCAGGTGAATCCCAATAATGTCCACAGCGGCTTTGAAATCGTCTCGAACGATGGCCGCACAGCTGTCAGGGTATTTTATGCGAATCCCGATCGGGCGCTAATTGGGCAGCAGGTGTCTGCCGGAGCCACCGTCGCCATCGCACAGGATCTTCAAATGCGCGGGCAATATTCCGCCAATGTTCGTGATCATGTCCATGTCGAAATCCGCACAAACGGCAATCGTGTCGATCCAGCACCTTATTTCTTTCGTTGACCATAATGCACCACGCCAGCGCGTTTGTTCTTTGTATGGCGTCAGCCCTGTTGATGTCGTGCGGAGAGCCGCTGCGTGATGACGCTCGCGCAACAGAGGCAACGAGCGCCCCATCTCTTCAAAGCACTGCGGACACCGCTTATCGCTTCGACAATTATGCCAATTTGCCGGATGGATTTTCTGACCTGTTCAAGCCGCGTGAAGCGGCTCCTTTGGATAATGTTGCGTATATGAAAGATATAGACCGGGCGTATTTCGAATTGCGTCAGGGCAATTTTACGAAAGCGGCCGAAAGCTTCGCCAAGATCGGCGCGGAAACATTGTTCGAAACCCCCAATTCAGCAACATGGGCCGGCCATGCCGAAAGCCTGTGTCGAGCCGGCAACAAAGCGGCGGGCCGCAAGCAGCTCAACGAAGCCCAATGTTCGCAACAGCTCATGTCGCAAAAAGAAAGCTGCAACGATCTCGATAATCGAAAATCGGAACCCGATTTTCCATCCGCCTGCTACCGCGAATATTGCGAAGCATTGATTTTGCGGCCTGATTTCGAGCCGCCTTACAACCCACTCGATGCGGAATATAAAGAGAGGCTGGAACGCTACGCCGGGCATCTTGGCGAGGTCGAAAGTTACTGTCGATAGGGCCAATCAGCGCGTGTTTTTCTTTCTGGTGCAGCTTTTGGCCTTTTCGGGCTTCGGGTCCTGGCGGTCCCATAATGTCAGCGTCCATTTCGTCATCGGCGGATTGAATGCCATCGTGATCGTTGTCGATTCGGTCTGGTAAAAATAGCTGCCGCTAGTCGCGGGATATCTTTTGCCACGGTAAGTGATCGAGGCGCCGGGTTCGCGTGTGTCGAGCACCACCTTGCCCGCCACGGGGAAATGGCACACGAATGTTTCGCCGCGATAGGCGGCCGCGACGCCCGATGACGACATGACCAGTGCAGCCGCTGCTGCCAATTCCGTCAGGCTACGCAAATCAGCGCTCCTGCCCGCCGGTTTCGGCTTTGTAATGCTCGAGATAATTGTCGAGCCAGCTTTGCCGCTGCTGGTCCCAGATACCGTTCAGGCGCTTTGGCTTGTCGTGATTGAACTTGAAGGCGAACTTGCCGGGATAATCGATCTTCAGTTCGAACCCGCCGATCGTCTCGCCCGCCTCTGCCTGACGCTGTTTGTAAAGCGCCGATATTGCCTCGCGCGATTCAGCACCAAGCGAGAATTGAGGGTCGGTCAAAGCGCCGCCTGAATCGCGGACGATCACGAAGCTGACCGTGTCTATGTCGTAGCCGTCATCCTGTTCGAGAATTTCGGCATCGACGAATATCCGTTCCCAATCGCTCCGTCCCATATCGGCGGCAACCGACCGGACGATGGCATTTTGTGCTTCGGTAAAACTCATGATACGCGCGGCTTCACTTTCCTTAACGACAAACCGGTCACTTGTTAACGAAGCCTTGTTCGATCCAGCGCCCGCCATTGACCCGGTAAGCACCCACGATATTGTCAGGGCGATTGCTAATGTTCGCTGCATCATATTCGGTTCTTATCCGCACTTCAACAGTGTTGCCAGGCTGTCCGGCGAGTTCGGCGACCCGGTTTTCAAACCGCTTGAACGCGCCCTGGTTAAGATTGGGCAGGCCGTCACCGATCGGGCGGCCATTGCCAGGAACCACATTCAACCGGTTCGTCAGTCCGCCGAAGCGGTCGGCAATCAGGTGGAAGCCGATATCGGTCGGCCGGCCTTCCCGCCCGATATCGCGTTGCAACGCAGGATCATTGCGCCCGGTCGGGGTCAGGCTGATCTGGCCTTCCGAAGTTGCGACCCGGCCGCGTGCATCGGTGGTGTAGGAATAATTGCCAAATTCATAGCGGGTGTTCGGCGTTGCGTTGTTGGCAGCGCGGTTGAAGTCATCGGCATTGCTGAAACGCCGGACGGGAATTGCCGCCGCAGCCTCATCGGCCTGACGCACCGTGCCCTGAGCCACCTCGTCGCTTTGGCGAACGACTTGCTGCGCAACCTCGGTCGATGCGTCGGCAACGCGTTGGCCACCCCGGATACCCGCCTTGATGCCATCACCGATGCCCGGGACCCAGCCGATGACCGATGCGCCCAGGTTCAGCCAGCCCCCCGATTCGCCACGCCATATCTGTCCGACAGCGGCGGCGGTATCGCGTGCGTCGGCGATTTGCCCGGCAATCGGGACGAAGCCCATCGCGACCTGCCCGGCAGTCGCCGACCAGCTGTTGTTATCACCAAAATCACCCTTAATCGCGCCTTCGAAAAACGAACCGACACCCTCATTGCTTTGGGCCGGACGGGCGGGATTGTCATTGGCACCAGTGCGCGCCAGTTCGCCGCGCTGGGTTGGCGTCAGCTGCGCCTCGACCGCGACGCGGACTTGGGCTTCAAGTGCAGGATTCTGCCGAGCCAAAGTCGCCAGTTCGTTTCGTACCCGATCAATATTGCCGCGCGCGTTCGAAACTATTCGGCTGGCAATCGCGCCGGGGTCGCTCGTCTGGTTGCCCGACGAAGTGGCGATATTCCGCGTGGATGACGATTGAACAGGACTGGGCGGCGACATCGCAGTAGCATCCTTTTACTGATTCCGGTCGGTCAGCCCTTAATCCCACATCACCACTTTGGACGCCATAAGCATAATGTTTAGGGCCGGCTCGGTTCCTCGGGTCTCGAACAACGCGCGCCGTTTATCATCACGGCTTGAGACGCGGTTGCCGGTTTAGCCTTGCTTTCCTTACCATCGTCATAGCGATAGCGCCGATGCATCCTCAACAGCAGGTACGCAAATTCCGCTCGAGTAATGAGATAGTTCCCGCGATTTAAGGCCCAATTTCAATGCTTTAGAGACTAATATGCGGCTGGTCTAAACAAATCGTCTATATACGTTTCACGCCATCACGATAACTAACTTGCTGCAACTATCGAGGAGCAGCGAGATGAGCAGCGTTCAACCCGTCCAATCGACGACCGGGCAAAGCGCGCCGCCGCCCAGTGTTTATGCCGGTACGCTGACACGGTCGATTCTCGATAATGCCCGGCGTGGCAACAGCGTCGACATCTCTGCTTTGAAATCTGCTGTAGAAGCGGTGCGGTCGCAGAACACAGCTCTCGGACAAGATGTAGAGCGCGCGGTGATGGCGCAACTTAGCCCTGTGCAGCAGGGCCAGTATCGCAGCGCTCGATACAGCGTCTCAGCACCTGACGGCCAGGCGATAGTCTTTGCAAACGATGCCCCATCGGTCCGACAGGATTTTACTGCCCCGGCTGATGCCAGCCGCGCTGCGCTCTATGCCCGGTTCGACAGGATTTGGGGTGACGGTAACTCGCGCACCGACGATGTGACGCGCATTGAAAACGGCCTGCGCGACATGCAGGCGAACGGCCTGACATTGGCCGAGCTTGAAGTGCAGGGTGGCGCTCTACAACCAAGCGAAGGACCAAGCGCGGCTACGCTTGCCGCTGATCTAACTCAAATGGCCCTTGATCTTGGCGGCATTGTCGATCCGACCGGGATAGCCGATGGATCAAACGCCGTCATTTCGCTAGGCCGCGCCATTGGCTCTGGGTGGAATGGCGAATGGAGTGCGGCTGGCGGCCATATGGTCAATGGCGTGATATCGGTGGCGGGTATCGTTCCGATACTTGGCGACGCGGCGAAACTGGGCAAGCTGGGTAAATGGGCACAAACGGTGTCCGATGCAGTGACCGCTGCTGCAGGCAACGCAACTGTGCGTCAGGCGCTGGAGCCTACATTGCGCGAGATTCACGATCTAGTCGGACGAATCCCGCAGGGCGCTCTCGACGCCCTACCACAAAGTGCGCGAGAATCGCTGGAAGGCATGAAGCGTCAGCTTGACGAGTTTTTTGGGATGGCGGCGCACGGGACCGACGAAGTGGCGGGTGCAGCAAACCTCGCCCTATCGAGGACGCATATTTCGGAGCAACGCGCGCGCCATATGCTGTATGGCGACGGAACGGGCGGCGGCCATCTGTTTCCGGGTGGGCCGGGCAAAAGTTCTTTCCCGGAATCATGGTCAGCTGATCGCATCTTGGATGAAGTAGAACGCATTGCAGCCGATGCGTCTATTCCGGCGCGTACGCAGGCGAATGGCCGAACAGTGAAAGACGTTATGGTTGACGGGATAAGTGTTCGTGTGGTCCAAGAAAGCAGCGCGAACGGCGGAGGCGTTGTCACCGCATTTCCGACCAATGTTCCAAGGAACCCATGATGCTTGAACAATCAACATCTGAAAATCTCAAAACGCTGATTGCCAATAGTCTGACAATAATGGCTGATCACGTGCCGCCCGATGATGCAAATGACGTTCAGGACTATCTCGATCACGGCGAATATGGCGTCGCATGGGAGTTGCTTTGGCATTTCGTGGGCGATGCACCGCCGCAGCCTCTGGTCGCGGCTGGGAAATTAATGGGGTTTGATGTAACAGCGTCCGGCTGAATTCAGTTTGGCGACGCGCCGTTGCTGGGACCGCATATTTGCTTCCCCTGTTCACCCCTTCTTGCCCATCGCCTTGCCGAACAGAAACACGCCCGCAAGGCCAGCGTTACCCGCGGCGGCGATGAGGGCGAGTTGGGTGGTGCCGAGGCCTTCATCGTCTGCGGCGGTGTCGGCAGCGGCGAGGGCTTTGTCTTCGCCTTGTGTCGCGTCGCCCGCATCGCTGCGTTTCTTGCCGACCGATGCGAAACCTTCTGGCGTGAGCGTCATGCTGTCGAGATCGATACCCGATGCCGCCGCGCCCTTCCTGACCGCGCTGGCGACCTGCTTCATCATCTTGGGGTCGCTGCCATATTGTTCGACCATCCCGTCGATCATTGCCGCCTGGATCATCAGCGCCTCAGCCATCTCCTGCTTTTGCGCATCGTTGGCGTTGGCAAATTCAGGGCTGCTCGCCAGACCGCGCCGCGCCTGTTCCGCAACGGCAGCATAAGTGGCGGCGTCAGCGCTGTCGTCGCCGGTCGTGGCCCTCCACGCGCTCACCCACCAGACCGCATAGACGTGCGACACATCGTCAGACCGCAACCCGACCGTTCGCATAATGTCGCCTATCTGGCCGATGATGTCCGTTGACGCAAAAAGCTGCTCCATTTTTGCTGCACTTTCCGGATTTGCAGTGCGCGTTTTGTTTGCAAAATTTCTCAGGTTCGATTGCGTCCGAGACCTCGAAGCAGAAAATTTGGTTTGAACATCGGCAACGCTGCTCTGTGACGCAACGCTGTCTTCATCCTGCGACTCTTCGCCCCGGTTTGCGATTCTGTTAACTACCGGATTGAATTTTATGTCGTTTTGCGACATTATGAACCCAGGAGAGTATATCGGCTCGACTGTAATCTGCGCAACAGCCGACGAACAAATCCCGCCGATAATTGCGAAGAAGCCCAATATTTTTGTTAAAGGCGTCATGATAATCTTCCGAACGAAAATAATCTTGGGCAACGTGATTACTGAAGATATAGCGTGTTTCCGAGGACCCAATATTTGATTTTTTAACCCCTCTTACCCATTGCCTTGCCGAACAGGAACACGCCTGCAAGCCCTGCGCCACCGGCGGCAGCGATCAGGGCCAGTTGGCCGGTGCCCAGGCCTTCATCGCCCGGGGTGCTATTGGCGGCGGCGATAGCCTTGTCTTCGCCCTGTGCCGCATCGCTCGCATCGGCACGCTTTTTAGGTTTGCCTTGTTCGAAGCCGCGTTCCGTGAGCACCATTTGGCCAAGTTCGAGACCCGAGGCTGCAGCGCCTCGCAACACCGCATTAGCAAGCGCCTTTTGTTTGGCCGGGTCGGAAATGCTTTCTTCCTTGTGAGCATCGATAAGCGCCATTTGCACCATGAGTGCCTCGGCCATCTCCTGCTTTTGTTCATCGGTTGCGGAGGCAAATTCCGGCGATTGCGATAACCCGCGTGCGGCCTGCGCTGCTACTGCTTGATAAGCCGTTGGAGAAGCTGTCTTCATTTCGCCTACGCTCGCTTGCCACGCCGATACCCAATAAACGGCAAACGCATCGGCGGCGTTGGCCGGGTCGAGACCAACTCCCCGCATTGCGCTACCGATAGTGCGGATCACATCAGTCGAACCAAATAATATCTCCATTTGATTCGCGGTATTCGGGTCTGTGGCGCGCGTCTTGGCGACAAAGGACCGAAGATTGACCTTGGTACGGGACCTCTTCGGGGTGTAAGTGACACGAACAGACGAAGACCCGCTATCGTCGGGAGTAAATGCAGGGGTGTAATTTTGTTCGGAACTGCCTTGTTGGTTATCGATAATTTGCTGGTTTACCCGCCCAAATTCAATCGTATTCAATTGAGGCGTTAGAACATCCCAACTTTGTGCTAGGGCACCATCATACGAAAGCAAAATACAAGTAGCGGCAACTAACGACTTTTTCATCGACATGATAACCTCCAAAACAAAAAGGGGCGAAGATCGCTCTTCGCCCCGTTCGCCCTCGAAAGAGGTTAGCCTTTACGCGCCATCGTAGTCAAGCCATCGCCGATCGTTTTGATCATATTTGCGGTCGAATTCATAATCATTGAGAATTCCTGAGTCGCAACCTGCAAATCTGTATTGATTTGTACAGAGTCAGTCTTGCCCTGTTTGTGTTTCACATTGTCCATTTGCTGGGCAAGGCCCTTCATTTGATCGATTTTTGCATTCATTACGTCACCCATAATCCCAGCGAGTACTTCCAGGATACTTCCACCCCTTTTAGGATTGCCGCGCTTTGCTGCCGCCTTTCCATCTTCTACGGCACGATCCATTTTGCTGATAAAATCGTTTATGTTGAACTCTGCTGTGCGTTCCAACTGGCCGCGATCGAAAGGTGACAAATTCACTTGATCACCAAGTCCCTGAACGGCTTCACGAACGTTTTCGCGTGCCAGTCCGGGCTGCCCGGTCCGCATAGCGAATGATGCTTGCGCGATGTCAATCATCGGTTGGGGCAGGCCCATTTTCTGCCCAAGCTGTTGAATTACATTCATTGCAATTTGAGACCCAATAGTCTTCATCGCAAGCGATGCCCAACCAGCTGGACCCATTGCAAGCTGCATTAACGACATCGGGTTGACCAACGACTTAAAAAGTCCACCAACTAAACTCATGATACTTCTCCTGTCTCAAGGTTAAATCCTGTCAGGTTCAGCGGCTACCGAACCTTCCCCACCTTATTGCCTCAAGAATCGATCCGCCGCGCTCCGCATAATGTTTAGGCGGGGTAATCATTTTGATTAGGGCGCAGTTTCCGGAGGCACGCATTGCTGCCGAAGTAGAGCGAGCGATTCCGCCGTGGTTCGGGCGACCCGTGGGCGGATGAGCGCCCTGGCCGCCCGGTTCAGCGTTTCAGGGTCGGCGCACAGATCATAGCCGCCGCGACGAAAGGCCTGCTCGATGATCGGTCCGAACAAATATGGCTCATCGATTCCCGGTTCGTTGTCCGACTCGAGATCGGCGATCCAGGCCAGCACCGACTCCCGGCCTTTCGTGCCCAGAATATCGGCAAAGCTCGTGTCGTACGGAGGTTTCAACGACAGATGATAACGATAGACGTAAAACAGCTCGTCCGTGGACATCGATTGCGCCCTTTGCGGCCATTGCGATTGCGGGTAATCGAGCAGTTCCGGCTTGGGCAAGGGATCGCCCCCGCAAGCGGCGAGCAGCATGAGCGCAAGCGCAGGTGAAATGCAGCGTAAAGCCCATTTTAGCATCAATTTCGCGCGTTCCAGAGCTTCGCCATTTTTTCACCCCGATTATGCGCAACGGTTTCCATTATATTACCGCGATGTCCGTCTCCACCGATTAACAGGCTGCCAATCATACCCGATAGATAGTGGCTTTCAAAATTGCCGAGCTGATATTGAGACGTATGAAAAATTTCGGACCAAAAAACTTCTTTCGTGGCGTCGGTAGCCATTGCCCAGTAATCATCGCGGACATAGACCACATTACCACGCGTTATTGCGGGATTACCATTTTCGCGCGCTCGATCGACGATCCAGCCATGGCCTGTCATCCCTTTCACGAAAACGACGCTTTTCAGATGATCGGCTGGCATAGCGTGCCGTTCGAGAAAAGCTTTCGCATGCGACAACTGTTCGGCAGACCAATGTTGGCGTGTGCCGGTGGGTGATGCGTTGGCTTGAACTTGTTGGGTCCGGGCGCTGTTCGCTGCCGCTGATCCCGCGCTGCTAATGCCAAAGCTCATATGCCGCCTCCTATTTCACAAACCTGAATCACTGAATTGCCATGATAAAGTCATCCGCATAATGTTTAGGCGGGGTAATCATTTTGATTAGGGCCGGGCCCACCCAGCTCAATCCAGCGGGTGGAAGAGCAGGCCCGCCAGCGTGATCAGTTCGCGCATCCCGTCGAGGTCGAGTTTGCGGATGATGTTGTTCATGTGGGTGCGCACGGTGTTTTCGTTGCTGTCGAGCAGCATCGCGATGTCCTGGTTCGCGCGGCCCCAGCCGAGCATTCGCATGACGGCGGCTTCGGTTCGGGTCAAGCCGGGGAGCTGACCGATGAAGGTTTCGGGCACGCGGGCGGCGGTCACCGAAAATTCGCCGATGACGATGGTCTTTTCGGCGGCCTTGCTTTCGGCCTCGGTCTGCCGGATAAGGTTGATAAGGCGGAGCAGTTCACCGGGGTCGGTGACGCCTTCGCCCGCGAGCGTGCCGGGGGCGGCCGTTTTGGCGGGAGCGGGCCTGGCGGGTGCCGGCTTTGCGGAGCGCGCCGCCAGCGCCTCGGCAAGTGCGCGTTGCTGGATGAGGTCGTTGGCGTCTGTCATGGCGCAAGTGTCATGGCGCGATTGCCGGTGCTGGCGATGCAGTCCGGCCGAGCATACTGCCCGAAACGGCCTCGCGGCTGGCCATATCGTTGATCACTGCCTGCGCCATCGCGGGAAGGATCAGGATGATGACCAGGGTCGCGGCGACCGACTTGATCGGCAACGAGAGCGCGAAGACGTTGAACTGCGGCGAAAAGCGGTTGAGAAAGCCCATGCCGACATCGACCAGATAAAGCATGGTCAGCACCGGTACCGAAAAAATGAAGGCCAAAGTGAAGAAGCGTCCGAACTCGCCTTCGAAAAACCGCACGCTTTCCGGCGCGAATGTCATCGGGCCGGGGCCAAGCGGCCAGATGGTGTAGCTGTTCATGATCGTGCCGACGAGCAGGGTCAGACCGCCCATGCTGACGAAAACGACCTGCGCAAAACGACCGAAAAGGATGCCATTCAATGACGTTGTCGTTCCCGAAAGCGGGTCTACCAGCTGCGCCACGGTCGCGCCGACCTTGGTATCGATGATCTCGCCCGCCGCGGCCATCGCCCACAGGACGGTGGCGAAGAACAGCCCGATGATCGTTCCCGCCGCAGCTTCCTTGACGAGCATAAGCGCCCATGCAGCCGCGGTCAGGTCGCGCGGGGCAAAATCGGGAGTCATCGCCAGCGCGACCATGCCGAAGGTGACGATGATCGAGTTGCGCACGGTGGCGGGCATGACTTCTTTCGAGAAGACCGGGACCAGAATGAAGGCAAAGGCGAAGCGCGCCGAGCTGATGCCGACGACGAGCAGCTGATCGAACCACGGAATGGTCGAAATCAGCGGCTGGCCGATGCCGGGGGCCAGCGGCTCGATCACCTGACCATACCCGGAAAATTGGTGAAAATCTGGTTTGTGTAGGCAAGCAGGCTGCCCGCAACCAGCCCGGCGGTGAGGAAAATCGAGATGACGATGGCGAAGAATTTGAGCGTATATTGAAGCGTTTGTTCCTGCAATTGAGTCGCCGCCTGGACGATGGCGACGATCAGCCCGACCACCGACGCAGCGATGATCGGCGGCGCGGAAAGCAGCAGCACGAGCCACATCGCCTCAATCGTGATGTTGACGACATTATCGCTCATCGAACGCCAGCCTTACACATAAGACAGCACCAGCCCATGGGTCAGCTTTACCCAGCCATCCACCAGAACGAAGAGCAATATCTTGAACGGCAGCGAGATCGTGACAGGCGACAGCATCATCATCCCCATCGCCAGGAGGATGTTGGAAATCACCATGTCGATAATCAGAAACGGCAGGAATATCAGGAATCCGATCTGAAATGCCAGCCGCAGTTCCTTGACCACGAACGCCGGGATCAGGACGACGAAATCGCTGTCCTTCAAATCGCGCGCCTTTTCAGGGCCGCTGATGCGCTGTTGGGTGCGCAGGAAAAATGCGCGCTCGCCGGGATCGCTATGCTTGAGCAGAAACACGCGCAACGGTTCCTTTGCGCGGTCGGCCATACCGAAAATGTCGCCGGTATTTTCCAGCGGACTGGTGCCGACAACCTCGTCGCCAGCAATGGTGACCGCCGCGCGATTGTCACCGGCAGAGGCGGCATACATGTCGTCGAGCGTCGGGTACATGACGTAGACGGTGAGGATCAGCGCGAGGCCGTTGATGACGACATTGGGTGGCACTTGCTGCAAACCCAGCGCGTTGCGCACCAGACTAAGCACCACCGCGATCTTGGTAAAGCTGGTCACCATAACCGCAAAAAACGGCGCAAGCGCGATCAGGACAACGGTAACGAGCGCGGAGCCCGGGGTGAATTGGGACAGGTCCATGGCTGCTATTCCCCGTCGTCCGAAAGAGAGCGAAGATCGACCTCGCCAGTGGTTTCATTGCTGGCGGTAACGGCGGCGGCGACAGGCGGGGCCATCCGCTCGTCGATCAATATCGCGAAATTTTCGCCCACTTCGACAATTTCCCCGGTCGCAATCGGGCGGCCGCCTACGAGCAGTTCTACGGCAAGCCCCTGCACCAGCGGCCCGAGCTGAAGGCTGCTGCCTGCGTGCAATGCGGCAAGGGTGGTCGCCGCCACATATTGCGTGGGCAGCCGGACGGTAACCGGCACCTGAAATCCGGGGTTCGCACCCTGCCCCAATTCGTCGTTCATGCCCGATTCCTCTTCATCATAATAAGCGCCGCCCGGTCGCAAGATCATTTCGGCGAGATCGACGATAGCGTGACCGGGCGAATTACGCGCCGGATCGTGCCAGACCGCCTTCGCCGATCGGGGCAGAAGAAGCATGTCGCCACCTGCAATTCCGGCAGCGTCGGCCAAAGACAACTTCGCTGCCTCGAACTCGACATTTACCGCAACTGGCACCGCTGCGGTATCGGGCGACGCCGCGTCGGCCGCAGCTATCCAGCGCGCCCGTTGTTCGTCATCGGGGTCGATGGCAAGCAGCAGGGCCAGGTCTTCATGCCCGATCCGGATGATAACAGCGTTGTCACTGTTGAACGCGGTTTGCGCAGCCGCGCAAATGGCGGTCGGCTCGATTGCGATCCCCAGCCTCGTCTCGACATGCCGAAGCACCGGGTCGGCAGCGTCGAGCACATCGCAGGCATGATCGACGCTATCGTCGTCCGCCAACATGCAACGCCCGGTAGCCGACAATATCGCAAAGGCCAGGCCATCATCGGTGACAAAGGCCCGGATGGCCGGAACCTCGCCTGTAACCGCAATCTCCATTTCGCCCGAAAGCAGCTTGAGCAAGGCGTCGGTCAATTGCACCCGGGCAGGATCGAGCTTTCGGAGGCTATCGACCTTGCGCATCGCAAGTGTCGCTGCATTCATGCGGATTGCCCCTGTTTCCCGATCGCCCCGGCTGGCCCGACCGCCGGCTTTTCAGGATCGGGCCAGTGCGCCAGCATCGAAATACCCCCGGCGGTGACGCCCAGTAACATGCGTTCGCCATCGAGTTCGATCAGAGCGACGCGTTCGCGCTGGCCAAGCGGCAGGGAGCGCAGGAACCGGATGTCGCCTTTTCCGGGATTATCCTTGTCGATGCCCAGTTGCCGGTCCTGCACTTTCTTCAGCAGCCAGATCGCCACCCAGGCAAGCCCCAGGACAAGACCCAGCGCCAGCACCACTGCCAAGATCGAGGAAAATACCGTACCAACGCCCATAGCTGCTCCTTGAATTCGATTTGCCCTTATCGGCCCGATTGCGCGAGTGACAGCGCGGCGTTTGCATTATCGCCGGTATCGTCCATTTCCTGCCACATCGGGGCATCGCCGCTTTTTGCCTTGCGTGCCCAGAGAATGATTTCGGCGATTGCATCGAACATGTCTTCGGGCACGATCTCGCCGATTTCGCCACGCGCCCACAGACGCCGCGCGGTTGCGATGTTGCGGATGATCGGCACGTCGTTGCGCATCGCCTCGGCGCGCATCGCATCGGCAAGCGGGCCTTCACCCTTGGCCGCGATGACTGGAACCGGGCAGTCTTCCTCGTCATAATCGAGCGCAATCGCCAGATGCGTAGGGTTGACCAGCAACGCTGCGGCGCCGCCCGACGCGCCTACCGCATTCTGGTTCGCCCATTCCTGATGCATTTCGCGCCTGTGCGCCTTGATGTGCGGATCGCCTTCGTCATCCTTATGTTCCTGACGAATGTCGCGCATGCTCATTTTCATCTTCTTGATGAAGCGGTGACGCGAATAGAGATGGTCGGCAAGTCCGACGAGCAGGAACACGCCGACCACCAGCGCGAAGAACTGAAGCGTCAGCGAATGAGTCATGTCGAGCGCCTGCAACGCGACCTGCTGACCCGAATCGTGAACTGGCGCGGTCCCGGCAAAGTTGATGAACTGCCCTGCCTCGGTAATGCCGGCGCGGATCATCAGATACACGATCACCACCACCAGCCCCACCTTCACCAGCGTCTTGGCCAGTTCGACCAGCCCGTCCATGCCAAACATCCGTTTAAGCCCCTCGACCGGGTTCAGCTTGTCGAGCGAGGGTTTCAGCTTTTCGGTCGTCATCACCGGCCCTGCCTGCATATATTCGGCAATGGTGGCGAAAATCGCGATCGGCAAAAGGATGAGCAGCGACAATTTGACCAGCAGCACGCTTCCCTGCCAGCCGACCGATCGCAGCGCCTGATCGAACGGCATATCGGTCGCAGCCGTCAGCGTCTCGGAAAAGAAAACAGTAATCTGCGATCCGACATATGATGCTGAAAGCGCGATCAGGACAAACCAGCCGAGGATGACCAGGCCCGAACTGACATCCTTCGATTTGGCAACGTCACCCTTTTTGCGGGCATCGCGCAGGCGCTTTGGCGTCGGAAGCTCGGTCTTGTCGCCGCCATCATTTTTTTCTGCCATTCAGTATCGCCTGCAGCATATGAAGAGCAATATCCGACCAGAAAATCCGCTCACTCGATTATATCGGCTCGAGCAAAAATCCCGTTCGTAAAACCCGATCAATATTTGGCGCATTACACAAAATGCCGGAATAAAGCTCCATCCGGCTAGTTCATGCAAGCGCCGGTTGTCCCCCGGCCCGTCCAATAATGCACAGCGGAAAATTGCTGTCAAACGATTCAGCCGCTCGACTTTATGACAGAAAAATTTGCGACGCCTTTAACGCCGGTTAACTGGCGGAAATACACGGAATTGCTGCCGATACTTACACTAATGTTACTTAATTGTGAAAAAAATGATGCAAAAAGAAACAATTGGCCAAGTGTTAACGGTTGATAAATGCTGAAACCGAAGTCATAAGTGATTCGTGAGCATCAGGGAGTGCACACAAAAATCATCAGGGTGGGGCATCGAAACTTTTCGCCGGAACGTGCAGTTCGGGCGTCTGGAGATATAGATGAGTCCGTTGAAAAATATTGTTGCGATCGCGCTGCTTCTTTCAACATTCGCGCCTGCTTATGGCAAAAAAGCCAAAGACGAGATTCCGCCCCCGTGCCCGGTTGATGGCACGCTGAGGACTGCAGATCCGAAGTTGCTGGAACGGTTCATTGCGCTGTCGGGATGTGCCGACGAAATTCTGGTGGCACCCGCTACGCCGTCGGATTTTGTCGATCCCGACGGGACGGTGATCATCGGGGCAGACCGCAAGACCCGGATCGACCAGAGCGACGAGGCGAGCTACGACATAATCTATGCGAGCAACGTCAAGGAAGCCGTCGACGACGGCGATGAAGATGATGAAGCAGATGACGTCAAGCCTGCCAAAAAATCGTTCAAGAAGACCGCTGGCAAAAATGGCAAGAACATCGAAAAAGGCGCAAAGACCGAATATTACAGTTACGGTGCAGCGTCATCGGCTCCGAGCCTTTCGGGCACGGGACTCGCAATCCGGATCGTTCCCGAACCCCAGCCTTTTGCTATCGCGCCTCTTGCTGCGGGGCAGCAGTTTGGAGCGGGGTTTACTGCTCCACCAAGCACGACCGATGCGGCAATCCTTGCGATGCGGCCGCAATCTTTCCGGACACCGCATGACGACTTGATCGGGAGCGTTGCCAACACCCACCGGATCGACCCGCTGTTTCTTCACGCGGTGATCTATCAGGAATCGCGTTATCGGCAGACCGCAGTCAGCCATGCCGGAGCGAGAGGGCTGATGCAGATCATGCCGGGAACAGGCCGGTTGCTTGGCGTGCAGCCCCGCCTGTTGACCGATCCAATGACCAATGTCGATGCCGGTGCGCGGCTGTTGCGCAAATTGCACCAGAAATATGGCGGCAATTTCGACCTGATGCTCGCCGCCTATAATGCAGGCGAAGGCGCGGTGCAGAAATACGGCAACACGATCCCGCCCTATCGTGAAACCCAAGACTATGTGAAGAAGGTCATGGCCAAATATTCGGAACTGCTCGCTGAACAGAACGGGGTGGCACCGGCGCAGTGAACCGTGCAAT
Source organism: Sphingomonas paucimobilis (assembly GCA_943369235.1). GTDB lineage: Bacteria > Pseudomonadota > Alphaproteobacteria > Sphingomonadales > Sphingomonadaceae > Sphingorhabdus_B > Sphingorhabdus_B paucimobilis_A. Next base: position 15,019 of record CALRMO020000032.1, read on the forward strand.
AGCACTTATTCCGCGGTTCTTCCCTTCGAAAGGACTCGCGTTTCTGTGGCTGCCGGCGGGGCTTGTCGCGGTGGTCGCGTTGCTGATCGTGCCGATGCCGCCGGTCATGCTCGACATGTTCATCGCGATGAACCTGATCATCGGCGTGTTGTTGCTGCTGGCCGCGCTGTATGTGGTGAAACCGCTCGATTTCAGCACCTTCCCGACCGTCTTGCTGATCACCACCCTGTTCCGCATCGGCATTAGCGTAGCAACTGCGCGCATGGTTCTGACCGAAGCCGATGCGGGGCAGATCGTTCATCAGTTCGGGGTGATGGTGGCCGGCGGGCAGCTTGCGGTCGGGCTGGTGGTGTTTCTGATCATCTCGATCGTCCAGTTCGTCGTCATCTCGAAAGGCGCCGAACGCGTGGCCGAAGTCGCGGCGCGCTTCAGCCTTGATGCTATGCCCGGCAAGCAATTGTCGATCGACAGCGATCTGCGGTCGGGATTGCTGACCAAGGACGAAGCCAAGCAGAAACGCCGGATGCTCGAACAGGAAAGCAAGTTCAACGGCAGCCTCGACGGCGCGATGAAGTTCGTCAAGGGCGATGCCATCGTTGCCATCGTCATCGTGCTGATTAACCTGCTCGGCGGCCTGGCCGTCGGCATGTTCAGCAAGGGCATGGACGCCGCGACGGCGATTCAAACCTATGCCATATTGAGCATTGGCGACGGGCTTGTGGCGCAGCTTCCGGCCTTCTTTTCGGCGGTTGCGGCAGGGCTGCTGGTTACGCGCACCACCGACGATGAAACCGACCGCGACCTTGCCCCTGCCATAGCGCAACAGATTACCGGCAAACCGCATGTGATGATGATCGCGGGCGGCGTTGCCATGCTGTTTGGCCTCATTCCCGGCTTTCCAACGCTGATCTTCTTTGGCATCGGGGCGTTGTTCATCGGCATCGGCGTGCTCAACCATCCGGAATATGGTGTTCGCATCCGCGACCGGTTCGGCCTGCCGCAAAAGATACTGAAAGTGGAACTGCCGGTAGGTCAGTCGCGGCTCGAGGCTCCGGTGCAGGTCGCGATCGAGCCGTTGCAGCTCAAGGTTAACATGGCGAATGAAGGCGAGGATTATGAACGCCTGAACCAGCAACTGACCGAAATCGTCACCAGCCTCTCGGATCGCAGTGGCGTCCCGTTGCCGTCGATGCACGTCGTCGTCGATGCGCTCGGCAGCCTTCCGCCAGGCGGCTGGTCGCTGTCGGCATTCGATGCACCGCTTGGCAGCGGAATATCGCAAGCCGACGACATGCCCCGCCACATAGCGTTGCTGACCGAGCATCTGCTCGAGCGCAACCTGTCGCTTTTCCTGGGGCTGCAGGAAGTCACCGACATGCTCAACCGGCTAGGCGATCAATATCCCGAGGTTGTGAAGGAAGCGGTGCGCGCCGTACCTACCGGCAAGATTGCCGAAGTGTTGCGGCTGCTTGCCGACGAGCGCGTTCCGTTGCGGAACCTGCGCGACGCTATCGAGGCTCTTGCAGATATCGGCCAGTACGAGCGCGAGGCGGTGCCGATGGCCGAACGTACCCGTATCGCGATGCGCCGCCATATCATCGCGCCACTATGCGACGATGGCCGCCTGCGTGTGCTGATGGTCGGCAGCGAGCTTGAAGCTATCATCCGCGAAACGCTGACCGAGGTCGATGGCCAGATGCGGCTTGCGATCAACCCGATGCAGATGCGCTCGATGATTGCGTTGCTGCATGATCAGGTCGGTGCCTCGGGCGCGCGGGTCATCCTGACATCGCAGGATTTGCGCCGCCCGCTGCGGCTGATGATTGCCGCCGACCTGCCCGAAGTGGCGATCATCTCGTTTAACGAACTTAACCCGTCGGTTCCGCTCGATATTGTCGGCGAGTTGAACCGTGCGCCCGAAACATTGCCCCAGCCACAAGCGGAGTATGCTGAATGATACGTCGATTTGCCCGTTCTTTCGAACGTGCCGCAATCGCGGGAGTTTTTTTAACCACGGCGCTGGCGGTGCCCTCAGCGCACGCGTCGGAGCCGCCCTTTCCGTCAAAGGTCATTTCGCTTGCGCCCAACGGGCAGCCGGTTGCAGACATCATCAAGGATTTGTTCGGCCAGGCGGGCCTGAACGTGAAGATCAGTTCCAAGGTTCAGGGCCGCGCCGCCGGACGCTGGGTAAACCCGCCAGGCGAAATATGGAAACAAATCGCCAAGGCCTATAATCTGGTCGCTTATTATGATGGTGCGGTCGTGCGTGTTTATCATGCCGACGAGATTGCATCGCGCAATTTCAACACGTCCGCGCCAGACGATGTTGTCAGCTCTGCCAGGAAAATGCGCCTTACCGGCAATGGCAACGACGTGCGCGCGGGTAAGGGCGTGGTGATTGCGTCTGGAGTTCCCGAATTTCTCAACCAGATCTCGCAGCTTGCAACTGCGCCAGCGCCCCGCGAAGAGGCTTCGCCGATCGTTCCGCAACCGGTCGCGGCAATGGCTGCGGTTGGCGATAACGACATCGTTTCGCCCATCGCCCGTCCGCCAGCTGCTCGCTTTGCGTCGGCACTGCCCGCGCCGTACCGGCTCGATTACACCGTGTCGCGGCAGGCAACGCCGCGCGACCCGTTCGAAATCCGTATCTACAATCTGAAATATGCCGATGCCGCCGACCGGGTGATCAATCTGGGCGACCGCGATCAGGTGATTCCCGGCATTGCATCGCTGCTTCGGCAGACGCTGGGTGACGGTCAGGTCACGGGCGCACAGGTGGTCGAACGCGGCAATCCGCAGGGGGTAAGCCGCGGTACGCCTTCCGAACAATATGACGGCCCGGCGATGGGCCCCTATGGCCCTTATATGCCGATGTATCCCGGCCCGCAGCCCGAACAGCAACAGCCGGCTCGAGAAAATCAGGGCCAGCCCGGCCCCAGGATCGCGGTCAATCCGTCCGGCAATTCGGTGATCGTCGTCGACCGTCCAACCATGATGTCGACCTATAACGCCATGATCGAGGCATTCGATCGCCCGAAAACGCAGATCGAGATCGAAGCGACGATCATCGACATCGACGTCGACCAGGCGAAGCAATTGGGCATTGACTGGTCGTTCGGCTTCAGCGGGCTTGGCGGGCTGTTCGGTGGCCAGATCGTAACCCCCAATTCGGGTACCAGCGGCAACATCAATGCCGGATTCTTCCGGTCCGATACCAATTTCGTCAGCGCGCAAATCAGCGCGTTAAGCCGGAGCGGCAAGATCCAGATCGTTTCGCGCCCGCGCATCACCACCAAGGAGAACGAACCGGCGGTGACCGACAACCGCCGCATCATCCCCGTCCGATTTGGCGGCGGCCAGTTTTCCAACGGCGGCATTACCAATTACCAGGTCGGCATCCTGATGGCGATTACCCCCAAAATCGCAAAGGAGCCCGACGGGCTCGTCACCTCGCTCCAGATCGACCTGCGCGACGGCGCACTGACGGGCTATACCGCCGATGGTATCCCGTTCATCGACAATTCGTCGCTCAACACCAACGCGACAATCCGGCAGGGCGAAAGCCTGATTATCGGCGGTATCACCATTGATTCGAGTTTCGACGAAAAATCCAAGATACCGGGGCTTGGTGACGTTCCGCTGGTGGGGAATGCCTTCAAGAAGCGGTCGAAAGGTTCGCGGCGCAAGGAGCGGATCGTGATCATCACCCCGCGGATCATTTCAGACTTGCCCAACACAATCGCTACTGCGTCCGATGCCGACGAAGTCGACGAAGACGAAGGCGACATCGAACCGGCCGCATTGCCGAGAAAACCGGTAAAGCGCGCCAAGCGCCGGACGCAGGGCTAGCATGAACGCGCAAACCGACATGCTGCAGTCTTCGCAACTCGTGTTGCGCGTGATTGCCGGTCGGCAGCAAGGTGCCGAATATCGCCTGTCGCCGGGCATTCAGGTAAGCATTGGCCACCACCTTCACCACGATATTGTCTTGCGCAACAGCGAGCATAAGGACGCCTCGATCGAGGTGCGGCTTCGCGACGGCGTTGCGCTATTGACCGTTGTCGCTGGCGAGGTTGCTTTACTGGGCCGCAATGTGGGTGCCGGGGAAAGCGCGCCTTTGCCCACCTTTGTGCCCGTCAATATCGGCTCGGTGGTCTTTGCCATCGGCAATCCGGCCAGCGACCGGTGGGAAGAGGCTGCGCAAATATCCGCCGCCGCTGCTGTCTCCAGCGGAGGCGACGCCAGCGCGTCGGGCAGCGAAATCGCCGCGTCGGCGCCCGTGCCGATCGAACGTCAGATCGACGGTGCTATCCGGCATTTTTCTAGTGGCCTTCGCCCGCTCACCGAAGCCATTGCGATAGACCGGCGCTGGCCGATTTATGCTGTCGTTGCCGCGTCGTTGCTGTTGGCGGCCATCATACTGGTGCCGCTTAGTGGGTGGGTCACCGAACGAACTTATGGTGCAGAGGCAACGGAGCAAATGCTGGCGCGCAACGGCTTTTCCGACCTTAATGTGACAGAAGCAGCGAACGACGGGCTTATTGTCAGCGGCGTTCTTGCCGATGACGGACAGTTGCAGCGCCTTCGCCGGTTGCTTGATAACTCGCGCCCCGGAACGGTGATTGACGTCAGCACGATGGACGCGCTGGCGGCGGGGATAACCGATATGCTGGTCGCGCAAAATATCGATGC
>CALRMO020000033.1:0-18785 GCA_943369235.1 Sphingomonas paucimobilis
AAATTGCCGATCTCGGTTTATGGCCCGCCAACGACCTCCGGCACACGCGACGCCTTTGCCGAATTGATTCTTGAGGCAGGTTGCAAGACCGACGCCGCAACAAAAGCACTGAAGGACAGCGATGAAGATAAATATAAATCGGTCTGCCACGACATCCGCACTGATGGCGCCTACAAGGAGCAGGGTGAAAACGACAATCTGATCGTGCAAAAGCTTGATGCCAACCCCGACATGATCGGGATTTTCGGGTACAGCTATATGGAAGCCAATCAGGGCAAGGTGCATGGCATCAGCCTGGATGGCGTAGCGCCGACATATGACACCATTGCCGGCGGTAAATATCCCGGTGCGCGCGCGCTGTATATCTACGTGAAGAAAGCCCACATCGACAAAATCCCGGGCATCAAGGAATATATCCTCGAATTCGTAAAAGCGGGTGCCAAAGGCAGCTATTTGAGCAATCTTGGCCTGATTTCATCGACGGATGAGGTGCGGACCGGCGCGGAAGCAGCAGCGAACAACCTGACTGTGATGACCGGCGCCGATTTGAAATAAATCTGCAACATACATCGCGTCTATGGGCATGGATCGAATCTTGTTTCGACCCATGCCCAATTGTTGTGGGCAGCTCATTACGGTGAATTTCGGGCGTTCGGTCACAGGGGGACTAGGTTAGCTTTATGACTGGAACGGCCTTGCTATTCCTCGTCCTTGGCCTCGGGCTCGTAGGCTGGATTTCCGGGCGTGCCCGCGCAGCAGCCTTTGTGCGGGCAGCGAAGGGCGGTCCGCGCGGTCAGGTCAACAGCTTGCCTTCCTATCATGGCTGGTTTGTCGCGGTATGTGCTGTGGTTCCGGCGTTGCTTTTCATGTTTGTCTGGCAGGCGGTTTCGCCGGCGCTGGTGACCAATATGGTGCTTGCATCTCCAACAGCATCGAGCCTGCCGCAGGACGGGTTTGCGCGCGCAGCAATATTGTCGGAAGCACGCGCTATTGCGCAGGGTTTTCAGGCAACCGCGTTTCAGGCGCAGAGCGAAGCGCTTGTGCCGCTGTATAAGAGCGCGCTTTCTTACTACCGCTGGGCAGGTCTCGCTGGTACCTTACTGTTGCTGTTTAGCGGCGGCGCCTTTGCGCTGACCCGCCTGAAACCCGATTTCCGCGCGCGTAACAAGGTCGAGCAGCTGCTGATGTTCGTACTACTGCTGGCGTCGCTGGTCGCGATCATCACGACGCTCGGCATATTCGCGTCGCTGATTTTTGAATCCTACCAGTTTTTCTCGATGGTTTCGCCGCTCGAATTCCTGTTCGGTACCAACTGGAATCCGCGGAACATCATTACCGCCGGTGCCGACAACGGCTATGGCGCGATACCCTTGTTTTGGGGAACGATCTTTATCGGTGCCATTATTGCGATGTTGGTCGCGATCCCTCTCGGCCTGATGAGCGCAATTTTCCTGACCCAATATGCCTCGTCCACTGTGCGCAAATGGATGAAGCCGATCCTCGAAATCCTCGCGGGCGTCCCGACGGTCGTTTATGGTTACTTTGCCGCTCTAACGGTCGCTCCTGCAATTCGGGATTTTGCCGTGATGCTGGGTGTCAGCAATGCTGCGTCGGACAATGCGCTAGCGGCCGGTATCGTGATGGGCGTGATGATCATTCCTTTGGTGTCATCGATGTCCGATGACAGCATCGCCGCAGTGCCGGGCGCGATGCGCGACGGCAGCCTGGCGATGGGGGCCACGAAGAGCGAAACCATCAAGCAGGTTCTGCTGCCTGCCGCATTGCCCGGCGTCGTCGGTGGCATCTTGCTGGCCGTCAGTCGCGCGATCGGTGAGACAATGATCGTCGTCATGGCCGCTGGCTACACCGCAAATCTGACTGCCAACCCGTTCGATACGATCACTACCGTAACCGTCCAAATTGTCGCGCTGCTCACCGGCGATCAGGATTTTGGCAGCCCGCATACGCTGGCCGCGTTTGCGCTTGGTCTGGCGCTCTTTATAACCACCTTCTTCCTCAATTACGTCGCGCTTCGCGTCGTCAAACGCTATCGGGAAGCATATGAGTAAGACTGCCATCGATCCTGCTCCGACCGACTGGAACGGCTCGGTGATGCAAAAGCGCATCGCCAGCCGCTATGCTGCCGAGCGTCGTTTCAAAGCGATGGGGTTCATCGCGGTCGCGCTTTCCACGCTGTTTCTCGCGTTCCTTTTGTTCACGATGGTCGGTCAGGGTCTGCGCGGGTTTCAGCGCACCGAAATTGCTGTGGATTTCGACTTTCCGGCACTGACGTCGGGCGCATCGGTCAATTCCATCAGCGGCGCGAATGCAGACGCGTCGCTGAACTCGATGGATATTCCGGGCGTGGTCGAATTGGCGGTCAGCCAGCAATATGGCGCCCAGTCCGACGAACCCCTGCTGACCTCGGCCGCAGCCGCAAATGTCCGGCAGGCACTTGCCGATAATCCCGAGCTGATTGCGGGCAAGCAGCGGCTGTGGCTCCCGGCAGATTCCGCAATCGATATTGCCTATAAAAGGCGCGGTGATCCTGCCGCCGAACGCACGGTTGCGATGCTGTCGGAAAAAGATTCCCTGCGCAGCGGCTTCAACTGGACATTCCTGACTGGCGCGGATGCGACCGATCCTTCGGCTGTCGGTATCTGGGCCGCGTTCAAGGGATCGCTGATGACGATGGCAATCACGCTGCTGCTCGCATTCCCGATTGGCGTTCTGGCGGCGCTCTACCTTGAAGAATATGCCGCCAAAAACCGGCTGACCGACATTATCGAGGTTTCGATTAACAATCTCGCGGCAGTGCCCTCGATCATTTTCGGATTGCTCGGGCTCGCAGTGTTTCTGACCATTTTCGGGATGCCGCGCTCGTCGGCGCTTGTCGGCGGCCTGACGCTTGCGTTGATGACGATGCCGGTCATCGTTATCGCCGGACGCAATGCGGTCAAGTCGGTGCCCCCGTCGATCCGCGAAGCAGCGCTCGGAATAGGGGCATCGCCGATTCAGGTCGTATTCCACCACGTCTTGCCACTCGCATTGCCCGGCATTCTGACCGGCACTATCATCGGCATGGCAAGAGCGCTGGGTGAAACCGCGCCGTTATTGATGATTGGGATGCGCGCGTTCATTCCGGCGGCACCGCAAGGCTTTACCGACGCCGCAACCGCTCTGCCGGTTCAGATTTACCTCTGGTCGGATGAGGTCAATCAGGGCTTTGTCGAAAAGACCAGCGCGGCGATTATTGTGCTACTGATATTCCTACTGGGTATGAATGCCCTTGCAATCTACCTTCGCAACCGTTTCGAAACGCGGTGGTAGGTTATGACCGAAAAGGACGATATCGTGGTTGAAACCACCGAAAATTCCAAAATTTCTACGCGCCACGTCAATGTGTTCTATGGCGACAAGCAAGCGATCAAGGACGTGTCCATCGACGTCGATCGCGAAAATGTGACCGCTTTTATTGGCCCTTCGGGTTGCGGAAAATCGACGTTCCTGCGGTCGCTGAACCGGATGAACGACACCATCCCCGGTGCCCGAGTCGAAGGCAATATCTTCCTGGATGGCCAAGACATTTACGCATCGTCGATGGACGTGGTGCAGTTGCGTGCGCGTGTTGGCATGGTGTTTCAGAAACCGAACCCTTTTCCGAAGTCGATCTACGACAATGTGGCTTATGGCCCGCGCATTCACGGCCTGGCCTCAGGCAAGGTGGAACTCGACCAGATTGTCGAAAGCTCGCTGACCCGCGCCGGATTATGGGCCGAGGTCAAGGACAGGCTTGGCGATAGCGGCACAGCCTTGTCTGGCGGTCAGCAGCAAAGGTTGTGTATCGCGCGCGCCATCGCCGTCGATCCCGAAGTCATCCTGATGGACGAGCCTTGTTCGGCGCTCGACCCGATCGCCACCGCGCGTATCGAGGAATTGATCCATGATTTGCGCGGCAAATATGCTATCATCATCGTAACGCACAATATGCAGCAGGCGGCACGTGTCTCGCAACGCACCGCTTTTTTCCATTTGGGCAATCTGATCGAATTCGGCGAGACGTCCGACATCTTCACCAATCCACGTGAAGACCGGACCAAGGACTATATTACGGGCCGGTACGGCTAAGGAATGATGACATGAGCACTGGTACCAAGCATACCCTTACCGCATTCGATGACGACATGGATGAAATCCGCGGACTGATAGCGGAAATGGGCGCTCGTGCCGAGGCTGCCGTCGTCGCCGCGATGAAGGCGTTGCGCGAACATGACATGGATCTTGCGGTGAAAATCCGTGCCGAAGACAAGGTAATCGATCATCTCGAAACCGAGGTGGAAAAGCTTGTCGTTCGCACGATTGCCCTGCGCGCGCCGATGGCCGATGATTTGCGCGAGCTCATCGCCGCGCTTAAAATGTCTGCTGTTATCGAACGCATCGGCGATTACGCCAAGAATATCGCCAAACGCGTGCCGCAAATGGAGGGCAAGATTGCCCCTACAGGCGGCGAGCAGCTCGCGCGGATGGGTGATATCGTCGTCGAGATGATCCGCAACGCGATGGACGCCTATGCCAAGCGCGACATCGACCTCGCACGTGCGGTTTCGGTGCGCGACGACGACGTCGATCAGCTCAACAAGGATCTGTTCGTCGATTTTGTGGCTTATGTTGCCAAGAACCCCCGAAACGCAGCTGACGTTGCGCATCTGTTGTTCACCGCCAAAAACCTCGAGCGCATCGGCGATCATACGACCACCGTTGCGCAGATGATCTATTTTACCGAAACCGGCGAAAACCTGCCGGACGCATAAGGCGGAGACTGACTACATGCCCAAGGCTCAACTGCTTTTGGTCGAAGACGACAGCGCGCTAGCCGAACTGGTGCGCTGGCATTTCGAGCGCGAGGAATTCGATGTTCGCCACACCGGCGACGGCGAAGAAGCCTTGCTGATGGCCAAGGAGCGCACCCCCGATTTGGTACTGCTCGACTGGATGCTCGAAAATCTTTCGGGCATTGAGGTTTGCCGTCAGCTCCGCAAACTCGACAGCACCGCCAATGTCCCTATCATCATGCTGACCGCGCGCGGCGAGGAAGATGACCGCATCCGCGGCCTCGAAATCGGCGCCGACGACTATGTCACCAAACCGTTCAGCCCACGTGAGCTTGTCGCCCGCGCGAAAGCGGTGTTGCGCCGCGTCCGCCCTGCCCTGGCTGGCGAAGCGCTGCGCTTCGGCGATGTCGAAATGGACACCGTTGCGCACAAGGTTAGGCGAGCCGGCAAGCAAGTGCCGCTCGGGCCGACCGAATACCGGTTGCTCAAGCATTTCCTCGAATATCCCGGCCATGTCTTCTCGCGCGAGCGACTGCTTGACAGCGTCTGGGGACATGACAGCGATATCGAAATCCGCACTGTCGATGTGCATATCCGCCGTTTACGAAAGGCGCTCAACGAAGGTTTCGGCAGCGACATCATTCGCACGGTTCGCTCGGCCGGCTATTCGCTCGATCAGGATGCGGTGTGAATTAGCGGATTTTTAACCGCGTTTGTTATGTCAGCACTATCGTAATTTATTGGCGTCGCGACAACAAAGGTCGGCTATCTCACACCAGTGCGTTCGTCGCAATATCAGCGGGTGCCGATGGGGGTCGGCGCCCGCTTCGTTTTTTTAAAATTCGACCTGCATACGCGCCGCCAGCACGTCCACCGAATATTTACGATCATCAACGCTTGCGGACGATAATGGGTCGACGATGGCTGCCAATGGTCCGCCTTCAACATCGACGCGGCCATAGTTCAGCATGAACCGGATATAGTCTATTGGGTACCAGTTCAAAGCAAGCAGATAGCTGCTTTGTGTACCGCCCCGGCCAAGTCGCGTGTCCAACGCCGCAAGACTGCTGCTGCCCGTTGTGAAGTTATTGGTAAGGCCGTTCTTCAACGCGTTGCTGTCGAGATCAAGATACTCATATCGTGCGGCAACCTGAAAGGCGCCCAGACCTTTTTTATTAAACGGCTTCAGAACCTTTGTTCGCGCCCAAGTTCCGTCCTTGAAACCGCGCGTTTCGCCGGTCAGGAAATAACCGGCTTCTGCATATATACCAAAAAAGCTCGGATCGCTTGTCGGCGTCACAGCGCTGTTGCCGCCTGCAAAGCTGTCGAGACCGGTCGCGATATCGCCTGCGCGATAGGCGTTGACCTTTGTCCATTGCCCTTCCCCTGCAAAGTAAAGGCCGGGGAAGATCGCCGCGAGTTCGGCGCCCATGATCCGGTCGCCCTTTGCCGCAAAGTTTCCGGTGTCGACGAAACGGACATCGGTCAGTTGCGTGTTCGGCCGGGCGCGATAGCGGGCCAGCTGATTGGTCGATGGTGCGTTGGTGGATACTGACGCCGACCCGTTGTTGTTCGACGCGAATTCGCGCTGCTGATAGGTCGCGCCGAAATGCAGTTGCCCACCAAACGCTTTGGGTGAGTAGGTCAGGCGTCCGGCGCCGATCCAGCCATCATTGTCGAACGAGCTGTCGATGCTGTGCGCCGTGAACAACCCGGCCTCGGCGCGGAGTACATTGTCGGCATCATGCCAGGCGATGGCACCGCCCAGACGACGTGAATTCAGGAATGCGTCGTTGAAAGCAGCGCGTTCGGTGAAGCTGATGTTGTTCGAACTGGTGATCTGTTCCATTCCGTTCAGGGATTCGAAGTTGCCAATCCGCACCGTGATGGGTGCATTCTTCGGGCTATAGCTTAAAAACGCGTCGCCAAATCCGACACTGCCATTTGCAAAATCGGCCTCGACCTTGTAGCCGAAACCTCGGGGCATCGTGCCTTCCGCCCCAAGGCGAATGCGGCGAACGCGGCTGTTGAACCCGAGATTGCGATTTTCGGCATAATCGCCTGGAACGCTGACATAGCCCGCATCATAATGCAGTCGGCCGCGCGGTTTGAAGCTCCAGCCATCCTCGCCGCTGGTTTCAGGTCCGCCCTTCCATTTGACCTCGACCGCTGCAGGCCTTTTCTCCACGGCGTCAACCTTGGCGGCGATTGCCGCCAACTGTTCTTTCAGCGCCGCCACTTCGGCGCGCAACGCTTCGACTTCGGAGCTGTTGTCCTGCGCATGAGCGGGATTTGCCAGACATGCCGCCGAAAATAGCGCCGTGCTCAACAGCCAACGTGTCGTAATCATTTCATTTTCCCCGAAAACCTTGATGACGCCTAGACAACAATAATATGACTTAAGCGTGACTCATAAATTTCTGTTTTATGACTGCAATAGCCCGCTGGCTTTACGCTTGCGTAAAGGTGAGGGCCATGCCAATGCACTGCCAACTTTCGCGGCCTTATCGGCTGCCAATATCTATGGAGACGTGTAATGACCATCAGCTTTAAGGATAAAGTCGCTATTGTGACCGGTGCGGGCGGTGGGTTGGGCCGCGCTTACGCGCTTGAGCTGGCACGCCGGGGCGCCAAGGTGGTGGTGAACGATCTGGGCGGCGCGCGCGACGGCACCGGCCACAGCGATTCTGCGCTTCAGGTGGTCGAAGAGATCAAGGCGGCAGGCGGCGAAGCCATGTCCAATGGCGGCAGCGTTACCGAATATGACCAGATGGTCGAGATGGTCGCCAAGGCCAAGGAAGCTTGGGGCGGCGTCCATATCCTGATCAACAATGCAGGCATCCTTCGCGATAAAAGCTTCGCCAAAATGGACATGCCCGATTTCAATCTGGTGCTTCAGGTCCATGTCATGGGCAGCGCCAATTGCACCAAGGCCGTTTGGGATATCATGCGCGAGCAGGCCTATGGCCGCATTCTTATGACGACATCATCGACCGGGCTTTACGGCAATTTCGGCCAGGCCAATTATGGCGCAGCAAAGCTTGGCCTTGCCGGTTTCACCAAAACACTCCACCTCGAAGGCGCAAAATATAATGTCCGCGTCAACTCGCTTGCACCTGTCGCGGGAACGCGCATGACCGAAGACATCTTCCCCGAAGGTCTGTTCGACCAGTTCACACCGGAAAATGTGGTCCCCGCCGCATTGTACCTGGTCAGTGAAGACGCGCCGACCAACATGATCATCGGTGCTGGCGGCGGCGGCTATCATGCCGCCTATGTCACCATGACCCCCGGTGTCGCGCTCCGCCAGGACGATCGTACCGTCGAAGGTTTTGCCGCCGCATGGGACAAGATTATCGACCGGACTGGCGAGACCGTTCCCCAATCGGGCGGCGAGCAGTCGATTGCCGTGATGAAAGCATTGCAGGCTTTGGGTTAAGCCCCAACCAGCTTCATCAACTTCCGCTCGACCGGTGCCAGCACCGGCCCAAGCTCATGCCCGCGTTTCAACACCGCGCCGCCCTCGCCGACGAGCGCCCACATACCTTGGCGGTTTCGTAGCTCAGGGCGTTTTTCGATGCGGTATTCGAGGCGTTCGGCAGCACGGCGGAAGGCGCTGAACACGGCGGCGTCGCGGCCGAGGTCGATGGCATAATCGCGCCAGTTTCCGGCTGCGACCATCCGCCCATAGAGATCGAGAATGTGCGCCAGTTCCTGCCGCTCAAAGCCAACCTGCCGCAGCCGGTGGGGAACGGGAAAGGGCGTGACGACTGCGCTCAAGCGGTTTTGCTTCCCTTGGCGGTGCGGCGCTTCGCAGGGGCCTGTTCTGCCGCGCTATCGCGTTCCGCCAGCAATTCCGACACTTTCTTGCGCAGCGTTTCGATCTCGCACTGCATGATCTCGAGGCTCTGGGTCGCCGGATCGAACATTTCGCGGCACGGCGTTCCATAAGGCATGAAGTCCTTAGCGTAGGTTTCCGCCTTGACCAAGGTTGAGCGCGCTTTCTGCCCCACCATTGTCGCCCCAGCCGGGACGTCGTCGGTGACTACCGCCGCCGCACCGATACGCGCGCGTTCCCCCACCGTAATCGGCCCCAATATCTGCGCGCCCGACCCGATGATTACATTGTCCAAAATCGTCGGGTGCCGCTTGCCGGCCAAACCGTTTGTGGGATTGGTGCCGCCCAAAGTGACATTCTGGTACATCGTCACATTGTCGCCAATTTCCGCAGTTTCCCCGATGACGCTGAAACCGTGATCGAGAAAGAAATTGCTGCCGATTTTTGCCCCGGGGTGAATGTCGATCCCGGTCACGAAACGCGCAAAATGGTTCACAAGCCTGGCGAGGAAATACATGTGACCAAGGAACAGCCAGTGCGCGACGCGGTGATAGCCGACGGCCCAGACACCAGGATAGAGTAGAACCTCCCAGCGCGAACGTGGTGCCGGGTCGCGCTCCTTGATCGAGTCCAGATAGTCGATGAGATTTGAAATGAACATACGCGTCCCCGCTCCGATACCGGACTTTATCCTTATACCCGCAAGGTAAGCGATACGTTACGGCAATTCCAGTCACGGGCTGCTTTCCAAACGAAAAATACTGGTAAAAATTGACAAAACCGATTATATGTCAGGAATTAAATCAAAGGCTCAATAAATGAGTACCTATTTACCGACGCTGAAGCAGTTGCAATATCTGGTGGCGCTTGAGGAGCATGGGCATTTTGGCAAAGCCGCCGATGCATCCTTTGTAACTCAGTCGACGCTGTCGGCCGGCATCCGCGAGCTGGAATCGTTGTTGGGCCTGATGCTGGTAGAGCGCACGCGGCGTGTCGTTCGCTTCACGCCATTGGGCAGCAAGATGGTTGCAAAGGCGCACCGCATATTGCGCGAGGCTGAGGAGCTTGCCGAAATGGCGCGCTCGGCGGGCAAGCCGCTGGCCGACGATCTGCGGATGAGTGTCATTCCGACCATCGCGCCATTCCTTTTGCCCAAGCTGTTGCCAGCGCTGCGCAAGCAATATCCCGATCTCAAATTATACCTGCGCGAAGAGGCCAGCGCCGCCGCCGTCGAGGCGCTTCATCACGGCGTGGTCGACTGTGTGTTGCTCGCTTTGCCATATGCTGCGGGCGATGTTGAAAAGGCCAAGCTGTTCGACGATGCTCTTTATGTCGCCTTTCCCAAAGACGATCCGCGCGATCCCCCCGAAACCATAAAGCCCGAACTGATCGACGAGAGCAGGCTGCTGCTGCTGGTCGACGGCCATTGTCTCAAGGATCATGCGCTGGCCGCGTGCAATCGCCCCGAATTGCGCGCGTCGGCGACGATGCTGGGGACGTCGCTTCATACGCTTGTGCAGATGGTCGATAATGGTCTCGGGCTCACGCTCATTCCCGAAATGGCCGTTAATGCGGGCTTGCTCGACGGCACCGATGTGCAGGCACGGCCGCTGAATACCGAGCATGCCTCACGCGAAATCGCTCTGATCTGGCGGACAAACAGCCCGCGGCGGGAAGAATTCGAGATGCTTGCCGAGGCGATGCGCCAGTTGCGCGCGCCTTCCGATTAGCGCCTATTTCTGCCACCGCGCAGCACGTTTGTCGTCGCTCGCCTTTGCTTCGACCCATGACGCGCTGCCGTCTAATCGGTGTTCCTTTTTCCAGAAAGGAGCATCGGTTTTCAGCCGGTCGATCAGGAACGTGCACGCCTCAAGTGCTTCGGCGCGATGCCCCGACGCTGTCCCGACAAATACGATTGGTTCGCCGACTTCGATGCGACCGACGCGGTGGGAAAGCACGCAGCCAAGCAACGCCCAACGGCGCACTGCTTCATCGACCAGTGCGAGCAGGCTGGCTTCGGTCATGCCGGAATAATGTTCGAGTTCGATGGCAATCACATTGTCGTCGGCACGGCAGATGCCGGTGAAACTTGCCACAGCGCCGCCACCAAGCTTTTCCAGAACGGCAAGTTCTGCGGCCGGATTAAGGGCCTCCGCGCCAACTCGGACGCACTTCATCCGCCCGTGACCGGTGGAAATATCGCGAGCTCGCGCGCATCCTCCAGCAAGGTTTCTTCCCACACCATATGCTGGTCGAGCGCAAATCGCAGCCGCGATGCATCTGCAAAAGCCGTGGCGTAATTCTCGCCCTGTTTTGTTAGCCAGCCTATGCAGTCGCCAACGGTCCGGACGTCGTCGGGCAAATCCCGATCCTCGGCATCACGTCCGACCCCCTCGCGTACTCTGGCAAAATAGACCAGCCGCATTGGCTTCAATCCATATGCTTGATGCCGACGCGGAGATAATCCCAGCCGGTAATCATCGTCAGAATTGCCGCAATCCAGAGCAGCCCAAGCGCGGCTTGCTTAAGCAAAAGCCAGTCAGGCATTGCGCCCGCCAATATGATTCCACCGAGCGCAACGAGTTGCGCGGTCGTTTTCCACTTCGCCAACTTCGACACCGGAACCGAGACCTGCAACCCTGCCAGAAACTCGCGCAGCCCCGATACGATCATTTCGCGCAGCAAGATGATCAGCGCAGCGATCACATGCCAGCCATCGACATCTCGCGTGAACACCACCATCAAAATGACCGCAGCGACCATGATTTTGTCGGCTATCGGATCGAGGAAGACCCCTAATTTCGACACTGTACCCTGCGCCCGCGCCAGATAGCCGTCGAAATAATCGGTAATCCCCATCAGGCAATAGAGGATGAACGCCAGCCAGTAATCGAGCGGCACCGGTTGTACGCCAAGATGCTTCGCGCCCGGCCACAGCAAAAACACCAGGATCGGCACCGCCAATATGCGGGAAAGCGTCAAAATGTTGGGAAGGCTGAGCATATTCCCCGATAGCGTCCTATTAATGCAAAATCACGCAGCTATTTCGGCATTTGTACAAAAGCGCTTTGTCCACCGCGACGGGACCGCTAAGGCATTTGAAACGGACGAGAGGGTTTTCGCACATATGTCGACGTCATTGTCGTTGCTGAACAAGCGACGCTTCCTCCCGTTGTTTGTCACCCAATTGCTCGGCGCATTTAACGACAATCTGTTCAAGAACGCGATGGTGCTGTTCGTTGTCTACGGCGTTTATAACGACGAAAAATCCGAGGCGTTGTTTAGCGCCGTCGCCACGGCGGTTTTCATCATTCCGTTTTTCTTGATGTCCGCGCTTGCCGGACAGCTTGCCGATACACGCGATAAGGCAAAGATTATCCGTATCGTAAAGTTCTGCGAAATCATCATCATGGCGGTTGGCGGCATCGGCCTCGTCATGGCCTGGATGGGCTTCGCCATTACCCTCATCGCGATCCCGCTGATGATGCTGGCGCTGTTTGCGATGGGGATTCACTCGACCTTTTTCGGCCCGATCAAATACGCCATTCTTCCCCAGCATCTGGAAGAAGGGGAGGTCCTGGGAGGGACCGGGCTGGTCGAGGCCGGAACCTATATCGCCATCTTGCTCGGCACTATATTGGCCGGGATCATCGAAGTCGAATGGGCTGCTCTGGGCGTCGTTGTTACCGCCGTCATCGGCTACGTAACCGGACGCCAGGTTCCGCCCGCCCCACCCGAACATGAAGAAAGCGGCATCGACTGGCACATCTTGCGATCGTCGATCAACCTTGTCAGAAGCACGATGCATATCAAGAAGCTGTATCTCGCCATCGCTTCGATCAGCTTTTTCTGGACTATCGGCGCGGTGCTTTTCATCCAGTTCCCGCCGCTCGCCAAAAATGTCCTTGGGGCGGACAAGGAAGTGGCAAGCCTGTTTTTGGCCATCTTCTCAATCGGGATCGCCATCGGTTCGGTCGCGATCAACCGTCTTTTGAAAGGTAAGGTTTCCGCGCGCTACGCCCCGGCAAGCGTCATCGTCATGGGGCTGTTCGTTGTCGCGTTCTACTTCGTGTGCCGCAACTGGCATGTGATTGGCGCTGGCGAACTTTACAATATCAGTGGCTTCGTCGCGCATCCCGACGCGATTCCATTGCTATTGGCGTTACTCGGCATCGCAGTTTCGGGCGGAATGTTCGTTGTCCCGCTCTATGCGTTCCTGACGACAACGGTACCTAAGGATCAAACTGCGCGGACAGTCGCAGCCAATAATATCGTCAACTCAGGCGCGATGGTTATCGGTTCGCTTATCGCGCTGGGATTAAGCGCACTCGGCGTGACAATCGTAAACCAGCTATTGCTTGGCGCAGCGATGTGCCTGATATCAGCCTGGCTCGCGCAGCGCTTGCATAAAGCTTGCGATTAGCCAGAGCCTGCGATTAGTCAGGCTATATAGCTGGAAATCGCGACGAAGAACGCGCTGAAACTCAGCATGAATAGATGCGTATCTTCGCTCCGCCACCAACGCTTTGGCGCGGGCATCATTAACGCTATATCCAGGACCGGCGGCGGTAGCATCCGGCGGAACGGATGACGGGCGGCTTCGCTGCGACAGACGAGTCTTCTTTTTATCATCATGAGACGTTAACGATTTGTTAGGCATAATGGGCATGAAAAAAGATGGTTAACGGACGTGATTGTGTGACTGTCCCGAACTGTGACACCAACGTGAACGGATAGAACAAAAGACACGTTGATTGGTCTGCGCCAAGCTCCCATTTGAACTGGACAAATCCTCTTGCGGAGTTGGACTATGTTGGAAAAAGCAGCGCGATTTTCGCAAACAGGCGGACCCGATGTCATTGAATGGGCTGACATAACGCTTCCCATCCCTGCCGCTGGCGAAGTACGAATGCGGAATAACGCAATCGGCCTCAACTTTATCGACACTTATCACCGCAGTGGGCTGTATCCCGTTCTGCTACCTTCGGGTCTTGGTATGGAGGCCGCAGGGATTGTCGAAGCCGTGGGCGAAGGCGTCGAAGATTTTCGGGTGGGCGACCGCGTGGCGACATTCGGCCCTGCGCTAGGGGCTTATGCTACGGCTCGAAACATCGCGGCCAACTGCCTGTTCCTGATTCCCGACGATATCAGCGACGAGGTCGCTGCAGCCGGTCTGCTCAAAGGCTGCACGACCGAATTTCTGGTCGAACGCTGCGCCAAGGTTCAGCCCAAATGGGACGTTCTGGTTCACGCTGCGGCAGGCGGCGTGGGGCTTTTGCTCGTGCAATGGCTCAAACATGTCGGTGCACGGGTCATTGGCACGGTCAGCACCGAAGAGAAGGCGGCCTTGGCCCGCGAGGCTGGCGCTGACCATGTCATCTTGTATGGCAGGGAAGATGTGGCGAAACAGGTGCGCGAGCTGACCGGAGGCAAGGGCGTCGAGGTTACCTTTGACGGCGTGGGTCTGGACACGTGGGAAACGTCGCTAAACGCCACCGCACGGCGCGGCTTGATTGCAAGCTATGGCAATGCAGGCGGCGCTGTGTCGGGCGTTAGCCTCGGCATATTGGCGCAAAAGGGCTCTTTATACGTCTCGCGCCCGACATTGTTCGATTACTATCATTTCGCGGCCGAGCGGGCCGCAGGCGCAGAATATGTCTTCGACATGTTTCGGCAGGGAATTATCAAGACCAATATCGGTCAACATTACGCACTGGAGGACGCAGCGCAGGCGCATTGCGATCTCGAGGCACGGCAGACCACGGGTTCATCGATATTGCTCCCGTGATTATTTGAATTCAGCTTTACGCTTTTCGACAAAAGCGCTGCTGCCCTCGGCAAAATCGGGGCCGGTAAAGGCGTCGGCGAATACGCGCTTGCTGTCGCTATCCTCGTCGGATTGGCCGTCCAGAATGCGGCGCACAAAATGCTTGGTTTCGCGTGTAGAGTGCGCCGAATTGGCCGCTATCCGGTGAGCAAGTTCGTCCGGGTCATCGGCAATGTCTTCGATCAGCCCGATGCGCAGTGCTTCGTCAGCGGAGATCAGGTCGCCGGTATATAGCAGCTTCTTCGCCTGCCCTGGCCCGACCAGATCGACGAGCAATTTCGTGTCATGAAGCGGATAGACCAGCCCAAGTTTTGCAGGTGTAATCCCAAGACGCGATTTCGCCGTTGCGATCCGGATATCGCAGGCAAGCGCAAGGCCGCAGCCGCCACCGACACGGTCTCCATCGATAAAGGCGATGGTCGGCTTGCCAAGCCGCGCCAGATCATGCTGCGCCTTGCCGATTGCGGCCTGATTGCCCGCGCGCCAGGCGGGATTGGCCTTGTGCGCGACGAGCTCCGCAATATCCGCCCCGGCGCAGAATATGCCGGGAACAGCCGATTGCAGGACAACAACGCGGATCGCCCGGTCTGCCATTGCGTGCGCCAACAGTACTGGCAACCGATCCCACATTTCCTGATTGAATGCGTTGCGCTTGTCGCCGCGCTCGATCAGCAACCGCCCGATCGGCCCATCGCGTTCAAGCCGCAGGGTCGTGCATGTTGGCCCCGTCACCGCGCGTGGCCGAAAAAGCGAAACGCGCGAATGCGATGTATGGGAACTCGGGGAAACTGAGCCATTTGGGGGGAATAGTGTACTGACAGTCATTTGCAACCGGGCCTTTCTCTGTGTCCCTGTTGCGTCGCCCACCACAGAGGTAACCAAACAGGATCAATGATCGGTTACCAAGCGTGGTGAACAAAATATTTGGTATATTCGGTTGCGCCCCCTAGAAGTTTTGCGTGTCGCATGGAGGGGAGTGAGGATGCAGATAGCTGGAAAAACTGCGCTTGTAACAGGCGGCACCGATGGTATCGGCCTGGAAATCGCGCGTCAGTTGCAAGCCAAAGGCGCAAAGATAATCGTTTGCGGACGACGGTCCGATCTACTGAAAGCCGCACGCGGTGAAGGTTTCGAAGCATTGTCTGCTGATTTATCGAACGCCGAAGGCTGTGCCGCGTTCATTGCCTCGCTTGGTGACCGACCGATCGATATCCTTATCAACAATGCCGGGATGAGCGGTAATTTCGGCCCGGGCGAGCCGCTCGATCTGGCGCTCACCGACCGCGCGATTTTCCTCAATCTCAATGCGCCAATGCATTTGATCGGACAGCTTCTTCCCGGCTTGCTCATGCGGCCTGAAGCGGCAATCGTTAATGTCACATCGGGCCTTGCGATTGCTCCACGTGCCGGCGGCCCGGTCTATTGCGCGAGCAAGGCAGGGCTGCGCAGCTTCACCCAGTCGCTTCGGCATAATTTGCATGAAACAAATGTCCATGTGATCGAAGCCCTGCCTCCGGTGGTCGATACCGCAATGACGCGCGGCCGTGTCGGCGGCAGCAAGATGTCGGCAAAAGACTGCGTTTCACAGATCGTCGACGCAATCGAAAGCAATGCCAAAGAAGCCAATGTCGGCATGGTTAAGCTTTTGCAGATGCTCTATTCAATCTCGCCCGCACTCGCACGGCGGATCATGATCAAATTCTGACGATCAGCATTCGACGACATTGACTGCAAGCCCGCCAAGGCTCGTTTCCTTATATTTCGAACGCATGTCCTCGCCTGTCTGGCGCATCGTTTCGATAACGGCATCCAGGCTGACGATATGCGAGCCGTCGCCCTGCAAGGCGAGATAGGCCGCATTGATTGCCTTGATCGCGCCCATCGTATTGCGTTCGATGCACGGGATCTGCACCAGACCGCCAATCGGATCGCAAGTCAGGCCCAAATTGTGCTCCATGCCAATTTCGGCCGCATTTTCGACCTGCTGGTTGGTACCACCGAGCGCCGCAGCAAGACCGGCCGCAGCCATTGAGCAGGCAACCCCAACCTCGCCCTGACACCCCATTTCCGCGGCCGAGATCGACGCGTTGGTCTTGTACAGGAACCCGATGGCCGTCGCCGTCGTGAGCAGCAGGCGGCTGCCTTCGGGCGTGGGATTGGCGGTAAAGACCTCATAATATTTGAGCACTGCGGGTATCACCCCCGCCGCTCCGTTGGTCGGCGCGGTTACCACGCGGCCTCCTGCGGCATTTTCCTCGTTTACCGCAAGCGCCCAGAGGCTAACCCATTCGAACACCGTTGACGGGTCGCTGCGCGGTCCGCGCTCCATCAGTCGCTCGTGCAGGCATTTGGCGCGGCGTTTAACGTTGAGCCCGCCCGGGAGGATGCCATCGTTCGAAATGCCACGCGTGATACAGTCGAGCATAGCGTTGCGAACATCGTCGATAAAGGCATGTGTTTCCTGCTCGCTTCGCCACGCCGCCTCGTTCGCCTCTATGATCGCGCCGAAATCGAGGCCGGTCGAATCGCCGATGGCAAGCAATTCTTCGCCCGATACAAAAGGATAAGTGATCTCGAAATTCAGGCGCGGCGCGTCTGCACCTTCGCGCGCAATCGCCCCGCCGCCAATCGAATAATAGGTTTCGGAATAGATGCTGCCATCGCGATAGGTCGCGGTAAAGCGCATTGCATTGGCATGGCCCGGCAGAAACTCGCCTTTGCGGAACTGCAAATGCTGTGTTTCCACAAAGCCGACATCCACCCTGCCGCCCAGTTTCAAAGTATCGGAATTGCGAATATCCGACACGATCGCGGCAATTGCGTCAGGCGATACACCCTCTGGCGTATGCCCCGCCAGCCCGAGCAAGATCGCAGTGTCTGTAGCGTGGCCATGTCCTGTCAGCGCCAGGGATCCAAACAGTTCGCATACCACCTGCCCCACGTCATGCCGGATCAGCGCGCGTTCGGCAAAGTCGCGGGCGGCGCGCATGGGCCCTACGGTGTGCGAACTCGATGGTCCGATACCGATGGTAAACAAGTCCGTGATGCTGAAGGTCTGGGCCATTTAACGCTACGGCATGTAGCAGGCCCTTTGGCATAAACAACCGCTTTTGGTTGCATATGAAACTAAATGGTGCCCCAGGCCCGACTCGAACGGGCACTCCTTTCGGAACAGGATTTTGAGTCCAGCGCGTCTACCAATTCCACCACTGGGGCAACGAGGGACGCCTCTAGCGAAGCGTTGGACGGTATGCAACTGCACTTTAAAGAAACCGTAGTCCGGAGCAGCAGTTGTGAAGCGACTGCGACCGTCGAAAAACGTTTATCGTTCTTGCCAGTGCCCTGCCGATAAGCGCCCTTCGACATTTCGCCAGCGCCAAAGCGCTGGCGGCTCAGGGCTGCGGTAAAATATTACAGACTGCTTTACTTCTTCAGTTCCTTCGCCAGCGTCTTTGCCGTCGCCTTGCCATAGGGGGCCTTGAACCCGCCAATACCGGCAACGTCTATTCCCGTCTGGCGATAGACCGCGCGCATATGGCTGAAGGTTTTGAAACCGTCGGCGCCATGATAATTGCCCATCCCCGATGGTCCGACACCGCCAAAGGGCAGGTCTTCCATCGCATTGTGGAAGATCACATCGTTGACCGTCACGCCGCCTGAAATCGTTCGCGACAGCACCCGATCTTCCTCCGCTTTGTCGGACCCGAAATAATAAAGCCCCAAGGGCCGGTCGTGCGCGTTCACATAATCGATCGCCTCATCCATCGACGAATAGGTCATCACTGGCAGGATCGGCCCGAAGATTTCCTCCTGCATCACCTTCATGTCATCGGTGACATTGCGCACGATGGTCAGCGGCATCTTGTTGCCGTTGGACGCGGCGAAATCCTCTCCTGCCGGATTAATTTCGATCAGCTCAGCACCTTTTTCGCGGGCGTCGGCAAGATAGCCCTGCAAACGCTCGTAATTCCGGCCATTCACGACTGAAGTATAATCGTCATTATGCAGCAGCTTGGGATATTGCGCCACGACGCCTGCCTTCACCGCATCGATTACATCGCTTTCCTGATCGGACGGCACCATGAGATAATCGGGCGCGAGGCAGATTTGTCCGGCGTTCATCATCTTGCCCAAAGCGATGCGCTCGCCCGCCTTTTTCTTGTCGGCGCTTCGCCCGACAATCGTCGGCGACTTGCCGCCAAGTTCGAGCGTGACCGGAACCAGATTGTCCGCTGCCGCGCGCATGATATGCCGCCCGACGCCGGTCGCGCCGGTAAAGATCATATGG
>CALRMO020000034.1:0-18667 GCA_943369235.1 Sphingomonas paucimobilis
GACCCCGCAGCGATCGAGGACGTCATCATGGGCTGTGTTATGATGGGCGGCGAGCAGGCGGGCGATGTCGGGCGCAATATCGTGCTGGCGTCGAAGCTGCCCAACTCGATCCCCTCGGTCAGCATCGACCGCCAATGCGGATCGTCGCAGCAGTCGATGATGTTTGCGGCGCAAGGCGTGATGTCGGGAACTCAGGATATCGTGCTGGCGGCTGGTATCGAGAGCATGACCCGAGTGCCAATGGGCTCGACTTCGATGTTGTTCAAGAAGGAAGGCCTCGGCACCTATAAAAGCCCGCGTCTGGAGGAAGCCTATCCGGGCATCATGTTCAGCCAGTTCATGGGTGCCGAAATGCTGGTGAAGAAGCATGGTTTCAGCCGCGAACACCTCGACCAGTTCGCCCTTGAATCGCATCAGAAAGCCAAGGCTGCAACCGAAGCAGGCCTATTCGCCAATGAAATCGTCGGTGTCGAAGTCGAGACCCCCGAAGGCCATATCGTCCATAACAGCGACGAAGGCATCCGCTATGACGCGACCTTCGAAAGTTTATCGGGCGTCAAACTGCTTCAGGAAGGCGGCTCGATCACCGCTGCCAATGCCAGCCAGATTTGCGATGGTTCCTCTGCCGTTCTGATCGTGTCGGAGAAGGCGTTGAAAGAACATGGCCTCACCCCGCGCGCACGGATCGTGAACCTGACGGTAACTGCGGGCGACCCGGTCATCATGCTCGAAGAACCGCTCTTCGCGACCGACCGCGCCTTCCAGCGCTCGGGTATGAAGATCGAAGACATCGACCTGTACGAAGTCAATGAAGCCTTCGCGCCGGTGCCTTTGGCCTGGCTAAAGCATACAGGCGGCGACCGGTCGAAAATCAACGTGCACGGCGGCGCGATTGCTTTGGGCCATCCGCTCGGCGCGTCGGGCACGAAGTTGATGGCGACATTGCTCAACGCGCTTGAAGCACGCGGCGGTAGATATGGTTTGCAGACGATGTGCGAAGGTGGCGGTCAGGCCAATGTGACGATTATCGAAAAAGTATAAATAGAAAGAACCCGTTCGCCCTGAGTAGGTGCCGAGCGCCAGCGAGGTGCCATATCGAAGGACCCTTCGATACGCCCATCAGCCTGCGGCTTCAGGGCTACTCAGGGCGAACGGCCAAATTAAGGAATTCATAATGAAACTGGACTCAACCATCGCAGCCGTTGTCACTGGCGGCGCATCTGGTCTTGGCGAGGCAACCGCGCGCGCGCTGGCGGCTAAGGGCGTCAAGGTCGCCTTGTTCGACCTGCAGGCCGAAAAGGGCGAAGCCGTCGCCGCTGAAATCGGCGGGATGTTCTGCGAAGTCAACGTCACCGACGATGATAGCGTCGATGCTGGTTTCGCCAAGGCACGCGCCGCGCACGGGCAGGAGCGAATCCTCGTCAACTGCGCCGGCACCGGCAATGCGATCAAGACTGCAAGTCGCTCGAAGGAAGACGGATCGATCAAGCATTTCCCATTGGATGCCTTCAACCGCATCATCCAGATCAACCTTGTCGGCACCTTCCGCTGCATCGCCAAATCGGCGGCTGGCATGTTGACGCTGGAACCGATGGAAGACGGCGAGCGTGGCGCGATGGTCAATACGGCCTCAGTCGCGGCCGAAGACGGGCAGATGGGGCAAGCGGCGTACTCCGCATCAAAGGGCGGCGTTGTCGGCATGACTTTGCCGATTGCCCGCGACCTGATGAGCGAAGGCATTCGCGTCAACACCATCCTGCCGGGCATTTTCAACACGCCATTGATGAACGGCGCACCGCCGCAGGTGAAGGAAGCACTCGCCGCGTCGGTGCCTTTCCCCAAACGGCTCGGCAATCCAGAGGAATATGCGATGGTCGCGCTGACGATGATCGAATGCGGCTATTTTAACGGCGAAGACGTCCGAGTCGACGGCGCAATCAGGATGGCGCCGCGTTGAGGGCAAGAAGGTTGTGATGAGAAATCACCGTAGCCCTGAGCCGTCAGCGCGTTCGCGCTGACGAAAGTCGAAGGGCGCTTCTCCGCCAGGCACTATGCTTGGCCGATAAGCGCCCTTCGACGGACGCAGCCACTTTGCGGCTGCTGCTCAGGGCTACGGTATCATTGAGAGAGGCAAAACATCGACATGACTGACTTCACCCAGATCCTCTACGCAGTCGCCGACGGCATCGCGACGATCACGCTGAATCGTCCGGAAAAGATGAACGCCTTCACCGGTACGATGATGGTGGAAATGTGCGCAGCATTCGATTTGGCGGACGCCGACGATGCGGTTCGCGCCGTTATCGTAACTGGGTCAGGCGACCGCGCCTTTTGCGCTGGGGCGGACTTGACACCCGACGGCGGCGGGCAGGTTTTCGCCAGCGGCTCGGCGGTTGAAAGCCTGTCGGACGAGCGGGTCCGCGATTCGGGCGGTCGGCTGACGCTGCGCATATTCCAGTGCAAAAAACCCGTTATCGGCGCGATAAACGGCGCAGCGGTGGGCATCGGGGCAACCATGCAGCTGCCCATGGATTTCCGCCTCGCGAGCGAAACGGCGCGGTTCGGTTTCGTCTTTGCGCGGCGGGGCATTGTGCCCGAGGCGGCATCGAGCTGGTTCCTCCCGCGCATTGTCGGTATGCAACAGGCGCTCGAATGGTGCATGACCGGACGCGTGTTCGACTCAGCGGAGGCCATGAAGGGCGGGCTTGTCCGCTCGGTCCACGCAGCCGCCGACCTGCTCCCCGCAGCCCAGGCGCTGGCACGCGAAATCGCCGACAACACTGCGCCCGTTTCTATCGCGCTTACCCGCGCTATGCTGTGGCGGCTTCCATCCGCGGACCATCCGATGGCGGCGCACCAGATCGACAGCCGGGCGATCTATCGCCGGTCACGCTCGGGCGATGCGAAAGAGGGAATTGCGAGCTTCCTCGAAAAGCGCGCAGCCGTTTACCCTGACAAAGTTTCCACAGACCTGCCTGACTTCTTCCCTTGGTGGGATGAACCGGCTTATAAGTGACGTTAGGGAAAAGGGAAATTAGATGGCAACGACCGGACCAAAACTAATAAGCGACCTGGGCGAAAATGCGAACGCACGCGATCAGTTGATCGAGGCGGCGAGCCAGATCATGCGCGAGGGCGACACCATCGACCTGTCATTGTCCGAACTGTCGCTTCGCGCCGGGCTGAACAGCGCTCTGGTGAAATATTATTTCGGCAACAAGAATGGCCTGATGCTCGCCTTGCTCGACCGCGACATGGGCAATATCGTGCACAGCCTTGAGGCGCTGGTTGCCAAGGACATGGCTCCTGAAGAAAAATTGCGGCTTCATATCGGCAAGGTCATCGATACCTATTACGCCTTTCCCTATTTGAACCGTCTGCTGATGCGCACGGTGCGCGACAGCGCGCCGGTCGAGGCCGCGCGAATCGCCGAGCTCTATTTGCGTCCAATCGCCAAGGCTTATGACGAACTCATCAGCGAAGGCGTCAAGGCGGGCAAGTTCCGCAAGATCGATCCGCAATTCTTCTACTTCACCGTGACCGGCGCTGCCGACCGTTTCTATTCTTCCCGGCTGGTGCTTCGGCATTGCTATAATCAGGATGATTTCAACGAAAATATGCGCGACCGCTATCGCGAGCATACGATCGAGCTGATCATGCGGGGGTTGTTGGCCTGACCCCTCTCTCCTTCAGGGGAGAGGAGCGAGACTTGGCAGCTTGCTGCCTAGTCGCAGCGGAGAGGGGACTGCGTCGTTCGAGCGCACTGCCCCTCTCCAACTTCGCCTAATTCGCTTCGCTCATAAGGCTTCGTATCCTCTCCCCTGAAGGAGAGAGGGGGTTACTCCATCCCCAACGCCTTTTTAATCTCGTCCCCATCGGCGTCGAGCATCGGTGGGTGCGCATAGTTCGTTACCGGCGTTCCGGCATAATGCACCGGATGCTTCATCGACCGATATGTGCCGATATCGGGGCTTTCATGCTCTTCGAAAAAGCCGACATCGGTGAGATGTGGATCAACCAGAACATCGGCCATGCGGTTATATTTCATCGCCGGAATGTCATGCTCCGCCAATAGATCGAGCCATTCGGCGGTAGTGCGCGTCGCGCTAACTTCCTCGATCAGCGCATAAAGCTCGCCGGTATGTTTGGTCCGTTCCTGATAGGTCGAAAAGCGGGGGTCGTCGAAAACATTTGGCCGCCCGCCAAGTTCGAAAAACTTCGCCCATTGCCGGTCGTTATAGGGCACGATGGCGATAAAGCTGTCCTTGGTCGGATAGGGCCGGCGTCGGGGATTGACCGAGCGCGTATAGCCCATCCGGCCATTGCCCGGGATGAAGGTCTCGCCCCACAGATTTTCGACCATGTGGAACCAGGTGAAGCATTCGAACATCGGCACTTGCACAAACTGCCCGCCTTGCCCGCCCGCCCGCGCCAGCAACGCTGCCATTGTCGCGTTCGCTGCGAACAGCCCGCTAACCTTGTCGGCAACAAGGCTCGGCGCATATGTCGGGCGGCCACCATCGCGCTGTTCGGACAAAGCGGCAAAGCCGGATGCAGCCTGGATCAGATCATCATAAGCCTGCCGCTCGCCATAGGCACCGCCCGCGCCGAACCCGGCGCAATGGACATAAACGATATCGGGATTGATCGCCTTGACCTGCTCATAGCCAAAGCCAAGCCGCTCCATCCCGGCCATGCGGACATTGTGGATGAAGACATCGGCTTTTTCAAGCAGCGCTTCGAGAACCGCCTTGTCCTCGGGCTTTTTAATGTTGAGGTTGATCGCCTTCTTGTTGCGGTTGAGCGCGGCAAAAATGGGCCCGTGCTGCTTGGTCGGCGAATCACCGGCATGGCGCATCAGGTCGCCCGGAGTATTGCCCTCGCTATTCTCGATCTTGATGACTTCAGCGCCGAGGTCTGCAAGGTTCACGGTCGCATAGGGGCCAAGCACGACGGTCGCCATATCGACGACCTTGATGCCTTTCAGCGGCCCGGTTGGTTCCTTGTCCCATTTGAGTTTCGGCCACGCCGCCATCGCTGCTCTCCTTTATCCTTGCATAGCCTGCTAGCATATTTAAGCGGGCAGTTAAGAGATAATCGAGAGGATGATATGGCAGATTTCGACGCACATGCACCCGTCATCATCGGAGTCGGTGAGGCGAGCCGCAAGACGGTGTCCGGTGAGTGGCCGTCGCCGCGTGAACTCGCTGGCGCCGCAATCCGCGCCGCGCTTGCCGACACTGGCCAGCCGCAAGTGGTGGGAGGGGCTATCGACACCATCGCTGCGATCCGCACCTTCGAGGATAGCGGGGTCAGCCTTGGCACCGGCTCGCCCGACAACAGTCCGGAGGCGTTCGGCGCGGCTGGCGGCGTGCGCGCCGACCGGTTGATTTACGCCGATGTCGGCGGCCAAAGCCCGCAAGTCATGGTCAATGAACTGGCCGGGGCAATTCATCGCGGCGAATACGACGTTGCGCTGATAGTTGCGGCGGAGGCAACCGGCACTGCAAAACGCGCGCGCAAGGCCGGTGTCGAACTGGATTGGCGGCTGC
Organism: Sphingomonas paucimobilis; assembly: GCA_943369235.1. GTDB lineage: Bacteria > Pseudomonadota > Alphaproteobacteria > Sphingomonadales > Sphingomonadaceae > Sphingorhabdus_B > Sphingorhabdus_B paucimobilis_A. Next base: position 5,553 of record CALRMO020000034.1, read on the forward strand.
CCTCGGATACGCAATTCGACAACCGGCTGTCCAGCTTTCCGATCCTGAGCCGAACCGAAATCCGCCACGGCATTATCTCGATGCCGCTGGCATACAGTCTTATCGAAAATGCGCGGCGGATCGGCAAAAGGTTGGATGCCGAAACCTACGCCGAGGAAATGGCGGCGCTGTGGTCGGCTTTCTCCGCCAAGGCAGAGGGGCGCGAGCATGCGCAGTTTCCGGGATTTCGGTCGCCGGAAGCACTTCTGGGTGAGGACGACGGCAATTACCCGCTCACCGACATTTACCGCCGCTGGCACGTGGCGCAGGATGCGGTCGATCTCGGCGCCGCAATCATTCTGACCAGCGCGGGCAAGGCCGGGCAGCTTGGCATCGCGCGCGACAAATGGGTGTGGCTCGCAGGGGCCGCCGAAGCCGCCGAACCGCCTTTGCCCGAACGCGCCGTCCTTCATCGTTCGTCCGCGCTCGATTTTGCGATCCCGGCGGCGCTTGCGCAAGCTGGCCTCACGCCGCAAGATCTCAATCCGGTCGATATCTATAGCTGCTTTCCGTGCGCGGTGTTTGCCGCCATCGACAGCATGCACGACCCGGCGCGGGCGCTCCGCGACTATACCCTCACGGGCGGGCTGAGCTTTTTCGGTGGGCCCGGCAATGGCTATGCCGCGTACAATATCGCTGCAATGGTCGATGCCTTGCGGCACGATGGTTCGAAGCCCGCGATGGTTACCGCAAATGGCGGCGTCATGTCCAAACAGGCGGTCGGCGTCTACACCGCGCAGCCGCCAGCGACACCGTGGAACGGCGAAACCGTCAACGGTTATTTGCCGCAACCGTGTAAGCTCGATCATTCGCCGCAGGGCAGGGGACGCGTACTGACCTTTGCCCGGCCGGTTGCCAAGGGCGTCGCGGGGCCCGCATCGGTGATTGTTGAAATGGAAAGCGGCTCGCGGGCAATGGCGGTGCTGGATGAAACGCCGGACATCGATCTTGCGGGCGTGGCGGTCACGGTCAGCGCAGGCGAAAAACGCCACAGCGCATCGTTGATTTGATAATATGCGGTTCAGCTAATCTGCGGTATCGTCGCCCCAAGGAGACTCATTATGCGACCTATCAAGCTTCTCGCGCTTGCCTTACCACTGCCTTTGCTGGCGGCCTGCGGTGAGGTCGACAGCACGCCAAAGCCGCTGACCGAAAAGCAATCCCAGTTGCTGACCAACGAACTAGCGGGCAAAGTCGCTGGCAAGCCGGTAAGCTGCATCAGCGACTTCAACAATACCAACCTCGTCCGCGTGAGTGACGGCATTCTGCTGTACCGAGTGTCCGGCAACCTCGTCTACAAAAACACGCTGCGCTCGCCATGTCCCGGGCTTGCCCGCGACAGCGACGTCATTGTTTCGGAGCAATTCGGAAGTCAGAAATGCCGCGGCGACCTGTTAAAGCTGGTTGATCGGAGCAGCGGGATCCAGGGTCCTGTCTGCAGCCTCGGCGACTTTGTGCCCTATCGCAAGAATCGCAACAGCGGCTGATCATTTCTCCAGCGCTTGCGACAAGGCAGCGTTAAAGGCGTCGGGCTGGTCGAGCATGACGAAATGGCGGCTATCGTCGACCTTGACGAAGCGGACGGCGGGCGCGCCTGCATATTCGGCGGCGTACAGCGCGTCGACGCGTCCCTTGGGCATCACGCTTGAGTCTTCGGCATAAATCACCGTTAGCGGCGCCTTTATCTGCCCGAGCTGCGGACGGACATCGGTAATGAGATCGTCATAGAGTGCCTGCGCCACGACCCGCTTGTCGGCAGCGCGGGTCCATTTCGCGACCGCGGTCCGTCCCGCCACCGACTTTGACAAAAAACCGGCCTGGCTGTTTGCACCCGGATCGGCGTCAGCCGCCGTTTCGGGCACGACGGGAGCCGCCCGCATCGCTGCAGCCATGGCCTCTGCCTGCGGACGGATAGCGTCGACCGTTGAAACACCGAAAATCGGACCGATAAAGGGAAAGGCATCGACGATGATTGCCTTGCCAGTAAGCGCCGGATGGCGAATCCCCATCATCAGCGCCGACAGCCCGCCCAAAGAATGCCCGACGATGGCCGGGGCCGGCTTGCCCGGGCCGGTAATTTTGGCTTGGATGTAGGCCGCCAGATCGGCCACAAACGGCTCGAGAACAGCGCCCTCGGCATTGACCCCGGCATCGTCGCCAAAGCCTCGGATCTGCACGATATGAAGCGTGTGATGTGCCTTCAAGGCCGCGCGCGTGCTGTCCCAGACGTCGCGCGGCGAGGCTAGGCCGGGGATCAGGATGACGTCGGGGCCAGTCCCTTCGACGACTACCGTAAAGCGGCTGCTTTCGACCCGCTGCAAAGTCTGCGCCGGTGCGGTTACGACATCCTGAGCAAAAGCGACCGGCGCGTACGCGCAGCAGACAGTTGCCAGCATAATCAATTTGAGCGCGGGCCGGGCAAACTGACGGCAATTATAAAACATGATATTACTCCTGATAAAGTTTGCGCCTCAATCGCGCAGAAAGATGTCTTCGATGGGCATCGCGAACAAATCGGAAATCCTGAATGCCAGCGGCAGCGAGGGATCGTATTTTCCGGTCTCAATGGCGTTTACCGATTGCCGCGATACAGCAAGGGCATCGGCAAGATCCTGCTGGCTCCAGTCGCGCTCGGCGCGAAGGACTTTCAGACGATTTTTCATCAGCACTCACTGCCCGTCGTGCCAAGTGTAAGCTTGTTATACAGCGCTCCAAACCCCAATCCCATGAACCAGAAAAACGCTGCGCCGAAGCCGCCATTGCCCAACGGAACGAGCTCGAAATTCTGCAAAAACTCCCAGATGGTCATCACGGTGAGGCAAAAGCCGGTAGCGACCAGACATTGCCGGACCAGAAGCATCCGCATGAATTCGTCAGGCTCCTCGACCAAAAAGCGCATCACGGCCCAGAACACGCCGATCACCGGCAAGGCCGGCGCGATGGCGAGCGCATAAGCGGCGATCCCCGAAACCGCACCGCCCCTGAACGTCGTCACCGCGGCAATGAGCGTGACGACATAGAGCGACATCAACACGAACAGCCGAATGAGATACTGGCGAATGGCTGGACTTTTATATTTGGACATGACAAGCTTCCTTGTTGATTAGACAAGGGCGCTTTACGTGTGATTCGTGTTGTTGTCAAGTTACCTGGACATTATTCACTTGACATACCACGGCGGAAAATGTAGCCATTTGTCATTGGAGACGAATGATGGCGAATTTAACCGACCCTATTTTTCACAACGAGGACGCAGCTCGCGCTCACTTCGAAGCGATCCGCTGGTCTGACGGTCGCATTTGCCCTCATTGCGGCACCATCGGCAATTCAACCCTTATGAAGGGCAAGTCCACTCGCGCTGGCCTTTACAAATGCAAGGATTGCCGCAAGCCGTTCACCGCCACGATGGGAACGATTTACGAGCGGTCGCATATCCCCTTGCACAAGTGGTTGCTCGCTACGCAGCTTATGTGCGCCTCCAAAAAGGGCATATCGGCGGCTCAATTGCACCGGATGCTTGGCTTTGGTTCGTATCGCACAGCATGGTTCATGGCCCATCGTATTCGTGAAGCGATGGTGTCAGACGATACGACGCCGATGGGCCAAGGCGGTGGCGATGTTTTTGCTGATGAAACCTATTTTGGAAAAAATCCAGATGTCCAAAAGAGCCGCATGGCAATCCGTAGCATGAACCAAATTTTGACGTTGGTTGACCGCACGACTGGACGTTCGGTTTCGATGGTTTTTGACGGAACTATCAGCGCTGCAAACATCGCTCCTATTTTGGAAGCCAATATCTCGAAAGACGCTCGCTTGTTGACCGACGAAGCCGCCCACTACCGCACCCCCGCCAAGGAATTTGCAGCACACGGCATGGTTGCACACGCTCGCGGTGAATATGTCTCCAAAACTGACCGGACAATTACAACCAACCAGATCGAGGGCTTTTTCGGCATCTTCAAACGCGGTATGCGCGGGATTTACCAGCATTGCGGCAAGCAACATCTCCATCGTTACCTGGCCGAGTTCGACTTCCGCTATACCAATCGCGAAGCCACAGGATGCAACGATACCGACCGCACACGCAAAGCGATTGAAGGCACCGTGGGACGTCGCTTGATGTATGCTAGACCTGATAGCGCAAGGGCGGTCTAAGCCAGCCAGCAAGGGCCGCACGGCGCGGTGGAACCCGCGCCCTAAACGTTACCCCTAAGAGCCTTTCGGCCTTCCTGGTCTTCGCCCCTCCTTGGGCTTGGGGATGGGCTTTGGTGGCGTGTTAAGCATGCGGCGCACCACTTCATCGCGGCGCTCATCAACCTCTTGTTCTTGAATCTTTTTCTCATTTATCATGAGCTTGCCTTTCGACGGGCTACCTTAATCAGCGTGAATCCGCCGCATTTCGCTTGCAGCAAAAAAAGTTTTGTGCAATTAATTGCACACGCTGGCTCCATAGGAACCAGCGCGGCAATTAATTAGTGGTTATCTTCTACGGGTTAGTTGCCACATAACGCTATCTCCTTTCTCCCTGCGCGGGACTGGTGGTTGTGTTTTGGTTCAAGTCCGCCTGCAAGCAGACAAGAACCGGCGAAATAGTGTGGAGCCGGGGGGAATTGAACCCCAGAGTGGACGTTCCTAAGTGTCACTGGTCACCTGAACCTCCGGCCCCTAATTAATTCCAAATATTACTTTGTTGCGGTGGCACATTTAAACGGGTCATCATTTTGCCTACCGCTTCAATGTATCGACCCCAGTCATTAGCATATGGCGCTTTCGTCATAATTTCTTGACCAGCAGTAGTTATCGTGAAGCTGCCCTCCAGATCGCCTGCAAAATCGCCATCAGAAAGACCTGACCGGACAACTTCGCGGACATATCGCGAATCTATGTCGAGCAATGAATCTGTGATGTAGTTGTTAAGGACATAGAGCGTGTTGGCACCTGCTTCGATGAGCTGATAAATAACTCGCTTTTTTGACCCCAAGCGCATTCTACGCGGGCCTGGCTCAACTAAGGCGTCGATTGCAGCATGATTCGTTTTCTGTTCGTTCTCAACAAGTGCAGCAAGAACGTCTTTAAACGTATCGACCTTTGCATTGGCCAATTCCTTCATCTTGCTGATTTCCGTCATTTCCAGCCTGATCGCTGTTAGCTTTTCATCTAGAAATGCATTATGCGCTACAGCTTCGGCGAGCATGTCTTCAACGGTTTTGATATGACTACGGTCGTCCATGGTGAGTTCCAAAACACAAAATATGAACGTGATATGCCATCGCTACCAGACTGCGTCAAATCGCTACAGACGCACGATTGCGGCACTTAGTGCCACTTGATTCTTAACATACTGATATGAAAGCGATTTATTATTTCAGGGGCCTAGTGTAGCGTGGTATGTCAAGTGAATAATGTCCAGTTACCTTTCCATATAGATTGGATTGCTTGTCATTTACGCGGAAGATTCGGCCCCTGAGTCTCGGACTTGCGGCTTGCCGCCCGGACTGGCAAAGGGGCCATTCTTGTCCTTAGAAAGCGCGTGTTCCCAATGTCAGAGATGATCCGTATCACCCTTCCCGATGGCTCCGCCCGTGAAGTGCCAAGCGGAGCCACCCCGGCGGATATCGCCGCTGCCATCGGCCCCGGCCTTGCCAAGGCGGCGATTGCCGCGCGCGTCGATGGGGAATTGCGCGACATCATGCGGCCAATCGAGGCCGATGCGAACCTTGCCTTGGTCACCACCCGCGACGAAGCCGACGCGCTTGAGCTTGCCCGGCATGACTTTGCCCATGTGCTCGCCGAAGCTGTACAGTCGCTGTTTCCCGGGACTCAGATTACTTTCGGGCCATCGACCGACGATGGTTTCTACTACGACTTCGCGCCGCCAGCCGATCGCGGTCCATTTGTCGACGACGAATTGCCGCTGATCGAGGCGGAAATGCGCCGGATTATCGCTGCCGACCAGCCATTGATCCGCGAAGTGTGGTCACGGGCCGACCTGATTGCCAAATGGCAGGCCGATGGCGAGAGCTTCAAGGCCGAATGGGCCGCCGAGCTTCCCGAGAATGAAGAGCTGACGGTCTACCGTTCGGGCGACTGGATGGATATGTGCCGGGGGCCGCATCTGGCCTCAACCGGAAAGCTCGACCCTCAAGCGTTCAAGCTGATGCGCGTGTCGGGTGCCTATTGGCGCGGTGACCAGAAGAACGCGCAATTAACGCGGATCTACGGCACCGGCTGGCTCAACAAGAAACAGCTCGACGCCCATCTGATGCGGCTTGAGGAGGCCGCCAAGCGCGACCACCGGCGGCTGGGGCAGGACATGGACCTGTTCCATTTGCAGCAGGAAGCGCACGGCTCCGTCTTCTGGCACCCGCATGGCTTCACGATCTGGCGTCAGCTCGAGGCCTATATGCGCCGCGCGATTGACGATTCCGGCTATCGGGAAATCAAGACACCGCAATTGATGGATGTGCGGCAATGGGAGCAATCGGGGCATTGGGGCAAATATGCCGAGAATATGTTTGCGGTTCCCGATATCGTGCCTGACGGTGAGCAGGCAGAGGCGGGTTTTGCGCCGCTGGCGACGCCTGCTTCCGACTGGATGGCACTAAAGCCGATGAACTGCCCGGCGCATGTGCTGGTGTTTAAGCAAGGCATCAAGTCCTACCGCGACCTGCCGCTTCGCTTTTACGAGCATGGCTGTTGCCACCGTAACGAACCACATGGCGCGCTGCACGGCCTGATGCGCGTCCGGCAGTTCACGCAGGATGACGCGCATATCTTTTGCCGCGAAGACCAGATTGTCGAGGAAACGCGCGCCTTTTGCGATCTCGCCGACCGCATCTACAAGCATTTCGGCTTTACCTATGCAGTCAAGCTGGCGCTCCGCCCCGAAAAACGCTTCGGCAGCGAAGCCGATTGGGACAAGGCCGAACAGGAACTGCGCGAGGCGGTCGGGCGCGCTGGCATGGCGACGGCGGAATATGGCTGGGAAGAACTGCCCGGCGAAGGTGCCTTTTACGCGCCGAAGCTCGAATGGCACCTGACCGACGCGATTGGCCGCACCTGGCAGGTGGGCACGCTTCAATCCGACCGCGTGCTCCCCGAACGGCTCGACGCCAGTTATGTCGGCGAGGATGGCGCCCGCCACCGCCCGGTCATGCTTCACCGCGCGATCTTTGGCAGTTACGAACGCTTTATCGGCATCTTGATCGAACATTATGCCGGACGCTTCCCCATCTGGCTCGCGCCTGTACAGGCAGTGGTGGCGACGATTGTGTCCGATGCCGACGCTTACGGCGCCGAAGTGACGGCAAAGCTGAAAGCCGCAGGCATTCGCGTTGAAAGCGACTTCCGCAACGAAAAGATCAACTACAAGGTCCGCGAGCACAGCCTGGCGAAAGTCCCGCACCTGCTCGTCGTCGGCATGCGCGAGGCTGAGGAGGGCAAGGTCGCGATCCGGTCCTTGGGTTCCGATGGGCAGCGGATCATGACGCTGGATGAAGCCATTGCGATGCTAACCACTGAAGCAACGCCGCCCGATTTGCGCGGCTGATTTGTCGCTAAACCCGGCCGAAGCGTTGGGGGGCATTACCCCGCTCTTGATGACGGGTGCCGTGGCGATGACGTTCGGTGCGGCTTATGTTCGCGGCCTGACCGGCTTTGGCATGGCGATCATATTGGTGCCGCTACTCGGCCTGATTATCAGTCCTGGCGAAGCAGTCGTGCTGGGGATATTACTTCAGCTCCTCATCGGACCGGTTGGGCTCAAGGTCATTCTCGCCGACGCCCACCGGCAGAGCGCGCTGACTATAGCGGGCTTTGCGGTGATCGCGACGCCGCTTGGCATCTGGCTCCTCAAGCAAACCACACCCGACGTCGCGCGGCTGCTGATCGCGCTGATTGCCATCGGCGCCTTCCTGCTGGTGCTGCTGCCGCAACGCGGGCAGCTTCGCCCCGGTCCTAAGGAAACCGCCGCGACCGGTATTGCCTCTGGCATTCTCACCGGCTTTGCCGCGATGCCGGGGCCGCCCGTCGTGCCTTATTATCTGCGCCAGCCCATCCCGCCCAAAGAGGCGCGGGCATCCATGATGCTGGTGTTTTTTGCGACCGCGATTGCCGGGACGATTTCGTCTTTTGCGCTCGGTATTGCCAGTTGGCGACTGGTCTGGCTGTCGATCATTCTGTTCCCGGCGGTGCTGCTCGGAAACTGGCTGGGGGCGAAGTCATTCGGCAAGGTCCCGACGCCATTATGGCGTGGTTTTGTGGCGGGGGTGCTTGGCCTTGCGGGACTTTCGGCAGTAATGCGGCTGCTCAACTGAAAGCTTATACTGTCATTAACCAAAGGCCTTAGCCGCATATTCGCCCTCATTGCCTATCGCCGTAAATATGAGGGCCGCCATATTATCCTTGCTACTTGTCGCCGCGCCAGCCGCCGCGCTGAACGAAGGGTTGCAATGCGTACCCTACGCCCGCGCGCTTTCGGGGGTCACGATCTTCGGCGATGCCCATACTTGGTGGGATCAGGCAGCGGGGAAATATGAGCGCGGCAATGAACCCAAGGTCGGCGCCGTGCTGGCGTTTCAACCACACGGCAACATGCGTCTCGGCCATGTCGCGGCGGTACGCCGCGTCGTTGACGACCGGACGATCATCATCAGCCACGCCAATTGGTCGACTATCGGCGGCGTGCGCGGCCATATCGAGGAAGACGTCCGCGCGGTCGATGTTTCGAAAGACAATGACTGGAGCCGGGTTCGAGTCTGGTACACGCCCAACGAGGCGCTCGGCAGCACCGAATGGCCAGCGCACGGCTTTATCTATCCCAAACAGCGCCGCAGCGAAAGCGAAGCACGGCGCGCCGTCGCGATGCTGCTGAAAGACCGTGTGATGCCGAGCCTGCCGCAAGCGGCACCGGTGCGAATGGCGGAGGCCACCTCGCCCGCCAAGGCACAATTCGGCCTATCGCGCGATCTATTGAAGGACATCGACCGCAAGGCGGTGAAAGAAACGCGGTTAGCGGCAAATCAGCCGAAGCCCAATCGCATCGATGCAATCATGACGAAGCTCGATAGCGAGCTAAACGCAAAACGCCTGAAAAAACGCTCTTAGCTTCACAAACTTCATAGGGTACGCGAAATTGGTGCGAAGTTAAGCGAAGGGTTTGGCTGCGTGAAATCTGGACGGGGAAATTCACGCTGAGAAAGAGCCAGCGGGCAGAGTCCCAAATCAAATCCTACATTGCAAGCTTTTGGGGCAGACGTGTTCAGGGCTTGCCTGCGGCAAGCGAGCCGCAGGCGACGCGGAGCGTCAACGCGCAAAAGAAAGAAAGCACGAACGAGTTGTGCAAGAGCGACGCGCCGTTGCATTCTCCTTATCTCTTTGTGTCTTCGCGTCTTGCTCGCCAAAGGCGAGCGCCTAAAATTCATGGCAAAATTATTTGCGCATGTCTTTGGGCGTGACTTTGCTCCAGTAATGCTTGCCATCCTTGGGCGCGCTCCAAGGATTTTCGACATCCCAGCGCTTTCCGGCAAAGCCATCGCCATCAAGCGTTGCCTCAAGATGCCGCTTTTGCCTTTTCCGAAGCTTGCGCGCGGCCTTCTTCTTCCACTCGGCGTCGGATTTGGCTTTGGTGTGGCCGAATATCGACGTCTTGCGGCGGGAACGGGACATGACTGATCTCCTTGCGAAGCCGCAAGTGAACAGTCCGTCCGTCATGGAGCAAACCGCTAGCGGCTAATGCCGCATGCCATTGGTGCGAGTAGCCATGGTCATGCCGCCGCGTAAGTGGGTGCGCGATAGCGGGGTTCGGGGATGGGCATGCCATGCCCTGTTGCTGTTTCGAGCCATATAGCTCGATTGCTACTTCTGCTTCCGCCACCGCTTCAGACGGCGTGGCGCCGTGGGCGGAGCATGGCTTCAGGTCGGGAACATCGGGGCGATCCAGCATTTGTCGTCGGGATACCAGAAGACGTTGATATGATAGTGTTGCATTCTCACGCCGCGCGCTTTTGCACGGTCAGTTCAAGGCCTAGCGCGCTAAGCACAGATGTTAGTGTTTCGAGCGTCGGATTGCCATTTTCTGAGAGTGCGGTGTACAGCGCTTGGCGGCCAAGACCCGTTTTCTTGGCGATTTCAGTCATCCCGTGCGAGCGCGCTACGTCGCCCAACGCGCGCGCGATGTGCTTGGGGTCATTCCCCTCCATCGCCGCTTCGAGATAATAAAATATGTCTTCCTCGGTCTTGAGGTAGTTTGCAGGATCAAAGGGGCGGGTTTCCAGTGCCACGGTCTAATTCTGCTTTAAGTTGTTTTGCGTGTTTGATGTCACGATTCTGAGTGCGCTTGTCGCCTCCGCAGAGCAAAACGACAAGTTCACTTCCCCGCTGACTGAGATAGACACGATATCCAGGACCATGATCGATCCGCATCTCGGAGAGGCCACCGCCTGCATGTTTCACATCTCCAAAATTGCCATCGCCAGCCCGTCTAATCCGGTCGGCAATCTTGGCCGAAGCCTTGCGATCTCGCAAAGCACCGAACCAATTGGCAAAATCCATCGTCTCCCGAATTTGAAAGACTTGTCCTTCATATAGGACAGATGGCGGTTTGTCAAGGTTTGCCATTAGATCCAGTCATTCATCCAAAGCATGAGCCAAAACAATATTGGCAATTTTCTTAGCCTCTGCCGCTGATAAATCATGGGGCAAGCCCGCAATCTGAATCGTCAAATCTGCTCGTAACCGAATGGGCAATAGGTTTGCTGAAGGAGCAGGAGTGGAGGGAGTATGTGCAGGATTCGTTGAAGCCTCGGCGTTACTCGGACTTTTTGTGCTCTTTGAAGGGGAGGCTGATTTAGGTGTTCGCTGCCGACTGCGGCCTAGTGTCCGAAACCCGAGCGGGTTCTCGGTGTATGCCTTGAAGTCTTCAATCGATGCGCGAAGACGACTGCTATAGTCTCTTAGGCTATTTGGATTATATTGCTGACCATGCTTCGTAGAGAAGCGGTGCATGACGAGATCAATATCTAGCGCCAGCACATCGGCAGCTTCATCTGCATCCAAAATTGCGAGAACCTGTTTTGACGATGCCTTTCGAGCGCGCGCTGTCGCCGCAGGAATCAGGCCTTTCATGGCCAAATAGTCCAGAAAACTATATAGGTCTTCGCGGCTCCGTCCATCAGTCATACCATTGACCCCCGATTGTCCATGTCAGAGACCTATAGCTAAGTGTTCTGGCCTTTGCAAATAGAAATTTCTATGGTAGAATTATTCCAATAGAATATTCATCCTCCAAACTTACGCTGGGTTTTCCCATAACGCATCTTTCGCGTTCCCGGCTGACCTTCAGTCGCGCGCCCTCTAGGCGCGGCGACGTGTTGTTCGTGCGGCAAGCCAAGCTCTGTGGCCTCCAGCGACCTGATTTCGTCGCGCAAACGTCCGGCTTCCTCGAACTCCAGATCGGCGGCGGCGGCGCGCATCTTTTTCTCCAGCTCTTCGATATAGCCGCGCAGATTGTGGCCGACGAGGTTGTTCGCGCCGTCGGCTTCGATATCGACAATCACGCTGTCGCGGCTCGCGGTATCGGCAACGATGTCGTGGATGTTGCGCTTGATTGTCGCGGGCGTGATGCCGTGTTCGAGATTATATTCGCGCTGCTTTTCGCGCCGGCGGTCGGTTTCGCGGATTGCGCGCTCCATGCTGCCGGTCATTCGGTCGGCGTAGAGGATGACGCGGCCGTCGACGTTGCGCGCAGCGCGGCCAATGGTCTGGATCAGGCTGGTTTCGCTGCGCAAAAAACCTTCCTTGTCGGCGTCCAATATCGCGACCAGCCCGCATTCGGGAATGTCCAAGCCCTCACGAAGCAGGTTGATGCCCACCAGCACGTCATAGACCCCGCGCCGCAAATCGCGGATCAGCTCGATCCGCTCAAGCGTCTCGACGTCCGAGTGCATATAGCGCACCTTCAACCCCGCCTCATGCATGAACTCAGTCAGGTCTTCGGACATTCGCTTGGTCAGCGTGGTGACGAGCGTTCGATACCCCGCCTCGGCGGTCTTTCGGCATTCGTTGATGCAGTCCTGCACCTGATCCTCGACCGGCTTGATCTCGACCGGCGGGTCGATGAGGCCGGTAGGGCGAATGACCTGCTCGGCAAAGACCCCGCCCGCCTGTTCCATTTCCCAGCCGCCCGGCGTTGCCGAAACGCACACCGTCTGCGGCCGCATCACGTCCCATTCGTTGAAGCGCAACGGGCGGTTGTCGATGCACGAGGGTAGGCGGAAGCCATATTCGGCGAGGGTCAGCTTGCGGCGGTGATCGCCCTTTGCCATCGCGCCGATTTGCGCCACCGTCTGGTGGCTTTCATCGACAAACAGCAACGCGTTTTCGGGCAGATATTCGAACAAGGTCGGCGGCGGCTCGCCCGGCAAGCGCCCGGTCAGGAAACGCGAGTAATTTTCGATCCCGGCGCAACTGCCCGTCGCCGCGATCATTTCCAGATCGAAATGCGTCCGCTGCTCCAACCGCTGCGCCTCGAGCAATTTGCCTTCGCCGACCAGCTCTTTCAACCGCTCGGCCAGCTCGAACTTGATCGCTTCCGACGCCTGCTTCATCGTTGGCCCGGGCGTCACATAGTGGCTGTTTGCATACACGCGCACGGTATTCAGCTTGACGCCCGACTTGCCGGTTAGCGGATCGAATTCGACAATCTCCTCGATCTCGTCGCCAAAGAAGGACACCCGCCACGCCATGTCTTCATAGTGCGAGGGGAAGATTTCGAGATTGTCGCCGCGCACCCTGAAATTGCCGCGCGCAAAGGCGGTGTCGTTGCGTTTATATTGGAGTGCCACCAGCTTGCGGATCAATTCGCGCTGGTCGACGCTCTCGCCCTTTTTCAGGTCGAAAATCATCGCCGAATAGGTTTCGACCGAGCCGATGCCATAGATGCACGACACCGACGCGACGATGATCACGTCGTCGCGCTCGAGCAACGACCGCGTCGCCGAATGGCGCATTCGGTCGATGGCCTCGTTTACCGATGATTCCTTCTCGATATAGGTGTCGCTGCGCGGGACATAGGCTTC
>CALRMO020000035.1:0-18376 GCA_943369235.1 Sphingomonas paucimobilis
CGAGACAATGGCAAAAAACATCAATCCTGGCGCGATTGATACGTTCGATGTCATCATTGTCACGCCTAACGGTGACCGGGAGCGCATTACGCTCACGGAATCGGCTGCAAACAGCAGCAATTTCCTCGGATATATCAACACAAAGGCCGCACCACCGCCAGCGATAGCTGGAGATTGCGCTTTATCGGTGAGCCCAGGCGACACAGTGAATGTGGAGCTGGATGATTCAAGCACCGGTAGCAGCGTAGGCAGCGTCGAAGTGGAGATATTGGTCGATCCGTTCGGGCTGGCTTTCGACAGTGGCGATGGAGCGCCGGTGGACGGCACAACGGTAACCATAATCGATAACGCTACTGGGCAACCAGCGGTGGTTTTTGGCGATGACGGTGTGTCGGCATTTCCGAGTACAATCGTGACAGGGTCTAACGTTATCGACAGTAGCGGTCGAACTTACCCTTTTACTTCAGGCTTTTACCGATTTCCGTTCCTTAGGCAGGGAACGTATCGGTTGGTCGTCACTCCGCCCGGTCCCTACACATATCCGTCTGTCGCGACCCCCGCCGAATTGGCGGCGCTGACGCGTCCTGATGGCGGAGAATTCATAATCGCGCCCGGATCCTATGGCGGCACGATCACCTTGCTGGATCCCGCCCCGGTGAGGATCGATATTCCGCTTGATCGGCCCGGCGGGGCGTTGACGCTGACCAAGGTGACCTCGACAGCCACGGCAATGCCGGGCGACGTCGTGCAGTACCGCATTACCGTCAGCAATCCCGACAGAACCCGCAATTCAGGGCCGATCACGATCAGTGACCAGCTTCCAAGCGCCATGCGCCTGCGCGCGAATAGTGTTCGCTATCAATCGGTTAGCGTTACACCAACCGTGGTGCCGGATGGAAGAAGCTTTACGGTTGCCGTGCCTTCCCTAGCCGCCGGCGCATCGGGCCTGCTCACTTATATCGCCGAGGTCCGGCAAGATGCACGACCCGGCAACGCCATCAATCTGGCGTCCGCAGCCGACAATCGCGGCGCCAGCAGCGGCACAGTCGATGCCGCCGTGCGTATCGTCCGCGATGGCATCAGCGAGCGCTTTACGGTCGTTGGCCGTGTCACGGATGGCGGCTGCACCGTCGATCCGCGCAAGGCCAAGGGGATCGCAGGCGTTCGGGTCATGCTTGAGGACGGAACTTACACCGTCACAGACGAAGACGGACGTTACCATTTCGAAGGCCTGATCCCCGGCATACACGTTGTTCAGGTCGACCCCAACAGTTTCCCGCTCGACCAGGCACCTATCGATTGCGCGCAAAACACCCGCAGCGCTGGCAGCGCCATATCGCGCTTTGTCGAAGGCCGTGGCGGCAGCCTGAAACGCGCAGATTTCCGGGCTTCGCAGACGGCTGCACGGGTCGATACCCGCAAGGCCTCGGTACCGCTTCCGCAAGTCCTGACCGACCCGCAAGCTGCGGGCGCGGAGCGCGACTGGTTCGCTGGACAAGAGCCTGGCACCGGTTTCCTCTTCCCCGACAAAGACGCCAACCCACGCGTTAAATCGATCCGCGTTGCGGTCAAATATCGCGAAGGTCAAACTGTCGCGCTGCTTGTCAACGGCAAGCCAGTCGATGCGCTCAATTATGACGGCACCAAGAAGAGCGGCGACGGCCAGATCCTGGTCGCTATCTGGCGCGGCGTCGGTATGGAGGATGGCGACAACAAGCTCACCGCGAACATCAAGGACGCGTCTGGTGCCGTTATCGAAACCATCGAGCACAGCGTCTACTTTGCCCACGCGCCGATGAAGGCACAGTTCCTCAAAGATCAGTCGGTTCTGGTCGCGGACGGCGTTACCCGCCCACGCATCGCCGTTCGCTTGACCGACCGCTTGGGCAAGCCGATCCAGCATGGCTCCGTCGGCGATTTCAGCGTCACTGAACCCTATCGCCCAGCAATAGAGGTCGATGCAGAGCAAGCGCGGCAATTGTCCGGCCTGGAGCGCGCTGCGCCCGTCTGGCGCGTGCATGGCGATAACGGTATCGCATATATCGAACTTGAGCCAACCACCGCTTCGGGCACCGTTGCCATCGGCTTCAATTTCACCGACGGCGAAGTGCGGCGCGAACAACGTGTCGAGACCTGGCTCGATCCGGGCGACCGCCCTTGGACCGTTGTTGGCTTCGCAGCTGGCACCATCGGTTTCAACAAGCTCCAGGACGGTCTCGAAACGCTCGCCGACGACGATGACCAACTTAATGTCGATGGCCGCATCGCGCTGTATGCCAAGGGCCGCGTTACCGGCAAATGGCTGATGACGATGGCGTATGACACCGACAAGAAAGAAGATGAGACTCGCTTTGCCGGCGTCATCGACCCGCGTCGCTACTACACCATCTACGCCGATCGCACCGACCAACGCTATGATGCTGCATCGGTGCGCCGCCTCTATCTGAAGCTCGAGCGCCCGCAATTCTATGCGCTGTTCGGCGATTATCAAACCGGGATCGACGAGCCTGAGCTTGCTCGTTATCAACGCGCCTTCAACGGCGTTAAGGCCGAATATCGCAATGACGCAATTCAGGCGACCGCGTTCGGCTCAGACACCCCGTACCGCTATCGCCGCGAGGAAATCCAGGGCAACGGTCTTTCGGGGCCTTATGCCCTTGGGTCGCGCGATATCATCGCCAACAGCGAACGCATCACGCTGGAAACCCGCGACCGGCTTCGCTCCGACCGTATCATCGACCGCAAGTCGTTGTTCCGCCATATCGATTACGACATCGATTATCTTTCGGGCACCCTGCGTTTCCGCGAGCCGATCCTGTCGCGCGGCAGTGGCCTCGATCCGCAGTTCATCATCGCCGAATATGAAGTCGATGGCATCGGCAAACGCGTCGCCAACGCAGGCGGACGGGTTCGCTGGACCAGCACCGACGAGAAGCTTCAGATTGCCGCCACCGGTATTCACGACGAAAGCGACACCAGCAAAACCGACCTGCTTGGCGCAGACATCATTTACCGCCCCGGCACGGGCACCGAAATCCGCGCTGAATTTGCAGGGTCAACCGGCGAGGCGAAACGCGGCAGCACAGCACCAAACGCCGGTGGCGCAACCGCGTGGCTGGTCGAAGCCGAGCATCATGACGACAAGTTCGACGTCCTCGCCTATGTTCGCGAACAGCAGGCTGGCTTTGGCGTCGGCCAAATCAACCGTTCGGAAATCGGCACGCGCAAATTCGGCGTCGATGGCCGGGTACGCTTGACTGAAAAGCTTTCGGCATCGCTTATTGCCTATCAGGAGGAATTCTTTGGCGACGACGCCCGCCGCCGCGCCGCGATTGCCGAACTCGAATATCGCGATGGCGACACGACCCTGCGCGCCGGCCTTACGCACGCTAACGACAAGCTTGCGGACGGAACGGTGAATCAGTCTACGCTTGCCAGGTTTGGGGCATCGCAGCGCTTCTTCGGCGGCAAGCTCGAATTGTCGGCGCAGACCGAATTTGCGATTGCCGACCAGGATGAAAGCATCGATTTCCCGGCCCGTCACGGCCTGTCTGCGCGTTATGCGGTCAGCTCGGACATTGCGCTGGTCGCAGGCTATGAAATTGCCAAGGGCGAGAATATCGACGCACGGACTGCGCGCGTCGGCTTCGATGTTGCGCCATGGGCTGGCGGACGCATTCTCGCGAGTGCCAACCAACAGCAGATTACCGAATTCGGTCCGCGCACCTTTGCTGCTTATGGCCTCGCGCAATCGTTCAAGATTAGCGAGCATTGGTCCGCCGATGTGACGCTCGACGGCAACAAGACGCTCAAGGGTTTTGACCGTTCGGACGTCGTCAACCCGCTTCAGCCCGTTGCATCGGGCGGCTTCTTGGGCAGCGACGGCAGCCTGACCGAAGACTTTACCGCAGTTACCGGCGGCGCAACCTATCGCGGCGAGCGCTGGAGCTGGACAGGCCGGGCCGAATATCGCGATGGCGAAACCACTAACCGTTACGGCCTCACGACCGCCATTCTCCGTCAGATTGGCGAAGGCCGGGCCGTCGGCGGCGCATTCAGCTGGTTCCGAGCAAAGGAAAACGGCGGCGCATCGACGACAACGGCACAGGCCGAAATCAGCTGGGCGCATCGCCCCGCCAACAGCCAGTGGTCGCTGTTGAACAAGACGGAATTCCGCTACGACGCGGTTCGCGACGCTGTTGCAGGCGAAGCCGGCCCCATCGGCGGCGCTCCGCTCGACATCGACGGCGATGCCAAATCGCGCCGCGTTATCAACAGCTTGTCAATCAACTACACGCCAATCGACGACGACGATGGCACCTTTATCGAACGCGGCGAATATGCGTTCTTTTGGGGCACACGCTACACCACGGACCGCTTCGGCCGGGACGATGTCAAAGGATGGAGCAACATTGTTGGTGCCGATCTGAAATTTGACCTGAGCGATGTCGCTGACATAGGCGCAGCCGGAACGGTTCGCATCGGCACCGGCGGCAAGAATATCGCTTACTCCGGCGGCCCGGTGTTGACGGTGACCCCGTTCAAGAATGCGAATATCTCGCTTGGCTACAACATCGTCGGCTTCGAAGATCGCGATTTCGAAGAGGCACGGTATACGCGGTCGGGCCCGTTCGTCACCTTCAAGCTGAAATTCGACCAGACCAGCCTCGCTGGTTTCAAATTCTAGTCGGCGAACAGCAAAACCGGTGTTTCAATCAGCTTTTTGAGCGCCTGCACATAGCTTGCTGCGTCGAAACCATCGACAACCCGGTGATCGCAACTGATCGACAGGTTCATCAATTTTCGCGCCTCGATTGAATCGCCGACGAACATCGGACGTTCAATTATCTTGTTCGGCCCGATGATGGCGACTTCAGGCCGGTTGATAACGGGCGTGGTGGCAATCCCGCCCAAGGGGCCCAGGGATGTGACCGTGAGCGTCGATCCGGACAATTCCACGCTTTTCGCACTACCATTGCGCGCTGCGTCGGCCAAACGGCTGATTTCCATCGCCAGTTGCCAGATGTTGCGGTCCTGCGCGTCGCGGATGACTGGCACCATCAGACCCGCATCCGTCTGCGTCGCCATGCCAAGATGCACGGCGCCATAGCGCGTGACGACACCAGCTTCATCGTCGAACCGCGCGTTTATCATCGGAAATTGCGGGATGGTCTTGCAGATGGCCACAATCAGCATCGGCAAAAGCGTCAATTTGGGTTTCGATCCGCGATTGGCGTTCAAATCGGCGCGCATCGCTTCGATGGCCGTGACGTCAATTTCCTCCACATATGTGAAATGCGGAATGTGGCGCTTGGACGCGGCCATGTTATCGGCGATCCGGCGGCGCATGCCGATAACCTTGATGGCTTCATCCTCCCGTTTCGCCGAAACATGCGGCGCACGATAGCCCTGCCCTGATCCATAGCTTAAAAAAGCGTCTAGATCGGCGTGCCGGACATGCCCACCTGACGCTTTGACGTCAGTCAAATCGACCCCCAAATTCTTTGCCCGCGCGCGAACCGCGGGGGACGCGGTAATCGCACTATGCACCTGGGGGGCAGGACTTTCCTGTGGTTTTGGCTCCGGAGGCGCTACGGCGGCCATTACAACAGGCTCAGGTGCATGTGAAATTTCGTCTTCGACCGTCGCAAGTTCGACAGGTTCAGCCTCTTCGACCAGGCTATGTTGACTGACGTCAGTGACGTCAGTCGCGGTTTCGATTTCAACTAGCATCGAGCCAATCGCAATGACATCACCGGCCTCGCCAGCCACCCTCGTCACTATCCCCGCGACCGGGCTTTCCATTTCGACCGTTGCTTTGTCGGTCATCATGTCGGCAATTGGCTGGTCCTCCGAAATCGCGTCACCGACTTTGACATGCCATGCAACGATTTCGGCTTCGGCAATTCCTTCGCCGATGTCCGGCAGGTTGAAAGTGAATTTGGCCATATCTAGAGCCCTTCTAAATGACTTTTCAGCGTCGTGATCGTTTCGGCGACTTCGCTGGCGAGGAGTGATGTGAAGCACGGGCTGGTGGCCCGTGTAAACGGAACGACGACGTCCAGCGGAGTTGCCGAGACGACCCCTCCGGGGCGGGCCATGCTGGACCAACTGCGGCGTTGCTCATCGGTTACGATGGAAATCCATCGCTCCCTCTTCGCGCCTAGCATTTGGCCCAGCATGGCTCCGTCACGACGCTGAAAAGTCATTTAGAAGGGCTCCCATCCTTCATAATCTTGTCAAAAGCACGCGCGAGGCGCACCGGGCCCGGGAAATATGCCCATTCCAGGCTATGCGGGTAAGGCGTGTCAAAACCCGTCACGCGTTCGATGGGCGCTTCAAGATGATAGAAACACCGTTCCTGCACCTGCGCCGCAAGCTCAGCACCAAAACCGCTCGTCCGGGTGGCTTCGTGCACGACCATGCACCGACCGGTTTTCTTGACCGAAGCCTCGATAGTTTCGATGTCGAGCGGCAGCAGGGTGCGCAAGTCAATGATTTCGGCGTCGATGCCATGCTCGGCCACGACGGCCTTCACGACATGCACCATCGTACCGTAGGTCAGCACGGTCACCGCCTGCCCTTCGCGAACAACCGCCGCCTTGCCAAGTTCGATCCGGTAATAATCTTCCGGGACCGCGCTGCCCTCATGCTTTGACCACGGCTCGACGGGGCGGTCGTAATAGCCAGTGAATGGGCCATTGTAGATGCGCTTGGGTTCGAAAAAGACGACCGGATCATTATCCTCAATCGCCGCGATCAGCAGGCCTTTGGCATCATACGGCGTCGCCGGGATTACAGTTTTGATCCCGCAAATATGCGTGAAAAGGCTTTCCGGAGACTGGCTGTGTGTCTGACCGCCAAAGATCCCGCCACCAAATGGCGAGCGTACCGTCATTGGACAGATAAAGTCGTTTGCCGAACGATACCGCATCCGCGCCGCTTCGCTGACGAGCTGGTCCAGGCCGGGGTAGATATAGTCCGCAAACTGGATCTCCGGAACCGGCCGCAATCCATAGGCTGCCATCCCCACGCCAACACCGATGATGCCGCATTCGGTTATCGGCGTATCGAAAACCCGCGTTTTGCCGTGCTTCTTTTGAAGACCAGCGGTCGCACGGAACACGCCGCCAAAATAGCCGACATCCTCGCCCATGATTACGACCTCGGGGTCGCGCGCCAGCATCACGTCCATCGCGCTGTTAATCGCCTCGATCATATTCATTGTCTTGGTCGGACCCCCGGACATCATCGCGCCTCCCACTCAGGGCCGAATTTGTCACGCTGCTCCTCAAGCATTTGCTCGCATTGTTCTTTAAGATGCCAGGGCATTTCCTCGAAAACATCCTCAAACATTGTTTCGAACGGGTGATGAAGCCCATGTCCCAAAATGCCGTTCTGCTCGGCCTCCTTCTGAATGGCTTTCACTTGATCGGATAATTCAGTGAGCAAGGCGTCATGCTGCTCTTCGCTCCATTCGCCCAGTGCAATCAGATGCATTTTCAGCCGCTCAACCGGATCGCCCAGCGGCCATGAGGCATATTCTTCGGCTGCACGATAGGCGTTGGGGTCGTCGGATGTCGAATGCCCTTCCCCACGATAGGTAAAATATTCGATCAAAGTCGGGCCATTGTTGGTCCGCGCCCGGTCAGCCGCCCATTGCGTTGCGGCATAGACCGCCAACGCGTCGTTTCCGTCAACCCGCAACCCGGCAATGCCGTAGCCGATGGCTCGCGCAGCAAATGTCGTCCGCTCGCTTCCGGCAAAGCCTGAAAAAGAAGATATCGCCCACTGGTTATTCACCACCTGGAAAATGACCGGCGCGTTATACACGGCTGCAAAAGTCAAGGCGCTGTGAAAATCGCCCTCGGCTGTGGAACCGTCGCCGCACCATACTGCGGAGATCCGCGTATCCGCCCGTGACGCCGACGCCATCGCCCAACCCACAGCCTGTGGATATTGCGTTGTCAGGTTCCCGGAAACGCTGAAAAAGCCGTAATCTTTTGCAGAGTACATAATCGGTAACTGGCGGCCTTTCAGCCGATCGCCACGGTTGGAGTAAATCTGGTTCATCATATCGACCAGCGGATAATCTCTTGTAATAAGAATACCTTGCTGGCGATAGCTGGGAAAGCACATATCATCCCGATGAAGCGCCATTGTCGTTGCAACCGAGGTTGCCTCCTCGCCAAACGACTTCATGTAAAAACTGGTCTTGCCCTGCCGCTGCGCGCGGAACATCCGATCGTCAAATGCGCGCACGGTCAGCATCTTGCGCAGCATCAGGCGCAATCTGTCCGGATCGAGCCCGGGATTCCAGCTTCCCTTTGCCATATGATCGGCATCCAGGACGCGCACAAGGCCGTAGGCGAGCGGGTGAATATCGGACGGCTGCACATGCTCGTCAGGGCGAGCTACCGCATCCACCGGGGGTACGATTACATCGGTAAAATCGGGAACATCGCCAGGACGGAATTTCGGCTCGGGAACGTGCAAATGCAGTGGCGCGAGATTGTCCTTAACGTGCTGCGCCATGCTATTCTCCTCGCCTCTCGACCGCCCGAACGACTCAAGCAGTTTATTGTCAGCGATTGTTATATTATTTCAAGCAATGCTTTAGGTCAATATCACTGACCTATCATCGTTTTCAGACAGCAACAGGCGCAGAAATATGGGCCTGCGGCGCGTAATCGACCACCTCGAAATCCTCGATCGCAAAATCGAAAATGCTGTCCGGTGTTCTGAGCAGCTTCAATTTCGGTGCACCGGATGGCTTTCGTTCAAGTTGCGCTTCCACCAGATCGGCATGATTGAGATAAAGATGAACATCCCCCCCCTGCCAGATCAGTTCGCCCGCCTGATACCCGCACACTGAAGCCAACATCCGAGTCAACAGAGCGGCCGAAAATGCGTTAAAGGCAAAGCCAAGGCCAAGGTCGCACGAGCGCTGAAACAAAATGCAACTCAACACACCATCGGCAACGTGAAACTGGTAGGTTTTATGGCAAGGCGGCAACGCCATCTGGTCAAGCTCGGCAACATTCCAGCCCTCGATAATATGCCGCCGCGAACCGGGGTTGTTCTTCAAGCTTTCAACCAGCGCACTGACCTGGTCGATGCCCTTTTCTGCGCGATGATAGAGCCCTTCCCCAAGCGGCACATATCGCGGCCAATTGACCCACTGCGCACCATAAACCGGACCAAGATCTCCCCACTCTTCGGCAAACTCGGCGCTTTCGACAATTCGCGCCTCGAATTCCTCCTGCGAGATTTCCGTCCCTGTTTCGCGCCGGTATCGTTCAAGCGGCCAGTCAGTCCAGATGCGAACCTTTTGCTCCACCAAAGGGCGTATGTTGGTGTTACCTGTCAGGAACCATAGCATTTCGCGCGCAGCGGTTTTCCAGAAGACGCGCTTTGTCGTGAGCAATGGCACAGCATCTTCCACCAGGGAAAAGCGCATTTGCGCGCCAAAAAGTGCCTTGGTGCCAACGCCTGTCCGGTCCTTTTGAACCGTCCCTTGGGTCCAGATCTTCCGCATAAGCGAAAGATACTGCTCTTCATAATGCGGAATATCTCCCATCGGTTGACGCTAGGACCCACGCCTGATTCTGGCAACCGCTTGGCGTCAAAATAGGCTTGAAAGCGAAAAACCCGCTCATTATAGGCACGTCAGGTCGCTTGGCAGAACGCCGGCGCCAGCGGTCGGGAAATAGCTCAGCCTGGTAGAGCACTGCCTTCGGGAGGCAGGGGCCGGAGGTTCGAATCCTCTTTTCCCGACCAAATTCACAACCTTCTAAAAACTGCTCAAAACCGCCTGCATCACGCGTTTGGAAACGGTCGCTTAACCATTCCTTGAGGTTCTCGGGATATCGCGAGCATCATGCATGCGCGCATTGTCATAGTTGATGATCGTTCGACCAATTTGCGCGTTTATGCGCAATATGTCGCGATGATGGGTCCGGAGTTTTCCGCGAAATGTTTCCACAGCGCGGTGGAGGCCCTAAAATGGCTCGAGACGGAGCCCGCTGATCTGCTGATTGTCGACTATCGCATGCCTGAGATGAACGGCGCTGAATTCATTACGAAGATCCGTGCGCGTAATGTCGGTGCTCACATCCCCGCGATTATCATTACCGCACGGCAAGATCGCGAGTGCCGGATCAGCGCGCTTGATGCCGGTGCAACAGACTTTTTGCAAAGCCCGGTCTCGCACATCGAATTTCGCGATCGCGCGCTTTTACTGCTGAGCCAGTATTACCGGCAGCTGGAACTAAAACAGTCGCTGGAGATTAATCGACAAGGCTCCCAGAATAATGACGATGAAAGCCCCGGCGGGAAATCGATGCTTGAACAGATTATCGATACCACGCCGATTTTGATCAACGCGACCGATCGGAACGGAAAATTCCTGTTTTTGAATTCATATCAGGCAGCGCTTTTCGGTCGCAAGCCAGATCAACTGGTCGGGCATCCAATCAGCGAAATTCTGGAACCCGACCTGTTCCAACGGGAAACGCGTCGCAACAATGTTATTCTCGAAACCGGCACTTCAATTCCAAACTATGAAGAGAAATTTGTCAGCGAGGGCGTCGAGCTCATTTTTCACTGCAACAAATCGCCGCTCGTGAACAAAGATAGCCAGACGATCGGAATTCTGACGACCGGACTCGACATCACGGCGCGCAAGTTTGCCGAGGAGCATCGGACGCACCTTGCATTGCACGATATGCTTACCGGGCTGCCTAACCGGACGTTGCTTGCCGAGCGGATGCGGTCGGCCATAGACGAGAGTAATGCCAGCGGTCGTCCGGCGGCCCTGTTGTTGCTCGACCTCGACCGGTTCAAGGTGATCAACGATACACGCGGGCATCAGACCGGCGACATGCTTCTCCGTCAGGTGGCTGAACGTTTGAGCGTTGCGGTTGGCGGCAACGGCTTTGCGGCCCGAATTGGCGGCGATGAATTTGCAATCGTCTTGCAAAATCTTGGTAACCAGGACGACGCGGCGCGGGCATGTGCAAATCTGCTTACAAAGATCGGCGATCCCTATTTAATCGGCGGTGTCGAACAACTTATCGGTGCAAGCATCGGCGTTGCCTTAATCCCTGATGATGGCACTTCGCCCGACGAACTGCTGCGCCTGGCCGACCTGGCGATGTATGAGGCAAAATCATCGGGCCGCAATTGCTACTGTTTCTTCTCGCCAAGGATGAACCAGGTAGCGCAGCTAAATGCCGGGGTCGAGGCCGACCTCCGCGATGCGCTGAACAACGACCAACTGTTTCTGGAATATCAGCCGATCGTCGATGCGGTCACCGGCGAATATGTCGGATTGGAAGCGTTGCTGCGCTGGAACCATCCGTCGCGCGGGCGTCTGTTGCCTGCTGATTTTATTCGCGTAGCAAATGACTCAGGTCTTATCGGGCGAATAGGCCAATGGGTCGTTGCCGCAGCTTGCAAACAGATTGCAGAACTCGCAGATGAAGGCATCGACCTTCCGCATGTTGCGGTCAACGTATCCCCGAAGCAATTCCAATACGCTTCGATGTGCAGCGACATCCTCGAAAGCGTGGCAAAGCACGGAATTTCTCCCGGCAAGTTCGCGATCGAAATCACTGAAGAGCTTTTGCTTGATCATAGTCAGGGAATTCACGACCAGTTGGCTACGTTACGTGCCGGCGGCGTGGGTATCTCGATTGACGATTTCGGGACGGGATATTCGTCGTTGCAATATCTTCGCGACTTGCCTGCGTCCCGATTGAAAATCGATCAGACGTTTATCGCGCGGATCGAAAACTCGGCTGCAGACCGCGCAATCATTTCCACCATCGCCCATCTCGCGCACGCGCTGGATATGCGCGTGGTTGCCGAGGGCGTCGAAACCGCAGCGCAACTCGCATTGCTTCGCGCCTCAGGCTGCGACGAGGTTCAGGGATATTTGCTCGGACGCCCGCTGTCCGTGACTGAACTGCGGTCGTTGTTTGCCGACAAGGACGTGCGTTTTGAAACGGCGGTTCCATGATAGCGTTCCTGAAAAGACAAAAAGGCAATTTGACGCCGGAGCAGGAAATCCTGCGCAATCGTCTGGTGATGGGCAGCGTTTCGGGCTTTGGATGCTATTTCTTCGCGTTTGACGCGATTATTTTCTCCGCTTTCTTCGCCTATTTGTCCTTCAACGGCGCATTATATGCGATGCAGAAGTTCGACATCTGGCGTCAGGAAGAACGCTGGTTTGCGGCGATTATCCTCGATGTCATGATGGCCTTTGCGGTGATGCTCCGCGAGCCTGAACATATGTCGATATTCTATCCCATCATATTGTGGATGATTTTGGGAAATGGGTTCCGTTATGGTTTAAAATGGCTGTTTGTCGCTGCGTTTCTTTCGACAATTACGTTCGGGATTGTCGTTCTGACCACCGATTACTGGCAAAGGAACCTGTATCTCGGTTTGGCCCTAGCACTGGCGTTGATCGTCATTCCTGCTTATTGCTCGACGCTCATCCGCAAGATCTCGCACGCAAAAGAGCAAGCCGAAATGGCAAGCAAAGCCAAAAGCTATTTTCTCGCAAGCGTAAGTCACGAGCTTCGCACGCCGCTCAACGCCATTATCGGCTATGGCAACCATCTGCGCCATTCCGATATGCCGCGCAAACAAAAGGAGATGGTCGACGCGAGCGTGCTGGCTGGCGAACATTTGCTTCATTTGATTGAGCAGCTGATCGAAGTCGCAAAAACCGGAATCGGTACGGCCCAGATCAAGCGCACTGCGTTCCGTCCGACAGAGATATTGACGGAAATACGCGACATCATGATGGTTCGCGCCGAGGAGAAAGGGCTCGTCCTTAATCTGCAGGCAGAACCGCTGACTGACAGGCAGATCAACGGTCCCAGCGATATCGTTCGCAACATATTGCTCAACCTGGTCGGTAACGCCGTCAAGTTTACGGAAGCCGGCTCTATTTCCATTGCCAGCGGAATTGATGTGGATAACGGACAGAATTATGTCTGGTTCACAGTCTCGGACACCGGGATCGGCATTGCCGAAGGCGCGCTCGAAAGAATATTTCAGCCATTTCAGCAGGCCGACGATACGGTACTTAACCGCTTCGGTGGAACAGGGCTTGGGCTATCGATCTGCAAACAGCTTGTCGACCAGGTCAACGGCCAAATTTCCGTTGAAAGCTGCATCGGCCAAGGCAGCAGGTTCTGCATTCAGATTCCCGTGGAGCTCGTCGAAACGCAACAGACAAATGCGACCGACGACCGCGAAGCTGCCGTTCATATCTTGTCATTCGGCGAGATGCAGCCGGAATTGCTCGCCAGTGCGCAGTCGCAGGATAACTTCATCGTTCGGCACGTGCCATGCCGGGATTCCGCACAATTCGAGGCTTTGCTGAATGGTATCGACCTCAAGCAGTTCAATGTCGCGCTCATGTCTCAAAAGCTTGCAAGCGAAATTGGGCCGGATAACATTGTCTGGGACAAGTTCGCACAGGCCGAAATCGCCCCTGTGCTGGTCTCTGAAACACAGGCAATCGATGTTGACGAGCTATCGCTGCGCGCCGCGTTTGCCTCGGTACTGCCTGCCGCGCCCAATTTCGACGAACTGAGAAGTGCAATCCGGATCGGTTGCTCTTTTTCACGCCATGTCAGAATTCCATATCCAGATGGTTCAACTGAAGTCGCGTCGTATCAGCCCAAGCGGGTCTTGGTCGCCGATGACAACCGGACAAACCGCAATGTGCTTGCGGCCATATTGGAATCTGCCGGTCACGCGGTCATGATGGTTACCGACGGCGACGAAGCGTTGGAGGCCTTAGAGAAAGGCGGCGTAGATATTCTATTGCTGGATATCAATATGCCACGACTAAACGGCCTCGACGCTTGCTCGATGTGGCGTCAGATTGAAGGCGGACGGAAGCATTTGCCGATTATCGGTGTAACTGCTGACGCCACTTCCGAAACAGAAGAAAAATGCCGCAACGTCGGAATGGATCTGCGGATCACCAAACCCGTTGACGCAAAGCTGTTGCTGGCCACAATAGAACAATATTGTGGAAATACCGAGGTCTCGGTCGCTGCGCTGAACGATGCGTTGCAAAATCCGGACGGCGTCGTTGTGCCCTTTGTGGGCGTTCGCAATCAAGGCGACGATGTCCTTGATCCGGTGCAGATCGACTATTTGAAATCGATTGGCGATCAGAGCTTTTTTGAAAGCATGATAGAAGGCTTCTTCGAGGATGTTGAGCAAACTGTCGATCCGCTAAGACTTTCCGTGCAACACAATACAGTGGCCAACTTTCGATTTTGCGCGCATGCCCTGAAGAGTTCCGGAAATAACATGGGCGCCAAGCGGCTGGCAAGTTTATGCAGCCGGATGGAAAGCATTACCGAAAGCGACTTTGCCGAACATCGCGACGCCTATCTCAAGAAAATTGAGGCTGAGCTGGAAGCTGTGATCACGGCGTTGCAAAGCGATACCAAAATTGCCAGCCAAACGACCTTCAGGAAGTCGTCACGCTGACGGCACTAAGGCTTCGTTGAATACGGCGCTCTTGAGCGTCGGCCAGTCGTTCCATTTTGCGCACATCGGCGTCTGTTAGCGACATCGCCGTCTCAGCCCAGATGTTCGTAATCCGGAGCAATTCCTCCAGTTCAACCGGCGTGGAAACACGGCGCGCGAGATATACGGCCCGCTCGGCAGCAAATCTCTGCTGGTTACGCTGGCAATATTCGACAATCGCGGCCTCGCCCTGCCCGTCTTCCACCAGAACATCGACAATGCCGAGGTCGTAAAGCTCTTGGGCGGTGTGAATTTTACCCTCGAGAATAAAATTCTCGGCCATTTTGCGACCGACCCGCCGCACGAGGAAGCTATAGGCCCCCATGCCGGGAAACAGGTTAAAGATAATTTCGGGTAGTCCCAGCCGCGAACTGCGTTCGGCAAAAAGGATATCGAAGGCCAGGGCGTGTTCAAATCCGCCGCCAAGCGCATCGCCCTGAACCAGCGCCATGGTAATGATCGGCGCACCGAAACCCAGGCTGTTTGCATGTTGCATCCGCACACATGTTTCCGCATATGTACGCATTGCTGCCAGGTCGCGGGTCCGAATACAGTCGGCAAAGTGGCGCAAGTCGCCGCCCAGATTATAAATTCCGGGAGTCTTCGACCCACATACGAAATAGCGCAGATCATCGGGCCCGCCATTGGCCGGCATTGCGTAATTGTTACCGATCCAGTCCTGCACCTGCTGGATTTCGGCACCCAGACTATAGGTATAACTCGGTCGCCCATTCTGGTTCATGAAACACCAGAAAATCTTGTCCTGCTGGTCATGCCTGACCAGAATTTCGCGAAAATTCCGGCCTGTTATAGGGACGCCTAAAGCACGTTCCTGAAGGGAAAGCGCAGGTGTATTTACAGCGCCGTCAACGACGCGGGAGTGGAATGCCATAAAGCCCCCGATGAATCAGTTTCTGGCCACCCCAACCAGGCCCTATTCATAGCATAATATTCAAATCTGCAACGTGAAATATATAGCGACTGTCATTCCGCACAACCGATCGATGTTTTTGCCATAATCTGCGCACGATGCGGAAATTGCTCTTCTAGTTTTGCAGCACGTAAACCAATGGCGTAAGTATAGCAGGTGCAGCCTGCAGCGCGTCCTTGAACAAGCGCCGGGCTTGGGAATCACCAACAACTACTACGTCGTTCGCAAATACCTCCGGATCATTGTAAATCCCGCGGCGAATTGACTTTAAATTATACAAAGCAGCCATTTTCTCGCCATTGACCGTCCGAAAGATAACAACATCGTCCAGCTTCGCAAATTCCGATGTGCCCTTTGCTACGGCTACTGCACGCATCAGCGTCATTTTGCCGATGACCGGATAAAGCCCCGGTTCGCGCACTTGGCCATCGATGGTCACGACCTGGCTAACGGTTTCCTTTAAGTTCACCGTGACCTGCGGATCGCGAACAAACTGCCCACGCAACCGGCCTTCAATCTCCTCCTCAAGCTCGCCAGGTGTTTTACCGGCGGCTTCCATAATCCCTGCCAATGGAAAAGATATCCGTCCGCCGGCATCGGTCTGCACCTCTTGCTTGCTCAGTTCTTCGATACCGAACACGTCGATAGTCAGCTTGTCGAACGGACCGATAAGATATGGCCGGTTCTGCTCGAAAAGGTCGAGCCGGGTGGGCTCAGGTAGCACGTCGCTGTCAACTACCTTCACGTCGGAAATCGACCCCGCACCACCCAATTGGCTGCTTGCGCAGGAAGCCAAAGCGAGCGAGCAGAAAAGAAGAAAGAATCGTTTGTGCATGAATAATCCCAAATCAAAAGTGGCAACCTGCTAGCGAATGGTTGCCGCTAACACCATCTTTTTTGACGGTTCACGAATGTCGATAAACCTGCCGGGCCGAGGCCTTGCCATTCACGTCGTGGAACTAATCACTTTATTGTTCAACAATTTATATGGAATTTGTAATCTACGCCGCGGCCCGGCGCCCGCGTTTAAAGCCGCCAGAAAAAAGGCGCACCAAAACCGATTGTGTTGGTCCTAACCCTTCTCGGGGTCGCGAAGCGGCATAAATAACTAATGCCTGCCTCGCGACTGATCGACATCAAAACCGGTACCGGACGCCGACTGCATATGTGCGACCATATTCAAAATAGTTCCGCACGCGGTTTTCCGCAGCCTCAAACTCAACAAGCTGTTCGTTCGTAATGTTAAATGCCTCTGCAGTTAGAGACAGACGATCGGTCAGATTAAGCGTACCTGATAGATCGAACTGCGCTCGCGACTTTACGCTGCGGTCGGCTCCCGTCTGGGTACCTGCGCTGGACAGGAAATAACCGCTGCGATAATTATACGCCGCCCGGATACCAAACAGGTCGGTTTCGTAATAGAGTATCGCGTTGACCGTGTGTTTGGATATCTCACCAAGACGGAATGTGCCTTTGGTTTTGAAATCAACATTGGTGTAATTGACCTGTCCACCGAACCCGTTCCATGGCGCGGGAAGAAAATCGAGATTTTGCTGAATGCTCAGCTCGTATCCCGACAATGTAAAGGCGTCCTGATTGGCCGTCACGTTGATGTTGACAGCGGCGCCCTGCAAGACAGCCGGAAAACTTCCCTGTGCAGGCGACGCGTTGACGGTCCGGCAGACGCCGCTACTGTTGGTCAGCGGTCCGAAGCCGAAACCGCCGCCGTCGCCCGGGCAAATCCTGGTGGTGCCCGCATAGTCGCTGATTTTCTTTCGGAAACCAAGAAGGGAGATACTGCTACCTGCCCGGTTATACCATTCCAGGGAGACGTCGATATTTGCCGATGTAAACGGCTTTAGATCGGCGGCCCCCAGGCCTACAGTTACGATCTGACCTGTGCCGTCGACCGCGACGGACCGAAGCACGGCAAAGGAATCTACTTGCGGGCGGCGAAGGGTTTCGGTGTACGAGGTCCGCAGGATGACGTTGTCACCGAATTCAAAAATCAGGTTCGCCGAAGGAAGCATGTTTTCATAGTCCAGCGAGACAATTTGGGGCAATCGCTGGGCTGTCGTCGCACGTTCGGACTTCTCGTATCGTACGCCCACATTACCGCGGATGACGATATTGTCAGTAAGCTCCTGATTGATATCAATCATAGCATATCCGCCATAGATTTTTTGCTTGTTGTCGTAGGTCAGCGACAGCGCAGTCGAGTCATAGAAATTGACCAAGCCCTCCGGACCTAAGAAATAGGCAGAACCTGCGGGAAGTCCCGACGCTGGCGTTAATGCTGCGGTGATCGCGCGAACGTCGAGTTGTCCGTAACTTGAAAGGTCTATTCCGTCGGCCCGGCCGTTCAGGAACCCGACGCCGCCGCGAAACACCGAATAATCGTAAAAATCATTGCTTAATGCAGTAAGATCAGTGCCAAATAGGCCAGCAATGGACTGCGACTGATCCTGCGACTTATCCCTATAAACTCCGCCAAAGCGGATGGCATCGAGCGGTCCTGATTCAAATTCTTTCTTGATGTCGAGTGCGAAAGAAAGTTCATCTTCTGCCTCATCCTGATTTCTGAATCCGCCAAGGAACGACGCTCCGGGTCGTCCGGTCACAAGTGCTTCACGATATGTCGGCGCAATCGGCGATCCGAAAGCACCGTTGAGGTCGACCAGCTGCGCCGCGCTCGGCGAAAGTTTGAAAACGGCATCGCCCAACCTGCCGGAACCCGTGTCGATATCGACTGTATATCCGTTACCGCCAGCGATTGCGCGCTGGATCACCTGATAGCCCTGCGTCCTTAAGTCGCGCGTCGCCTTGGTGTAATGAGCGGTTGCCGAAACGGTCCAGTCTTCGTTCGACCAGCTCAGCTTG
>CALRMO020000036.1:0-18263 GCA_943369235.1 Sphingomonas paucimobilis
GCCGACGCTAATTGCGCGCGCGCAATCCAGCCCATCGGGGCTTGAACGATTGGATATTCGACCCCAAGCATTTCGGTGATGCGGTTTTTGATCGGTCTCAATTTGGCTCTCCCTGACGGCAGGCATAGAACACAATCGGCGCGTTATCCAAGCGCAGTTTAATCGCGCGACTAAATTTCAGGATTAGCGCGTAAGCAAGCGACAGTGTTTTTAGGTGAGAGTGCCCCTCGCTTGCGCTCGGGAGTTTTTCGGGAAATTGTCCCCCGGACGATTTCTTGATCCGAAAAACTGGTGGGCGATACAAGGTTTGAACTTGTGACCCCTCGCGTGTGAAGCGAGTGCTCTACCGCTGAGCTAATCGCCCGTCCCGTCGGGACAGAGCGCGCGCCTTTGCCAGAGCGGCCCGGCAATGGCAAGTGGTCAGGAAACGATTTTGATATGCGACTCCGCTGGCCTACTGGCCGGCCGCGACTGGCCGAAGCCTGCAAAAATCGTATCGACGATGCACTCTAGCTTATCGGGCGTCAGCTTACTTGTTCCGATATAGATAAGCATGTCCGGATTGATATAAACATGCATCATCTGGTTGATCAACGACACCGCCTCGTCAAGCGAGAAGCCTTGGAAAAAGCCTTCTTCCATGGCGTCGGCAACCAGAACCGACAGATAATGATCGCCGAGATCGACATAGCCCCGAATAATCTCCAGATGCTGTGTCCCAATCTCCATATAGCTTTGAAACAGCGCAGGGTCGGCTTCGTATTGGCTGCGCATCAGCACGAAACGCCGCGCAAAGAACGCCACCATCTTGTCACGCGCCGGCATGTTGCTCGCGCACACTTCTTCCATGATCGCTATCTTCTCGGCGAACCATTTTTCGGCAACCGCTTCAAACAGCGCGTCCTTCGTTTCGAAGAAGCGATATACGTTGGATGGCGACATACCCGCCGCTGCCGCGATATCGTTAATCGAGATATCGGCGGAGCCGCGCGCGCGAACCACATTATCCACGGCTTCGATAATCTGCGCTTTACCAGCGTCCATATCACTCTGAGGGCGGGCCATATATCGCTCCCTGTATTAGGCACCTAATTCAGTTTTGTGATATATGAACGATATCTTCAGTTTTCAACGGCGTCGAATGCAAAGCTGGCTTGCGGGGTTTCGATATCACTGATGCCCTCTTCGCTCGCCAGCCCCGACAGTGTCAGACCCAACAGCCTGATGCCCAATTCGGCAGGCAAAATCTGGTCGAGTAAGGCATGTCCGAGTTTAGAAAACTCGGCGCGTGCGGTGATGACATGGCCGACGGTCCGTGACCGCGTCACTGTTCGAAAGTCCGAATAACGCGCCTTAAGCACCAAAGTCTTGCCCCGCGCCTGATAGCGTTCGATGCGTTCCCAGACGAGCTCTATAATTTCCTCCAGCGCGTCGCGAAGTTCGGCTTCGCTCTTTTTGTCATCGAAATAAGTGGTTTCGCCGCCAAGCGATTTGCGGATGCTGTTGGCGTTGACGGGTCGGTCATCGATCCCGCGCGCGGCATTGAAGAGATATCCGCCCCAGCTGCCGAAATGATAGGCCAGCCACGCCTCGTCCTTTTGCGCAAGGTCAGCGCCGGTATGAACCCCAAGCTTCGCCATCTTTTCCGCCGTGCGCGGGCCAACACCGTGGAAGCGGCGAACAGGCAGACCGGCGACGAACTCCGCGCCCTGCTCGGGCAAGATGACGCACAGCCCGTCGGGCTTGTTCTGGTCGCTGGCGAGCTTCGCGATGAATTTGTTGTAGCTGACCCCGGCGCTGGCGGTGAGCCCGGTTTCTTCGCGTATTGCGGCGCGGATTGCTTTAGCGACCTTCACCGCAGATCCAAGTCCCATCTTGTCATGAGTAACGTCAAGATAGGCTTCATCGAGCGACAGCGGCTGAATAATGTCGGTATACCGAGCGAATATCTCGCGAATCTGGCGCGACACCGCTTTATAGGCCTCGAAGCGCGGCTTGACGAAAATCAGGTCGGGGCACTGGCGTTGCGCGGTGATCGAGGGCATGGCCGAGCGGACACCGAAGGCGCGCGCCTCATAGCTTGCGGCGGCGACTACGGCGCGTTTGGACGATCCGCCGACAGCGACCGGCTTGCCGCGCAGATCGGGATTGTCGCGCTGTTCAACGCTGGCATAGAACGCGTCCATATCGACATGGATGATTTTGCGGGTGGGTGAATTATCGGGCACGATGCAAATATAAACCGTAGTGCTGAGCCTGTCGAAGCACGCCTTTCGGCATTGCGCTACACCCGATAAGCGCCCTTCGACAAGCTCAGGGCTGCGGTTCGTTGATTAAACCCCGACCGCCGCGCGCAGTGCCTTGCGGTCAAGCTTGCCGATCATCGTCTTGGGAAGCACATCCATGACCACCACAGACTGCACCCGCTCATGCTTGCCAAGCTGCGGGTTGAGCCAGGCCATCAAGGCATCGCCGTCCTCTGTTGCGCCGTCCTGCAGCGTCACGAAGGCGCGCGGAACTTCGCCATGATATTTGTCGGGCACACCGATGACCAAGGCCTCCTTGACTGACGGATGCTTGTAGAGAATATCCTCGACCTGGCTCGGGAACACCTTGAAGCCGCCGACGGCGATCATGTCTTTTAGACGGTCGACGATATGGATGAAGCCGTCTTCATCAATCGTCGCAACGTCGCCCGTGCGGAGATAGTTTCCGATGAACACTTCCGCATCGGCTTCGGGACGGCCCCAATAGCCGCGCATCACCTGTGGTCCGGAAAACACCAGTTCGCCCGGTTCGCCATCGGGCGCCGGTTTTGTCGGGTCTTCCTTGTCGACGAGCTTGACGTCGGTGCCGGGAACCGGTTGGCCAATGCTGCCCAATTTGTTGAGGCCCGCATAGGGATTGCACGACACCACGCCCGAGCTTTCGGTCAGGCCATAGCCTTCGATGACGACCGCGCCGGTCAACTGTTCAAACTTCGCCTTGAGTTCGGTCGGAAGCGGGGCACCGCCCGAGATGCAGGCCCGCAGGCTGGTAAAATCGGTGTTCCCGATGTCCGGACAGTCGAGCAACGCCTGATACATTGTCGGCACGCCGGGCAGCGCGGTGACCTTGGTCCGGTTGACCGCCGCGAGCGCCGCTACTGCCTCGAAACGCGGCAACATGACGATTTCGCCGCCGTTGGAAATCGTCCGGTTAAGCACCGTAGCGTTCGCAAAGACGTGGAAAAACGGCAGCACGCCTAGGATCCGGTCGTCGCTCGGGCGGTCTGGTTTGTTGAAATAGGACTCAGGGTCGATGCAGTTAATCTGCCGTGCGTTGGCGGTGATATTCTGGTGGCTTAGCATTGCGCCTTTCGGCGTGCCGGTTGTGCCGCCGGTATATTGAAGCTGCGCGATATCGGTTTCGGGGTTGCAGGGCTGCGCTGTGTAATCGCCCTTATTGTCGATCAGGTCGGAGTAGGTTGTAATGCGGCTGTCAGCCGAAGTCGACGCAATCTCCTTGCGCTTGAACAGGCGGTACGCCCAGCTTTTTGCTTTCGGCAACGCTTCTGCAACGCTGCCGACTACCAGCTCCTTTAAGCTTGAATTATCGAGCACCTTGATCGCGGTTGGCAGCAAAGCGGCTGCCGACACGGTGAACAATATGCTCGTTCCGCTATCGGCAACCTGATGCGCGAGCTCGTCGACCGAATAGAGCGGCGAGAAATTGACGACGGTCGCGCCGGCAGCAAGCGCGCCGTAATAAGCGGCGATATAATGCGGCACATTGGGCAAGAACAGGCCGACATGATCTCCCTTTCCAATGCCCTTGTCCTGCAACCCCCTCGCCACCCGGCGCACCACATCGGCCATTTCGGCATAGCTGTATTTTCGGCCCATAAAGTCGGCGAGCGGTGCCTCGCCCATTCGCTTGGCCGATTCAAAGAACATATCATGCAGCGCCAAAGGTTCGAAATGCTGGTCCCACTTTACAGGGTGCAAATAATGCGTTGTCCAATCCATGTGCGCCTCTTTATGCCGCGTGATACCAGCCAACACCATCGCGGATTTCAACCTTGGCGCGCCCGGCCCGTTCGAGGTAGCGCAAATGTGCCATCGCTTCGCCAGCCGCAAGACCATAGATATTGTCGTCGATAGGCCGTCCGAACAAGAGGCCAAACGTATCGACCGCGCGCATTTCTTTTTCCCGAAGCGCCGCCTCAAGCCGGTCAAGTTGCTCATGATGTCCCGACGCGAGCTTATCCAAACGGACATGCACGCCCTTGAACGGAAAGCCATGTGCGGGCAGAACGAGCATGTCCTCGGGGAGCGCCGCCCTGAACTTCGCGATCGACGCTAGCCACTCGGCGAGCGGATCGGCGTCAGGCTCGCTGTCCATGATCGAAACGTTCGAGGTGATCCGCGGCAATATCTGGTCGCCTGCGATAATCACGCCATTATGGTAATCGACCATGCAGGCGTGTTCGGGCGTGTGTCCGCCGCCGGTCATAATGGTCCAGTCGCGACTTCCGACGCGGACCACGTCGCCCTTGTCAAGCCGGTTGTGGCAGGTCGGTAACCGCGACACCGCACGTGCAAAATTGCCCCAACCCCCGGTCCGCATTTTTTCGATGCGTTCGTCGTCATAACCGTAAAATTTTCGGCGGCGCAGGATTTCCTCAGGCGGATGCTCGCGCACATCGACGCTCATCAACCGCGCCAGCAGCCATTCGGTGCGGTTCATCCACACCGGAACCTTGAACTTGTTCGCAAGCCAGCCAGCGCAGCCGACATGGTCGGGGTGGAAATGCGTGACGAATATCCGGGTCAGCTGACGTTCGGACAAAGCGCCCGCAAACAGCGACTTCCAAGTATCGACCACGCCCGGTAGAAACAACCCGGTATCGGCAATCGCATAGCCATTCGATATCTCTGTATCGTCATCGAGCAGCCACAGATTGATGTGGTTCAGATTGCCCGGAACCGGCATCCGCGTCCAACCCAGATCTGGTGCGAGCTGGTAGATGTCGCCAGATTCGGGAGCATGATTGCCAAGCGGATAGGTCAGTCCCTTCAGCTCGGTCGCCTCGAACCCGTGATCGACCAGCGACATGTCATATGCAGGGGGAGCTTTGGTAGCCATGTAACAAGCCGTGCCTTAACCGCACGATTAAGGCAATGGTGACGTTAGGGAAGGAGGCAGATGAGTTTACGAAATCCGACGTCGGCGGCGAATGAGCCCGTTTTTTGTGACCAGGCAGCCAGCAATGATGATCAGCACGCTTAATCCAAGGAAAGCCCAGTCCCATGACGACGGACCGAGCCGCTGCACGACATGATGCACCTCCAGAAGATGATGATTGACGATACCTTCCACCAGGTTGAACACGCCCCAACCAATCAGCATCGATCCGTAAAACGCACGACCCGACCAGTGGATGTCGAGACGCCTGGCGTTCCGGAACAGCATGATGACGCCTGCCAGCGTCACCAACCACAATATCGCATGGAATATCCCGTCAGCGGCCATGTTCGTCTGCATATTTGCCATGGAAACCAGTGGTAACCTTGCAGAAAACATCGCGTGCAGCTGGAATATCTGGTGCAGCAATATGCCGTCAACGACGCCGCCGAGGCCAATGCCCAAAACCGCGCCAGTAAAAGCAACCGGCTTTGATGTCTTAACGTCCGCCATTTCATCCTCGGAATATCCGAGGCGTCAACGTTCGCTTCGCGATCGGGTTCCGTGAGTTATCGGACTTCAGCGCTCATTTTTGACTGACAAGCCGCAAAGCGGCGACGCTGGAATGGCAGCCAAACCGGCGGCTTACTCTCCAGCCTTCTTGAACAGCGTATCCGCCGTCAATTCCGGCTTTGCACCTTCTTCCTCTTCGCCATTCAGTGCGGCTTCGGCGCGGCGGGCAGCTTCGGTGCGTTCGGCGCGGAGCTCCTCGATAAGCGCCTCGCGGTCGGTGCCAAGACGCGCATCGTCGGCGGCGCTGTTGTCGATGCCGGCCTTCTTGGCGATGCGGTTGACGACGGCATCAAGTTCGCGTTGCGAGGTCAGGCCCAGCGTTACGGGATCTTTCGGCTGGATTTCGGCAATGTTCCAGTGGCTGCGGTCGCGGATTGCGGCGATGGTGTTCCGCGTGGTACCAATCAGCTTGCAGATCGCGCCGTCGGAGATTTCGGGGTGATTGCGGATCAGCCAGGCGATGCCGTCAGGCTTGTCCTGACGCTTCGACACCGGCGTGTAGCGCGGGCCTTTGGTGCGGCGAACCTGATCCGGGCCAACGCTCATCTTCAGGACATAATCCTCGTCCGCCTGGCCCTTTTCGATTTCTGCAAGCGACAGCTCGCCGGCATGAACGGGGTCACGACCGGTATATTTCGAACCGGTCATGTCATCCGCCATCGCCTGCACCTCGAGGATGTGAATTCCGCAAAACTCGGCGATCTGCGAAAAGCTCAAGCCGGTATTGTCAACCAGCCATGAGGCGGTTGCATGCGGCATCAACGGGGTGGCCATGTCTCTTGCTCCAATAATAAGGGCCGCCCCTTACCGGAGCGGCCTGAATGTGTTGGCTGCGGTATTAGGCCAAGTTTGCTGCGGCGGCAAGTCGCAAAGATGCTTGCGAAAAAGCAGCGCAGAGTGCAACGATTGACCGATAACGGGAGGCAAGGATGAAGCGGTTTTTCAAATGGCTGGCGGCGATTATAGTCGTGCTCGTCGCGGCTATATTCGTTTGGGGATACGCGCCCGACACCGACGCCGCAGCCATGAAAGCCAAATATGGAGGGGGTGCATCGCGCTTTGTTGAACTCGAGCCCGGTTTGAATGTCCATTATCGCGATGAAGGCAAAAGCGACGGACCGGCGGTCATACTCGTTCACGGCTCGAACGCCTCGCTGCATACCTGGGAGCCATGGGTCGCGCGACTGGGCAAAGACTACCGGATCGTCAGCCTCGATCTACCCGGCCATGGCTTGACCGGGTCGTATCCGGGCGGCGTCTATGACTATCCGGTTTTCGTGGATGTCGTGAACAAGCTTATGACAAAGCTGGGCGTATCGAAGGCGGTAATTGGCGGAAATTCGATGGGCGGCGGGGTAGCATGGATGTTCGCGCTTGCTCATCCTGAAAAGACCCAAGGCGTCTTGCTGGTCGATGCCGCTGGTGTTCCCAATTGGGATTCGCGCAAAAATCCAATCGGATTTCAGCTCATGCGAACGCCGGTCGTTAAGGAACTGGCGCGTGTCATCGCGCCGCGTTCGATTTTTGAATCGAGCCTCGACACCTCGGTCGGCGTCAAATCATTGCTCACACCTGACTATATCGACCGCTACTGGGAATTGAATCGCTACCCCGGCAACCGGGAAGCGTCGATGAAGCGCTTTGCACTGCCGCATAACAACCATCCCGCAACCACCGAGAAAATGGCCGCGATCAAGGCCCCTGTGATGATCATGTGGGGCGAGGAAGACAATCTGATCCCGGTAAGCTCGGCGCGCTGGTTCGCCGACGCCATTCCAGGGTCGAAGCTGGTGATCTACCCAGGGGTCGGGCACATCCCGATGGAAGAAGTGCCTGACCAGAGCGCGGCGGATGTAAAGGCTTGGCTTGAATCATTGGGCCCGCCAGGGGTTTAAACTTTGCGTGACTATCCGATTGCAGCTTTCAAATCCTGGGCTGCATCCGCAACCGCCTGACGACTTGCAGGGGAAATTCCGGTGATTTCAGGGAACTGGTGACCCAGCCCCGCCCGGCGTTTCAACTGGACATCGACGCCGCTCGCGATGGCTTTAGCGGCAAAGTTTTCACCGTCGTCGCGTGCAGGATCGAACTCGGCGGTATAAATAAAAGTTGCTGGCAGCCCCGGCAAATCGGCAAAAGCAGGAGCGGCTTCAGGCGAGACTCGCATGGCTTCATCGGGAAGATATAGCGACCATAAATACGCAAATACTGTTGCCGTCCGGCCCGCCCCGGTAACGAAAGTGGTGTGACTTTCTCCCGAACCGGTAGGATCAAGCGCTGGTACGAACACCCACAAGGCCTTGAGCGTGCCGGGCCGCGAGGCCGACAACGCGATTGCCGCGGTAACAGCGTGAGTTCCGCCAGCACTCTCGCCGCCAAGCACAATTTTATTTTTATCGACTTGAAGCATTTCGACATTCGCGCTCGCCCAATCAAAACAGGCCAAGACATCGTCGCGTGCCGCCGGAAAGGGATGTTCGGGCGCGCGGCGATAGTCGATTGCAATTACCCTCATGCCCGCTTCATGAGCAATAAAGCGAAGCAAACTGTCATGCGATTCCAGGTCGCCAACTGCGAAGCCGCCTCCGTGAACATAGATAAGCAAGGCTGAAACTTGAGCGGCAACAGCTTGCGGGGTGTAGACGCGCAACGCAATGGGACCGTTGGCTGTGTCAATAATGCGGTCGCTACTAACTACCGATTGCAGGGTCGGAACAGAGTTGGCAATTACGGTTGCCCTATATCCTTCTCTTAGCTGTTCGATCGTCAGATTTTCCGTAGGTGGGCCGTTGGCAACTGCCTCAACGAAACGCGCTGTTTCGGGTTCAAAATCGAATGACGCGGGCGGGACCAATTCTGACATACGGAAAGCCCTC
This sequence comes from Sphingomonas paucimobilis, assembly GCA_943369235.1. Classification (GTDB taxonomy): domain Bacteria; phylum Pseudomonadota; class Alphaproteobacteria; order Sphingomonadales; family Sphingomonadaceae; genus Sphingorhabdus_B; species Sphingorhabdus_B paucimobilis_A. The sequence continues at coordinate 8,616 of CALRMO020000036.1, forward strand.
CTGAGTACAATGGTGAGGCTAGGGACTGCGTGTGACGATTATATTACAGTTCCAGCACGATTTTGCCGACATGCTCGCCGCTTTCCATGTGGGCGTGGGCGGCGGCTGCTTCTGCCAGGGGAAATGTCCGGTCCATTTCGGGCCGAAGCTCCCCATCTGCAACCATCGGCCAAACGATGCTATAAATTTCCTGCACCAGCAGGCCCTTGAATTCGGCGGAGCGGGCGCGGAGCGTCGATCCGGTCAGCGTCAGGCGGCGCATCATGACCTGTGCCATGTTGACTTCGGCGACCATGCCGCCCTGCACCGCTATTGTAACGTGCCGGCCATCTTCGCGCAGGCATTGCAGATTGCGCGGGACATAGCTGCCCGCAACCATATCGAGAACGATGTGGACGCCCTGCCCGTCGGTGACGCTTTTCGTCTCTTCGACAAAATCGGCGGCGTTGTAGTTTATGGCGTGGTCAGCGCCTAAGGCCAGCGCCGCCGTGCATTTCTCATCCGATCCGCACGTGACGATGACGGTCATTCCGAACAGCTTGCAAAGCTTTATCGCCATCGTACCGATGCCGCTGGTCCCGCCGTGGATCAATATGCTTTCGCCCTCGCACGCATAGCCACGCTCGAACACATTATGCCATACGGTCATCAGCGTTTCGGGCAAGGCCGCTGCCTCTGCCATATTTAACGTTGCAGGAACCGGCAGGCATTGGGCAAAGGACGCGGCGCAATATTCGGCGTAGCCTCCGCCCGAGGTCAGCGAGCAATAAGGGTTGCCGATTTCGCTCGCATCGACACCCTCGCCGACCGCAACCACGGTGCCGGAAACCTCAAGTCCTGGCAAATCGCTTGCGCCCGGCGGTGGCGGGTAAAGTCCTTTGCGTTGAACAACGTCCGGGCGGTTCACGCCGGCATAAGCGACCTTAAGTAACACTTCTCCTGCCGCCGGTGTTGGCACCGGCCGTTGACAGGTCTTGAGCACCTCCGGCCCGCCGGGTGTTGAAATCTCGATTGCAGTCATCGTCTCGGGCAATGCGGCCACACGAAATCCCCCTCTTGGATGGCCGGCCTTTTAGGCAAGCTTCATATTGACAGCAAGCGCCGACAGGTAAAATATGCGGCATGGATATCGACGACAATCTGCCGCTTCGCAGGGACGATCCGCTGGCCAGTCTGGTCAGGCAGGATCTTGATCCACTGTCGGTCGCCGAGCTCGAAGAACGTATAGCAGCGCTAAAGGCCGAGATTGTCCGGTGCGAGGGCAAAATTGCCTTTGCGACCCGCCATCGCAGCGCCGCCGACGAGCTGTTCAAAAGGTGACCGCTTGCAGCTGTCCACTAAGAAACCGGACGGTTCGACCGTTATCTGTCGCATCCGGCTTGAAAGCCGAAATGGTGACGCCGATATAGAGATTAATCCAACCAGCGACCCAAGACCTAAGGAATCAAGATTATGCCATCATTTGCGGAATCGCTGGAAGCCACGCTCCATAATGCGCTCAAGCATGCAGGCGACCGGGCGCATGAATATGCAACGCTGGAGCATCTGTTGCTTGCGCTGATTGACGATGCCGACGCCGCCAAGGTCATGCAGGCTTGTGGCGTCGATCTTGGCGAGCTTTCGGACGTCGTTATCACTTATCTTGACACCGAGCTGGAAAGCCTGCGCGTCGAGGGCAAGGTCGATCCCTCGCCTACCAGCGGGTTCCAGCGGGTGGTCCAACGCGCCATTCTTCACGTGCAAAGTTCGGGCAAGGATGTCGTCACAGGCGCGAACGTGCTGGTCGCCTTGTTCTCCGAACGTGAAAGCTATGCCGTTTATTTCCTGCAACAGCAGGATATGAGCCGCCTAGATGCCGTCAGCTATATCAGCCACGGCATTGGCAAGGACGGCAAGCTTGCAGAGCCGCGCACGGTTACCGGTGCCGAACAGGCGAAAGACGAGCCGGAGGATGCAAAGTCCAAAAAGGACAAGAAGGAAGGCGCGCTTGACCAGTTTACCGTCAACCTGAATGAGAAGGCCAAACAGGGCCGCATCGATCCGTTGATCGGCCGCGCTGCCGAGGTTGACCGGACGGTGCAAATTCTGTGCCGCCGTTCAAAGAACAATCCGCTTTACGTTGGCGAGCCCGGCGTCGGTAAAACCGCGATTGCCGAAGGCCTTGCGCGGCGCATTGTTGAAAAGCAGGTGCCTGAGGTGCTTTTGCCTGCCGTGATTTACTCGCTCGATATGGGCGCGCTGCTGGCGGGCACGCGCTATCGTGGCGATTTCGAGGAGCGGTTGAAGGCCGTGGTATCGGAGCTTGAAAAGCTGCCCGATGCGATCCTCTTCATTGATGAAATTCACACCGTCATCGGCGCGGGCGCGACATCGGGGGGTGCAATGGACGCATCGAACCTGCTCAAGCCTGCCTTGTCCGGCGGCACGATCCGGTGCATCGGTTCGACGACTTACAAGGAATTCCGCAATCATTTCGAAAAGGATCGCGCGCTTCTCCGTCGGTTCCAGAAAATCGACGTCAACGAGCCAAGCATCGAAGACACGATCAAGATACTTGCCGGACTTCGCACGGCGTTCGAAGACCATCACAAGGTCAAATACACCCCCGATGCGCTTAAGGCCGCTGTCGAACTTTCGTCGCGCTATATCAACGACCGCAAACAGCCCGACAAAGCCATCGACGTGATAGATGAGGTCGGGGCGATGCAGATGCTGGTTGCGCCATCGAAGCGCCGCAAGCTGATTACCGCGCGTGAGATCGAGGCGGTAATCGCCACTATCGCGCGGATCCCGCCGAAGCAGGTGTCGACCGACGACAAGACGGCTCTGGGAACGCTTGAGGCCGACCTGAAGCGCGTCGTGTTTGGACAGGACAAGGCAATCGAAGTGCTGGCAAGCGCGATCAAGCTAAGCCGGGCTGGCCTGCGCGATACCGAAAAGCCGATTGGCAGCTATCTGTTCAGCGGTCCTACGGGCGTCGGCAAAACGGAAGTCGCGCGCCAGCTGGCGTCGATCCTCGGAATCCCGCTCAAGCGCTTTGACATGTCCGAATATATGGAACGGCACAGCGTCAGCCGCCTGATCGGTGCACCTCCAGGCTATGTCGGCTTCGACCAGGGCGGACTGCTGACCGATGCTGTCGACCAGAGCCCGCACAGCGTGTTGTTGCTCGATGAAATCGAAAAGGCCCATCCCGATCTGTTCAACATATTGTTGCAGGTGATGGATAATGGCCGTTTGACCGATCACCATGGCAAGACGGTAGACTTCCGCAATGTCATCCTGATTATGACAACCAATGCTGGTGCCAGCGACATGGCGAAAGAAGGCATCGGTTTCGGTAACAACATCAGCAAGGAAGATGCGGGCGACGAGGCGGTCAAGAAGATGTTTGCCCCTGAGTTCCGCAATCGCCTCGATGCGACGGTGCCGTTTGGATACCTGCCGACTGAAGTCGTCGCGCGTGTGGTCGACAAGTTCATTCTTCAGCTGGAACTGCAGCTTGCCGACCAGAATGTCCATATCAAGCTCGATGACGAAGCACGCGCCTGGTTGACCGAGCGTGGCTATGACAAATTGTACGGCGCTCGCCCCATGGGTCGGCTGATCCAGGAAAAGATCAAGCAGCCGCTGGCGGAAGAACTGCTGTTCGGCAAGCTTGTCCACGGCGGCGAGGTTGCGGTGCATATCAAGGACGGCGCGCCCGCCTTTGAAGTAACGCCTGCCCCGCCCAAAGCGAGCAAGCCAAAGCCGCCAAAGAAAAAGGCCGTCAAGAAAGCCAGCAAGGCCGAGTAAAAGTAACCGCAGTCCTGAGCAGCATCCGCAAAGCGGATGCGACCGTCGAAGGACGCCTGTCGGACTAGTTAGTGCTTGGGGGCGGGCGCGCCCTTCGACTTTCATCAGCGCTGCTCGCGCTGATGGCTCAGGGCTACGGTGTTTCCTAAACGGCGACAAGTTCCGCCGTAGGGCCGATTCCATTGAACAATTGGGCTTCAGTGCCCGTCATCCACACCTGTGCGCCCGTTTCAGCAAGCCGCTGAAACAATGCCTCGCGGCGTGACGGGTCGAGATGCGCAGCGACCTCGTCGAGCAACAATATCAGCGGAGCGTCGCGTTGCTGGCCGACCAGAGCCGCATGAGCGAGGATCAGCGAGAGCAAAAGCGCCTTTTGCTCGCCTGTCGAACAGCGGTCTGCCGCTTGGTTATTTGCGCGGTTGTGGACAATGAGATCGACGCGGTGAGGTCCCATGAGCGTTCGCCCGGCGGCAGCATCGCGCCTCCGCGACGCTTTCCAGCCCGCGCGCAATTCATTGAGCGATTGCGAATCATCGCCGGTAAGGTCAATCGCGGGTATCGCAAACGGTCCAGGCAAGCTTTCGTCCAATTGCGAAGTTAGTGCCGACATCAGCCGCCTTCGCGCTTCGACAATCGAAAGCCCGCTCTCCGCCATCTGGATTTCCAGCGCGTCGAGCCATAGGGGGTCGGGACGATCAGTTCCGCTCAAGAGCCGGTTACGCTGCTGCATCGCCTTCTCGTAACGATTGCTGTGGGGGGCATGATTGGGCTCGAGCGCGAGAACTAACCGGTCGAGGAACCTCCGCCGCGCGCCTGCGCTATCAACAAATATCCGGTCCATCGACGGGGTCAGCCAGATTATCGACAGCCACTCCGCAAGATCGTTAATAGCAGCAGCAGCCCCATTTACCCTGACTTTGCGCCGCTCAGGCGCCGAGGCGTCCACTCCGGTCCCGAGCCGTATATCATCGATCTCGACCGCGACCGAGAAGCCTCCATCGCCGCCTGTCCTTACCATTTCGGACAATGCAGCACGGCGAAGCCCCCTTCCCGGTACCAGCAACGAGACGGCCTCCAATATGTTGGTTTTCCCGGCACCATTGGGCCCGTGCAGCGCAACGAACTGCGCCTGCGGGGCAAGCTCCAGCGTAGCATGATTGCGGAAATTGGTCAGGGTCAGATGGGTGATAGCCATGCGCAGGCCGTGCTAAACGACGGACACGTCCGGTCAACCCGATATCGACCCTCGATCAAAAACCAATATTTGGGACAATTTACCAATGTATAACTTTTTACAACACTGTCCATTTGGTCATAATTAAGCTATCTATTTGTTTATATGAAATAATCACGAATTGGCACACGCTGTGCAGTACCTCTTGCATAGCCGGAATGGACCGGCGCATTAAAAAGGAAATCAACATGGCTCTTTCTTCACGTAACCAAATCGCTTCGGTTTTTGCAGCAGTTTTCTGCGCATTCATCACCATCGGCATGAGCGTTGCTCCAGCCGTTGCTCCCGTCACCAGCCTCGTCGCATAACCGACAACACGCAAGGAATTCGAAATGAACCTTCTTTCACGTAGCCAAATCGCCTCGGCATTTGCAGCCGTCGTTTGCGCCTTCATCACCATTGGTATCAGCGTTGCACCGGCCGTTGCGCCCGTGTCTGGTCTGGTTGCCTGAACCTCAATTTAACTCACAGTAAATAGGGAGTAATTCAAATGTCACGTCTGGTTCTCGACAAAGCCAACAAGAAAATTCTCGGCGTTTGCGCTGGCCTCGCCAATTGGGCAGGGATGGATCCAATGATCGTCCGCCTAATCTTCGCAGTCGCCACGCTTATCGGCTTCGGATCGCCGATCCTGATCTATATCTTGCTTGCAATGATATTGGATTAAACCGGAACGATTGTTTTCGCTTGCTTGTTACCACCTGAAAAAGGCAATGTCTTTGCCATTAGTCAGGAGGCGTCCGTGAGCGGCGACGAGCAGTATTTCAATTCCCGTGAATTCACCCGCGGCGCGGTCAGCATTCCGGCAGAAGTTCGTGAAAAAGGTGCCGGACGCCAGAAGGTCTCGGTCATCGATTTGTCGCGGTCCGGCTTCCGAATGCACTGCATTTTCCTGATCCCGGATGACCGCACGGTTTTCCTGACGATGGAAGGCTTTGAATCGATGGAAGCGCGCATTGCCTGGCACGACGACGATTATTACGGATGCGAATTCAAGCAACGGCTGCACGAAGCAGTTTATGACCATGTAATTAAGACATACCCGTTGCTAAGGCAGCGACGCTGAGGCGAATAATCCGCCGTCACCCAACCTTTCGCAAAAACACACAGCCTGCCGAGTAGCCGGCCCCGAATGAACAGATCAATCCAATGTCACCATTGACTAGATCCTCATTATGTTTGTGAAAAGCAATGATGGAGCCCGCGCTCGAGGTGTTTGCGTAAGTATCGAGAACTGTCGGACTTTCATCTTCGGTCGCTTCATGTCCCAGAACACGGTGAGAAATCATGCGGTTCATCCCTGCATTGGCCTGATGCAGCCACATCCGGCGAAGATCGGCACCCGAAAGCCCAAGGCTATCGGCATGTTCGAGGATCATTTGACCCACCATCGGCACGACCTCCTTAAAGACTTTGCGCCCTTCCTGGACAAAAAGCTTGTCGTTGCGTGGCCCGCTCTGGTCAATAGGGCCATCGCCATGCGCGCGATTGAGGAAACCGAAATTGTTGCGGATATTGTTGGAGAACTGCGTTTTAAGACGCGTACCGAGAATTTCCCAATGCGCCGCCGGTGCAATATCCTTGGCCTCGAGCAAAATCGCGGTTGCCACATCGCCGAAGATGAAATGGCTGTCGCGGTCACGCCAGTTGAGATGCCCTGATGTGATTTCGGGGTTGACCACCAGAACCGACTTCGCATTTCCGCTGCGAATATAGTCGGCGGCCGTTTGGATCCCGAACGTCGCCGACGAGCAAGCGACATTCATGTCGAAGCCAAATCCGCGCTGCATGCCGAGTTCATGCTGGATCTCGACCGCCATAGCAGGATAGCCACGCTGCATGTTCGACGCGGCGCAGAGTACAGCATCGACATCGGCGATATCGCGCCCGGCGCGCCGGAGGGCATCGCGACACGCGGCAACCCCGATTTCGGCCATCATTGAGATCTGGTCATTGGGCCGTTCGGGGTAACGGGGCTCCATGATATCCGGATCGAGAATCGCGCGTTTGTCCATCACGTGCCGCGATTTGATTCCGCTCGCTTTCTCGACAAATTCGACCGAGCTGTGGGTTAGCGGCTCCGCGTCGGGATGTGCCGCATTGTAGCGGTCGGCATAGGCGTTGAAGCTCGCGACCAGTTCCTCATTTGTTATGATATCCGTCGGCGTGAACAACCCCGTTGAGGATATAACCGGTATTGCGGCTGGTCCGCTTTGCGACATTGTTTTTCCCGCTTGTTTTGCAAATTGAAGCCGGATGCCTAGTCCTTCCGTATTTGTGAAACAAGCCGTTTGCGCATGCGCATAACATCGCTACATATTGTGGAGGGGGGGAACCGAATGTCGTTGGATGAACGCAAGCCAAGCTGGCTGTCGCATGTGTTTCGCAAGGCACTTATCGGTATTTACCGTCATCATGGATGGCGTGCGCATGGGGTAATTCCGGAACCACGAAAGTTTGTGCTGATAGCCGCCCCGCACACCAGCAACTGGGATTTCGTTTACTTTCTCGGCCTGACCGATGAGCTTGGCATCAGCCCGCATTTCATGGCAAAAACATCTTTGTTTCGCTGGCCTTTCGGAAATTTCATGCGCGACATGGGCGGGGTATCGGTCGACCGCGCTTCCAGCAAAAATTACGTCCAGCAAATGGTGGACGAGTTCAAGCGTCGGAAGGAATTCATGCTGACGATTGCGCCCGAAGGGACACGGGGTTCGGTGAAGGCCTGGAAGACCGGCTTTTATCATATCGCAATGGGTGCCGGTGTGCCACTGGTCGTCGGGATGATGGATTATGCCAAAAAGACCGGTGGGCTCGGACCTGCAATCTGGCCGACGGGCGACTATCAGGCCGATATGGCAAAACTCGCCGAGATTTACGCTTCTGTGACACCTAAAAATCCAGCCAACGGAATGAAGTTTGCGGTTGCAGGTGATGCCGCATGACCTCGGTTTGGGCCCTTCTCATTGTGAACGCGGCCATTTTGGTGGCGGTTATCCTGCTGCTCTGGGCCTATTCGGTACGGATCAGGGATGTGTCGTTCATTGACGCATTCTGGGCATTTGGCATGGTCGTGCTGGCGTGGGCGACGTGGATGCAATCGGGTCAACCCGGCGCGCGGTCGCATTTGCTTCTTGGTCTGACGACCTTATGGGGACTGCGGCTGGCCTGGCATCTGTGGACCCGCTGGCGCGCACATGGCGAAGACCCGCGATACGCAAAAATCATGGGCAGCGTCATGGAGAAAAAGGGCTGGAGCTGGTCGAAAACCTCATTGCTTTCGGTGTTTCTGACTCAGGCACCATTGCTGTTCATCACCTGCCTGCCCGCGCAACTGGGCATTTGGGCGAGCGACGGCGGGCGGACGGTGATCGGACCGTTAGGTGCGGCCGGCGCGTTAATGGCGATCATCGGAATCGCCTTCGAAACAATTGGAGATGCGCAGCTCAATGCCTTCCGCGTCAATCCTGCTAATAAAGGCAAAGTGCTCGACACCGGCCTGTGGCGTTATACCCGCCATCCGAATTATTTCGGCGATGCCTGCACATGGTGGGGCATGTGGCTTGTTGCGGCGGAGACGGGTTTGCCCGGCTGGATCAGTATCATTGGCCCCATTTTCCTCACGTTCACGCTGACGAAATGGTCGGGCAAGCCATTGCTTGAGCGCGGCATGAAGAAAACGCGGCCCGATTATGCCGAATATGTGCGCCGGACGTCGGGCTTTTTCCCGCTGCCGCCGAAAGCCTGATTACTTCACCAGCCAGATCTCGCCATAGCCGTTAAACGCAGGCGCGATCTTGTGCGTGACCTCGCGGTCGGGAGCAAAGGCCAGGTTCGGAAAACGGTCGAACAGCATCGGCAGCGCAATCTTCGCCTGCACCTTACCCAGACCAGCGCCAAGGCAATAATGCGCGCCGCCGCCAAAGGCGAAGTGCTTGATGTCCTTGCGCTCAATATCGAATTTGCGGGGGTCGGGATTGAGCTCTGGATCGTAATGCGCGCCGAACAGCGACAAATGGATCGTTTCGCCTTTCTTCACCAATTTATCCGCCAAGTGCATATCCTCAGGCGCGGTTCGTAGAGCCTGGGCCACCGGCGGCTCGACGCGGAGAATTTCGTCGAGCGCGTTGTCGATCAGTGACGGGTCGGCTTTCAGCTTTGCCAGCTGCTCGGGATTTTTGAGGAACTGGACAATGCCGCTGCCGATCATGTCGGTCGTTGTGCTGTTGCCCGCAATCAGCAGCAGCCGGATCAGCAGAACGATGTCCTTGGTGGTCAACATATCGCCTTGCTCCTCGGCGCGGGCGAGCCGACTGATCAGATCTTCGGCATCATTACCGCGTCTTTTTTCGACTTCTGCGGCAAGATAATCGGCGAGCGTCGTGGTCGATTCCTCGTACATCGCGGTTTGCTCGGTGGTCCGGAACGGGTTCAGCGCCTGCATACAGCCAAGCGACCAGCGGCGGAAATCCTTGCGGTCGGCGGCGTTGATGCCGAGCAATTCGGCCATCACCGTTGTCGGCAACGGTGAACCGAACAGTTGCACAAAATCGAACTCTCCCTCGGCTGCTTCGATATCGTCGGCCAGTTGCTTCGCGATTTCCTCGATGCGCGGCGTC
>CALRMO020000037.1:0-18076 GCA_943369235.1 Sphingomonas paucimobilis
GACTAACAACATGATCGGCTATTGGAACCTACCCGATGCCACAAAAGGGACGATGGCCGAGGGCGGCTGGATCAAGACCGGCGATGCCGGATATCTGGACGAGGATGGCTATCTGTACATTCATGACCGGGTCAAGGACATGATCATCAGCGGCGGCGAGAACGTTTATCCGGCGGAGGTTGAAAGCGCGATTTACGGGCATCCCGATGTGCTGGAGGTGGCGGTGATCGGCGTGCCCGATGCGAAATGGGGAGAAGCGGTCAAGGCGGTCTGCGTGCCAAAGCCCGGCGCTACCGTCGATCCCGACAGTGTGATGAGCTGGGCCAGGGCTCGTATCGCCGGGTTCAAGGTGCCACGGTCGGTAGACGTGATCCCGGCCTTGCCCCGCAACGCGTCGGGCAAGATTTTACGCAAGGACCTGCGTGCGCCCTATTGGGAAGGCTATGACCGGCAGGTCAATTAGGCGGTGAGCGCTGCCATGACGTCATCGACCAATTCTTGCCGACAAATCAAAAGGTCGGGAAGATAGGGATCACGGTTATTGTAGCGCATCGGCGAGCCATCAATGCGCGAGCAATGTAGCCCTGCTGCCTGAGACACCGCGACGGGCGCGCAATTGTCCCATTCATATTGTCCGCCAGTGTGAAGATAAATGTCCGCCTCACCGCGCACGACTGCCATCGCCTTCGCCCCTGCGGACCCCATCGGCAGCAATTCAGCGCCAAGCATGTTTGCCACCTTTATCGCCTCTGCAGCCGGACGAGTCCGGCTGACCACCATCTTTAGCGGCTGGCTTGCAAGGTTAAGCCTTGCAGGATTGCCAGTGCATAAAGTCAGGCCGAGACCCGGCAAGGCAACCGCGCCGACCATAGCCACGCCACCGACTGCTAGTGCGACATGCACCGCCCAGTCGTCACGCCCTTCGCTATATTCGCGAGTTCCGTCGAGGGGGTCGATAATCCACACGCGGCTGACGGAACAGCGGCTCTCGCAGTCTATTTCCTCCTCGGACAAGAGGGCATCGCCCGGCCGCTGTTCGCGCAGGGCCTTGCACAAATAGGCATTGGCAATCTGGTCGCCCTTTTCGCCCAACTCCTTGCCCGTCAGACCGCTTGATAACTGTAACTCCAACAGCATTTTGCCGGCATCGCTGGCGAGCATAGCAGCCAGTTCGTGATCGGTCACAAGTCCGGGCTCCATATGCCGACGACCTGCTCAACGATGAGTTCGGCGGCGTCCTCCGGCGTCATGCGGGTCGTGTCGATATGGATTTCGGGCTTTTCGGGCTGCTCGTATGGACTGTCGATCCCCGTAAAATTCTTGAGCGCGCCGCTCCGTGCCTTTTTGTACAGCCCCTTGACGTCGCGGCGTTCGGCTTCGGCGAGGGGCGTATCGATGAAGATTTCGAGAAACTCCCCGTGCGGCATCATCCCCCGTACCAGATCGCGTTCGGCGCGGAATGGCGAAATAAAGGCCGTCAACACGATCAACCCAGCATCGGTCATCAATTTCGCGACCTCGCCGACACGCCTAATATTCTCGATTCGGTCGGTGTCGGTGAAGCCCAGATCCTTGTTCAGGCCGTGCCGCACATTATCGCCATCGAGGAGGAAACTGTGCCGTCCGAGCGCGTAGAGTTTTTTCTCGACTAGGTTGGCGATTGTCGATTTGCCAGAGCCGGAAAGTCCCGTGAACCACAGCAATTTCGGCGACTGCCCTTTTTGCTGTGCGTGCGCTTCACGGCTGATGTCGATCGCCTGCCAGTGCACATTTTGTGCCCGCCTTAGGCTGAAATTGAGCATTCCCGCGGCGACGGTTGCGTTGGTAATCTTGTCGATCAGAATGAACCCGCCGAGCGCGTGGTTGTCCGAATAGGATTCAAAAACAATTGCGCGATCGGTGGTGATCTCAGCCGCGCCAATCGCGTTCAGCTCAAGCGTTTTCGCGGCCAGCTGCTCCATCGTATTGACGTTCACCTGATATTTGGGTGGCTGGATCGTCGCCGATACCATCTGGCTTCCAAGTTTCAGCCAATAAGCCCGGCCCGGAATCATGGCCTCGTCGGCCATCCAGACCAGATTGGCTTCAAACTGGTCGGCAGCTTGCGGCGGGTGCTCGCTTGCCGCGATAACATCGCCGCGCGAACAATCGACCTCGTCAGTCAGGCATAATGTAATCGACTGGCCAGCGACAGCTTCGTCCAAGTCGCCGTCAAGCGTGACGATCCGCGCCACCGCCGAGGTCTTGCCGCTGGGCAAGATGCGAACAGCATCGCCAACGTGGACGATGCCGCTGGCAATCTGTCCTGAGAAGCCGCGGAAATCGAGGTTAGGGCGGTTCACCCATTGCACGGGCAAGCGGAAGGGTTTCTGCTGGTCGCTGGTAACGTCGAGTTCGACATTTTCCAGATGCTCGATCAACGTCGGGCCTTTGTACCAGGGCGTATTGGCCGACAAGGCCGTGATGTTATCGCCCTTGAACCCCGAAATCGGGATGGCCGTGAATTCGCTTATGCCAATTTCACGCGCAAAGCAGCGGTAATCCTCGACAATATGGTCGAACCGCAGGACGTTGTAATCGACCAGGTCCATCTTGTTGACCGCCAGCACAATGTTCCTGATGCCGATAAGATGCGCAAGATAGCTGTGGCGTCTGGTCTGGGTCAGCACGCCCTTGCGTGCATCGATAAGGATGACCGCCAGATCGGCCGTCGACGCCCCGGTGACCATATTGCGGGTATATTGTTCATGCCCCGGCGTATCGGCCACGATGAATTTGCGCTTTTCAGTTGTGAAAAACCGGTAGGCGACGTCGATTGTAATACCCTGTTCGCGTTCGGCGGCCAAGCCATCGACCAATAAGGCAAAATCGATTTCCTGACCTTGCGTACCCACTTTTTTGCTGTCGGCCTCAAGCGCTGCCAGCTGATCTTCGAAGATCATTTTTGAATCGTACAAGAGCCGCCCGATTAGCGTCGATTTGCCGTCGTCCACCGATCCGCAGGTAATGAAGCGCAACAGGCTCTTGTGCTGATGCTGTTCAAGATACGCGTCGATGTCGGACGCGATCAGCGCGTCGGTTTCGTAAGCAGAGGACATCAGAAATATCCCTCCTGCTTCTTTTTCTCCATGCTTGCGGCCTGGTCGTGGTCGATCACTCGCCCCTGACGTTCGGAGGTGGTCGTCAACAGCATTTCCTGAATGACCTGAGACAGGTTCGTGGCCTCGCTCTCGACCGCGCCGGTCAGCGGGAAGCAGCCCAATGTCCGGAACCGGATCGAACGCTCGGTAATCTTTGGCGCATAACCCAAAACTCTCTCAATGCGTGCCAGGTCGTCGGCCATGAACAGCCCGCCTTCCCATTCATATGTCGGGCGCGCTGCGCTGAAATAGAGCGGAACGATGGGGATGTCGTTCAGATGGATATATTGCCAGATATCGAGCTCGGTCCAGTTCGATATCGGGAAAACACGGATGCTCTCACCTTTTGCCTTCTTCGTGTTGTACAGGTTCCAAAGCTCCGGACGCTGGTTTTTCGGATCCCAGCGGTGGTTTGCCGAGCGGAAGCTGAATATGCGTTCCTTGGCACGGCTTTTTTCTTCATCGCGGCGAGCCCCGCCGAAGGCTGCGTCAAATCCATAATGGTCCAGCGCCTGTTTCAGCCCCTGCGTCTTCCACATATCGGTATGCAGGCCGCCATGGTCGAAAGGGTTGATGCCGCGTTCGATCGCTTCGGGGTTTTGCCATATGAGCAATTCCATCCCGGCCTCACGCGCCGCTTTCTCGCGCAGGTCGTACATCGCACGAAATTTCCAGGTCGTATCGACATGAAGCAGCGGGAAGGGCGGGGATGACGGATAGAATGCCTTGCGCGCGAGATGAAGCATGACGGCGCTGTCTTTGCCGACCGAATACAGCATGACGGGCCGCTCGGCCTCGGCCACTACTTCGCGCATGATATGAATGCTTTCGGCCTCAAGCCGTTCAAGATGGGTCAGGTGTTGTGGCATCGCCGGTCTATTTGACCATAGCCCTCTCTGCCGCAAGCAGCAAAGCCTTGACCCCCCTCAAGTTGTGCTTTTCGCTAAAGGGTTTAGCGGCCTACGCTGACATAGGCAAAGCCCGCCGCTTCTGCCTCTGCGGCACGATAGATATTGCGAAGGTCGACGAGGACATTGCCCTTCATCGCGGATTGGAGCTTCGCCATGTCGAGTGCGCGATACGCGTCCCATTCGGTAACCAGGGCGACCGCATCGGCATCTTGCGCGGCGGCATAGGGGCTGTCGCACATGACGACGTCCGGCATGATACGCGCCGCCTCCGCCATTCCTTCAGGATCATGCGCATGGACCACGGCGCCCGCATCAATCAAAGTCTGGACAATGGCGATTGACGGGGCGTCGCGCATATCGTCGGTATTGGGTTTGAACGTAAGGCCAAATAGCCCGACTTTCATGCCGCGCACGTCCCCGCCCAGGGCATTTATGATTTTCCGGCCCATCGCACGTTTGCGCAAGTCATTCGCTTGCACAACTGCCTCGACTATCCGTACCGGCGTATCATTATCCTGCGCCGTCTTGAGCAGCGCTAATGTGTCTTTGGGGAAACAGCTGCCGCCATAGCCTGGCCCGGCGTGAAGGAACTTCGACCCGATTCGGTTATCCAGGCCGATGCCGCGGGATACGTCTTGCACATTGGCGCCGAGCTTTTCGCACAGATCGGCCATTTCATTGATAAATGTAATCTTGGTCGCAAGAAACGCGTTCGCGGCATATTTGATCAGCTCGGAGGAGCGGCGGCTGGTAAATAATATGGGCGATTCATTGAGGAACAAAGGCCGGTAGACCGCCCGCATGACGTCGCGGGCCCATTCGACGTCGCTGCCCACGACAATACGGTCCGGGCGCTTGAAATCGCCAATGGCGGCACCTTCGCGCAGAAATTCAGGATTGGAGACCACCGCGAAATCAAGGTCAGGATTGGCGTCGTGGATAATCCGCTCGACCTCATCGCCAGTCCCGACAGGTACTGTCGATTTTGTGACCACCACGGTCCGGGGATCGATGGCAGTGGCCAGTTCTTCGGCGGCCGTATAAACATAGCTTAAATCGGCATGGCCGTCGCCACGCCGCGACGGGGTTCCCACTGCGATAAACACGGCATCGCAGCCTTTGACAGACGCTTGTACGTCGGTTGAAAACGACAAACGGCCGGCATCAACATTTGTTTTGACCAACGCGTCGAGCCCTGGCTCGTAGATAGGCATGATTCCGGCATTCAGTCGATCAATCTTGCTGCCGTCCTTATCAACGCAGACGACATCGTGCCCGAAATCGGCAAAGCAGGCACCCGACACAAGCCCAACATAACCGGAACCGATCATTGCGATTTTCATTAAGCTATCTTCCAGACATGATGTGAATTTCTGCCGCAGTAGGAGAGATTCAGTTTTCGGACAAGCCGAAGCACGCTCACTCGTCAGCGAATTCAACGGGTCGCAGGCTTTTCAAGTCCAATCGAGTTAAACGGCGGTCGTATCTGAATTGCGAGACGCGGATCATAGCCGGACAACACGCACAGCTGTTCGCAACAATCAAAACAGCCAAGCTTACAGTGACAAATTCGTCAGCGCTGCCTTATGCGAGCCGAAGTTTATTGCGCACCCGCCGATAAACGCGTCGATCTTTGCCATGTCCACTAGAGTCAATCCATCGATCGACGCGGTCAGCTTGTGGTCCGGTGGAAATGTCCCGTAGCCCGCGAGCAGGCAGTGCCAGGACAAAGAGCTGTAATATTTGCTGATATCCAGCCGGGCTATCTCTTCCGCGAGGTCCGCGCCTGTAAACCATGCGGTCATGATCGCTTTCAGATTGTCCGAAAGCGCATTGTTTGCTGCGTTGTCGCGCCAATAGGCGCTGTCGCTGCGCTGGTTCATTCGGTAATGGGCGAAGATATAGTCGCGGATACCATCGTAGCGACGCGCGATCTTGTTGTTGAATTCGTCGGCATTTGCCGCAGACATCCCGCCGTGCTCGTAAGCGTCGATGAAGCCCTCGACCGTCGCCTGCACGATATGCAGCGCGGTTGCTTCAAGAGGTTCTATAAAGCCTTGCGACAGGCCGACGGCGAGGCAGTTTCTGACCCAGCTTCGCTCGACTCGGCCCACATTCATCTGCAGATGCCGCGCCTCGACGTCGGCGTCCAGAAGCCCCAGATGCGTGCGCAATTCGGTCTCGGCAGCGTCGGCGTCGAGATAACGCGACGCGTAGACATAGCCGTTACCTGCGCGATTGGTTAGCGGGATTTTCCAGGCCCAGCCAGCCGAAAGTGCGGTCGCGCGCGTTTCGCTGCGAATGTCGCCGTCTTCGGTCGGCGTCGGCATCGCGACCGCGCGATCGTTGAGCAGGTTTTTGGAAAATGGACGGAATGGTTCGGCCAAAGCCTGTTGAATTATCGTGCCGCGAAAGCCGCTGCAATCGATAAAGAAATCACCTGAAATCAAATCGTCCGAGGATACTCTTAACGCACTGACTTCACCTCGCTCGTTGATCAACACATCGCTGACCGTGCGTTCGAGATGCGTGACGCCAAGCTTACCCACGGCATGTTCGCGCAAAGTTTTGCCGACCAGCACCGCATCAAAGTGATAGCCATAGCCGATCTCAAACGGGAAATTGGGCGGGGCAATTGGCGCGCGGGCCTGGCTTGCAATCCGGGCCGGCAGGAAAAAGCGATCAGGATGCGCCCACACATCCCGCCCCGTTCGACGCGCCCGTGTGCGATACGCGAACTGGTGTTCGGTAAAGCCGTCCAGATCGGTGTGGAACGGATGGAAATAGCTTGCGAAGCCCGGCCGCTCCGACCAGCCGTAAAAGCTGATTCCTGATTTGTAGGTGGCATTGCATTTCGGCATCCATTCGGATTCAGCAATGCCCAGCGTGTCGAAAAACGCCTTCAACTGGGGTGTCGAGCCTTCTCCCACGCCAATGATTCCGATGTCGGGCGATTCGATGACGGTAACCTTATGTTGCCGCCACTGCTTCGCGATCAGGCACGCCGCCATCCAGCCCGCAGTGCCGCCGCCCAATATGACAAAATGATGCTGTTCGCCGACCATTACCGGCCTTTTAGCATCCATCCGAAGATGTCGTCCATGCGCGCGGCCCAGGCATTTTCCTCGTGCGCTGCGCCTTGATAAACCCGGCTCGAAAAATCGCGGCCTTCACGCCAGCCATTGGCGATCAACGCAGCATCGAGATTTTGCTGATACGGCTGATAAAAGGCATCGAGCGTTTCGGTGCCATGATCGAACCAAATGCGGCGGCCCTTGGGTTTGCCAAGTTCCTGCCGCACATAAGCCCGCCATGCAGACATGATGTCGGCTCGCTCTCCATCGGTCCAAGCAGGATTGCCCAATAGCAGGTGCGTCGAGACCGCGCCTGCGGAGCCGAAGACTTTTGGATATCGCGAAATCGCATAAAGCGAGATCAAACCGCCCATGCTCGATCCGGCGATTGCCGTATGCTGGCGATCAGTTTTGGTGCGATATTCGCGGTCGATTTTCGGTTTGAGTTCCTCGACGATAAATCTCAGATATTCGTCCGAGATAATCGGCTTTCCATTGCCTTGCGATGCCATTTTGTCGCGCACCGCTGGCGATAGCAGGTCGGAGATCACCCGTGGGAAATATTGCCGTCCGCGATCTTCACCGGGCTGGTCGATACCAACAATGACGAAGGGCTTGACCTTGCCCGAAGCAATCAAGCGAAGGGCCGATTTGTCGGCCGCCCAAACCTTGTTGAAATTCGAACGCTTGGGATCGAACAGGTTCTGGCCGTCGTGCATATAAACGACGCCGTACCGTTGCTTTCCAGCGTCGTAGCCGGGCGGAAGCCAGATGGTGACTTTGGTCGGCGCAATATATTTCGACTGCAATGCGCCGAGGTCAACGAACCGGCCATTGTCCTGCGCCAGTGACGCAGCCGGCAACAGCGCCAGCAATCCCAGGACGCCCGCAACCTCTATCAGTTTGCGCCGTGCAATCATTTGCCCGGAACCAGCCTGATCGCAAAGCCGCCGCCCGGTGCCATCCGCATCGTCAGACTGTCGGTGCTGGTCAGCGTCTTGCTTTCGATTACAATCGAATGGCGCTTTTCGGTGCGATAATCGGCATCGTCGCCGTCGCGGTAGATTTCCGCCTTGTATTTCTTGCCTGCCGTCAGGAAATCGAGCTTGAACGTGACGTCTCGCGCCTCTTCGTCGCCGACGCCGCCGATGTACCAGTTTTCGCCGCTGCGTTCCTTGCGTGCGATGGTAACGAAGTCACCGACTTCGCCATTTAGCACTTTGGTATCCTGCCAATCGGTTGGAACATCTCGGATGAATTTGAACTCGGCTGGATATTTAGCGTAATTTTCAGGCGTATCAGCCGCCATCACCACCGGTGAATAAATCACCACATAAAGGGCAAGCTGCTTGGCAATGGTCGACAGGATATCGCTGTCCTTTTCTCCCTTAAGGCTCAACACCCCCGGCGTGAAGTCCATCGGCCCTTCGAGCATTCGGGTAAACACGATGTTCGCTTCATGCTCGGGCGGGTTTTTGCCGCCCCAGCTGTTATATTCCATCCCGCGCATCCCCTCGCGCGATACCCAGTTTGGATAGGTGCGGTGAAGCCCTGTGCCCTTGATCGGCTCGTGGCTGTCGAAAGCGATCTTGTATTTGGCGGCGGCTTCCGCAACCCGGATGAAGTGGTTCGACATCCACTGACCCTGATGCCATTCGCGATATTGGGTGCCGTCGGGATCGACCCGCTCGATCTGGCCGGCGTCGGTCACATAGCCGGTTTTGACCACCATATAGCCATTGTCGGCGGCGAATTTGAATGCCTTGTCGAACTGATTTTCATAATGGCTTGCCGACCCGCCGGTTTCATGATGACCGACGAGGCGAACGCCCTTCGATTTGCCATACGCAACGAGCTCCTTGACGTCGAAATCCTCGGTCGGCTGGGCAAAGTCCATATCATTGCCATTGCCGAACCAGTCGCCGTCCCAGCCGACATTCCAGCCTTCGACCAGCACGTCGGGAATATTGTTGGCGGCGGCAAAGTCGATATAGCGCTTTACATTGGCGGTGGTCGCGCCGTGCTTTGGTCCGCGTGCCCAGGTCCATTCACCCTTGATCATGTTCCACCAGACACCAGCGAACTTGCCGGGCTTGTACCAGCTCATATCGCCCAGCTTGTTGGGTTCATTGAGATTGAGCATCAGGTGGCTATGGTAAACCCCGGCCGCATCGTCGGCGATGATCAAAGTGCGCCATGGCGTATTCCACGCGCCGGATTTCTCGACCTTTGGCTTGCCTGCGCCCGGAGTCAGCGCGGCGCGCAATGTCGTGCCTTCGGTGCGCGCAACCGCCATCCCTGAATAATCGACCAAAGCTGCCTCATGAAGCGCGACGTGCGTGCCATCGGCGAGTTTGATCGTCACCGGTGTGTCTGCGGTGCCAACAGCGGAGAGTGGCGTCTTATTGTAGAGATATTCCTCGCGGTTCCACAGAAAGGCGGGCTTCCACCATGCGGTGCCACCGCTTGCAAAGGCGAATTCAGTCAGCTCGTCGGCAATATTGGTTTTAGCCATGTTTGGCTGTTCGGGAAACTCGTAGCGGAAGCCGACACCGTCTTCATAAAGCCGGAATGTCAGCGTAAATACGCGGGCGAGCGCGGTGCTTTCCTTCAAATGCACCTTGAGTTCGCGGTAGCGGTTGCGGATGTTTTTCCATTCGCCCCAGGGCTGAGTCCATGTTTCGTCGAAATCGCGAGTTTCCTGACCCGTGACGGTCAGGCGCCGGTCGATTTTGGGGGTGTCGGTAAACAGGAAGCCGAGCTTTGACGGTGCGAGGATTGTTTTGCCCTTGCGGGTCACTTCATAGGCCGCACGGCCGTCACCGTCCAAGGTCAGGGCGACGCTCACGCCGCCATCGGGTGACGTGGCGGTCGCCACCGGCTGCGCGTTCGCCGATGCCGCTGCGAGCAAGGCACCACCGAGGGCGACTGCAGGATATGTAATTTTTTTTCTGCCCATCTTGCTACTCCTTAAGCGATCTTTTCCATGATTTTTGCGGCATAGGCCGGAAGCGATCCTGCACGTGCGTCATTGACCGCCTTTACGAGGCGCCAACGATCGGGTTGCGCGGGACGCCATTCAATATCCGATCCGCCCATATTGAAGGCGCAGATCAGATGCTGGTCCGCGCTCCACCGTTCGAAAACCAGCAAGTCGTTATGCGCTTCGACGATCCTCAAATCACCGACCAGCATTGCCTCATTGGCATTGCGGAATGCGATCAGCTTGCGCGTCAGCGCGAGCATTGAATCGGGATTGGCATCTTCGACATCGACCGCCAGTGCTTTATGCTCCGGGCCAAGCGGCAACCAGGGCTCGGCCGTGCTGAAGCCGCAATTCCGGGCGTCTGCCGTCCAGGGCATCGGGGTGCGCGTTCCGTCGCGGCTCAGCGTCAGCGGCCAGTTCGCAATGGCCTCGGGGTCTTGCAATTTCTCGAAAGGGATATCGACCTGAGGCAAACCAAGCTCTTCGCCCTGCCAGATAATGATATTGCCCCGCAGCGAAACGAACAACAGCATCACCATTCGCGCATAAGCCTCCCGCGCGTTTTCCGGAGCCCAGCGGCTGATCCAGCGCGGCGCATCGTGATTGGAAAAGGCCCACGAAGGCCATCCAATGCCATCCTCGTCCGGCCAAGCCTCCAACGCTTCACGCACCAGCGCCGGGCCAAGCTGTTCGGCATACAGAAAGTTGAAACCATAAGCGCTGTTGAAATGCGCATTGCCTGCAGTGAATGCCTTCATCTCGCGGTCGGGATCGGGCCCGCCGATTTCGGCAACCGTGAAGCGCGCATCGTAACTATCGGTAAGTCTACGGACCCGCTGAATGAAGTCAGGAATGTCCGGATGCGACTGATTATTGACCTTTAGCTGAAAGTCGAACGGTCGCGTCCTAAGACCATTACCGGCTGGGGCAGGGGGGTTATCCTTCAGATCCGGGTCATGCATCGCAAAGTTGATCGCATCGACGCGGAAGCCATCGACGCCGCGGTCCAGCCAGAATTTGGCAACGCCCAGAAGCGCTTCCTGCACCTCTGGGTTGTGGACGTTAAGCTGCGGCTGCGAACTCAGGAAATTATGCATATAATATTGGCGGCGGCGTGCATCCCATGTCCATGCGGGCCCGCCAAACACCGATTGCCAGTTGTTGGGCGGCGTACCGTCCGGCTTTGCGTCCGCCCAGACATACCAGTCGGCTTTGGCATGATCCCGGCACGTGCGGCTTTCGGTGAACCACGGGTGGAGGTCGGAGGTATGTGAATATACCTGGTCGATCAGGATTTTCAGGCCAATCGAATGGGCCTTTTCAATCAGCGCATCGAAATCCGCGAGCGTGCCGAAGATCGGGTCGACATCGCAATAATCGGCTACGTCATACCCGAAATCCTTCATCGGCGAGGTGAAGAATGGCGAAAGCCACACCGCATCGACTCCAAGCGAGGAAATATAATCGAGCTTGCCGGTAATCCCCGGCAAGTCACCGATGCCGTCACCGTTTGAATCGGCAAAACTTCGCGGATAGACCTGATAAATCGTGGCGCCGCGCCACCACGGGCGGTCGGCTTGTATATTGGATAAAGGTTTTTGCATTTCACTCATTTTGCAGCGCAGATCACATAATCTAAGGGTTGCAGCGTTACCGAAGCCGATCCGGGCGCGTTAGGGTTGGGGCAGGTTCCGTGAATCGGCGACAGGCTGGAAACAGCGGGACTTAACTCGAAATTTCCGGTGACCGCTTCGGTACTGGTGTTAGCGACAATGACAACCTCTTCGCCGCTGGCCTCGTCAATCCGGCTGAAGGCAAAAAGACCGGGCTTTTCGCCGTGGTTGCGGACAATCGTTTTCCCGCGACGCAGGGGCGACGAACCTAGCCGAATTTTCGATAGCATTGCAATTTGCCGGTAAATCGGATGATCTTGCGCAAAATTGTCCTGCGCATGGGTGCTGTCAGTACCGATCAGATCATTATCGAGATAGGATTTGACCTGGGAAGCAAACAGCGTTTCACGCGTGTCCTGATCGCCGCCATCGCTGACAAAGCCCTGTTCGTCGCCAGAATAGATGGTGGGAACGCCGCGCATTGTGAACAGGAGTGCATGCGCAAGCAACGTTCGCTTCAACAATTCGTCTTGGCCGATATCGGGCATCCTGCGGCGAAGATTGGTCGTGAACCGGGCAATGTCATGATTGCCGAGAAACGTTGGCATCCGTTTGGCCGATGACGGGCCATCGCGGTACAACACGTCATTTGCCATCAACCGGCTTAGGGCCTCGGGACCATTTTTGCCGCTGAGCGCATCCACAACGGCCCAGGTGAAAGCGAAATCGAGCGTATCATACTGGTCAGTGCGGTTATAGCGCGCCAGTGTCGCGGTGTCGGTGCCGTCGATCATGACTTCGGCAAAAATATGGAAGTTTGGAATGCCGCGCTCTTTGGCGCGCTCGTGCATGGCGGGAACGAACGTCTGCCAGAATTCGGAGTTCACATGTTTCGAGGTATCGATGCGAAAACCGTCGATGCCGAAATCGTCGATCCATTGGCCGAACACATCGATAAAGCCACGGATAACGCGCGGATTTTCCGTTGCAACATCATCAAGCCCCACGAAATCGCCATAGACGACGCTTTCGCCTTTCCAGTAGGAATTGCCACGATTGTGATAGTAGCGAATGTCGTTCAACCACGCCGGAACCTTGATATTGGCCTCGGCCTCCGGGACAAACGGTTGATAGGCAAAATTCATGTCGGTCAGCTTGGCGAAATTCTCTTCGGTCTGGATAGCGTCGCCGGCAAATCCGGTGTTGATCGGCGCGCCCTTTGTGCCGCCTTTGCGTGAATATGGGTAATCGGCGATGCTGCGATAGGCGCAATCGCCGGGGCAATTGCGATACTGGATGACATCCGCCGTGTGGTTCACCACGATATCCATATAGACTTTCATGCCGCGCCCATGCGCTGCATCGACGAACGCCTTGAATTCGGCGTTCGTGCCGAAATGCGGATCGACGCTGGTAAAGTCGGTAATCCAGTAGCCATGATAGCCGGCGCTTTCCTGGCCCGGGCCGCCCTGAACGGCCTTGTTCTTGAATATCGGCGCAAACCAGATCGCGGTCACACCCATCGACTGGATATAATCGAGTTTTTGGGTAAGGCCCTTGAGGTCGCCGCCTTGGTAGAAGCCCTTATGCGTGGGATCGAAGCCACGTTTCAGCCGGTCGCCTTTAATCCCACCGGTGTCGTTTTTCGGGTCGCCATTGGCGAAGCGGTCGGGCAGCACGAAATAGATGACCTCATCCTCGGGCAGGCGATCGCGGTAGGATTGGGCGGCGATTGGTGTCGCCATCGTCAACGCTATCAGGCTGGCAAGCAATTTTGCTTTCATGGCAGGACCTTTTTCATTTCGAGGGGAGCGGCCGCGCAGTTGGCAGCAATATAGTCGGCATGCGGCCGCATTTGCGATGCGACGTGCGCCGCGTGTTTATGCGACACCGCCATGAACTCGGTCAGTTGCTCTGGCGTGAGCTGGTCGGCGAGCGGGTGATAGCCTTCGGGCCGCAGTCCCTGGCCCCACATGACCTGCAACCAGCCCAGCTCAGTGAACAGCTCCTCGTTAAATCGCGTTATGCGGCCGTTGGCTTTGAACAACTCGATTTTCGCCGCAAGGCTGTCCGGGATAGCCATTTCGCGGCACCGTTTCCAGAATGGGCCCGGGCGGTTGGTGGCTTTATAATGAAGAATGATGAAGTCGCGGATAGCGTTGAATTCAAAATCCATTTCGCCGTTAAAACCGTCGATATCGGCTTGGTGGAAACCGGCGGTCGGAAAGTAATTGAGCAGTTTGGCAATGCCCGATTGAATGAGATGGATACTGGTCGATTCCAGCGGTTCGAGGAAGCCACTCGACAGACCCAGCGCCACCACATTCTTCTTCCAGATGTCGCGGCGTTTACCAGTCACGAAGCGCAGCTGGCGCGGTTCGGCCAAAGCTTCGCCGTCGAGGTTCGACATCAGCGTTTCTGTAGCCTCGGCATCGCTGACAAAATCGCTGCAATAAACATAGCCATTGCCCGTGCGATGTTGCAGCGGGATACGCCATTGCCATCCGGCGTCGCGCGCGGTCGAGCGGGTGTAGGGTGTCAGCGGCTCGACCGAAGCGCAGGGCACGGCCAGCGCGCGGTTGCAGGGCAGGTAATCCGACCAGTCCTCATATCCGCTGTGAAGCGCTTGTTCGATCAACAGTCCGCGAAAACCGGAACAATCGATGAAAAGATCGCCCTCGACCTTCTCGCCCGAAACTAGCGATACCGATTCGACAAATCCGCTTTCGCCGTGTAGCGCGAAATCGACAACTTGGCCCTCGGTGCGCGTGACACCGCGCGCCTCGGCATATTTGCGCAAGAAAGCGGCATAGAGGCCAGCATCGAAATGATACGCATAAGCGACGCCGCTGGGGAGCGCACCGGGTTTTTCAACGGGCCGGGCAAACCGGTTTTGTGCGGAGGCCAAGGCGGCGGGCGAATGGTCCCACAGCGACGATGCGCCGCCTTGGCTGTGATGCCGCAACCAGTATTGGTAAAAAGGCAGCAAGCCCAGGGGCCGCCCGATTTGGCCAAAGGCATGGATGTAGCGGTGGCCCGGCGCAGCCCAGTCGACAAACTCGATGCCCAGCTTGAACGATCCTTGCGTGGCGCGGATGAATTCATTCTCATCAATGCCGAGATTCTGGTTGAAGAGCCGGATCGCGGGAATGGTGGCCTCTCCTACGCCCACGGTACCGATATCGTCAGATTCGATCAGGCGAATATTGTAGCCCGGCCCAAGAAAGCGCGCAAAAGCAGCCACGGCCATCCAGCCAGCCGTTCCTCCGCCCACGATCACTATCTGTTTCAGAGCGCTCTCCATGCTCTCTCTCTCTTACCGACAAAAAAGGCCCCCGCCACGTCAGGATTTCCTGTTCCGCGGCGGGGGCCTGTGATTAGCTCATCAGAACTTGTAGGTGAACCCGGCCAGGAACCGGCGACCGTAGATCTGGTAATCCAGAACCGTGAGCGGTTGGTCGGTATTGGCGACCGCGGCAAAACGTTCATCGGTGAGGTTCTGGCCTTGAACATAAAGCGACAGACCTTGCAACGCGCTGCCATCTTGGAAATCATAGCCGATTTGTCCGTCGACGATCAGCTCGTCTAGCGCGGTGCGTCGGACCGGACTGCCGCCGAAGCCCGAAAAGTCACCAAGGAACGTTGAACGGTACCTCACGCTGCCGCGCGCATTGAAGCCCCATTTTTCAAAAAAGGCCGTTCCGTTGGCAACCCATTTCGAATAGCCGGGTATTTGATCGACATTGCCATTGGCGTCTTTGATCCTTGTTTTGGTGTAGCCTACGCCTCCGGTTACGCCGAACCCATCTAGTGCCTCGCTAATATTGCTAAAGGGCAAGGTAATCGCCAATTCCGCGCCATATAACTTGCCGCCGCCGGTATTGAACGACGATTCAAGCCGACCGATCAGCGTTGCAGGCGGCAGCCCCGTGGGCAGCGGATAGCCTGCATAATCGAACGGGAAGCGTGTACGGTCGATATAGCTCTTGATGTCTTTGTGGAACAATTGCAGCGAGATTACGCCCGACCGCCCGAAATACTTTTCGAAGTTAAGGTCGACTGCGTTGGCGCGGTAAGGCCGCAATTGAGGGTTGCCGCCGTTGCCATCGATAAACGGAGCAAGACCGGTAGGGCTGTCGGCAACCGTGTTGTTGATTCCGTACGAAACCGCAACGCGCAGGTCATCCAGACGTGGACGCTGAATCTGACGCGATGCCGCGAAACGAATGACAAAATCGCTGTCAAACCGCATCGACAGGTTGAGGCTTGGCAAAACATCCCAATAGCTGGTGCTGGCCCGAACCGAACGAGCGACGCCGCCTGCAAACACCGTGCCCGACGAACCCTGGTCGGTATGGATTGCCTGCACGCCAATGTTACCGGTTAAGGTTGCATTGCCGAACTCTTGTTCGATATCGGCCTGCAGATACGCGGTCATTAGATCTTCGGTGACATTATACGCTTTCGCAGGGATATCCGGGGATGTGTTTCGCTCCAGAACCAGCGTGCCATCGGCGATCAAATCGCGGGCATCGTAGCTTACGACGGGGCCAAGGCCCAAATAGCTTAGGTTGGTCGAACGAAGCAGTGCGTCGGTCGGTATCGCCAGCTCAAGTGCGCCGCCACGGAGCCTAACGAGAAACTCATCGGGCGTAAGGCTCTTTTGACGGTCGGTATAATTCATGCCAAATTTGATCGCGGAGAAAAAGCCTTCGACTTCCTTCTCGACACCGACGCGATACTGTTTCAGTTCGTCGTCGATAATGCGGTTATTATAGTAGCCTGCCTGTGGAACCGTACCGCCGCCCCAGCCGAGAGGGTCGGTTAAACGAATGAGCGCAGGGTTACTGTAATCGAGCGAAGGCGTGAACACGGTACCGGAGGAGTCGGTTTGAAAACCGATTGTCCCTGCCGCGCCATTGCCAGTGCCGTCTCCGTCAAAACCGGTGCCCGAATAGCTTTCGATGCTTAGCTCGTTGCGATCGGTGCGCGAATAACCGATGTCAACAAAGGCCTTCCATCCGTCGTCGCCATCATATTCCGCGTTATAGCCAAAAGAATATAATTTGGCTTTACGTTGAAAGATGTCGTTGCGCACTACACCGCGGACGTTCCTGAAAATCCCTGACGTCGCAAAACCGTCGGTCACGGTAAATTCGGCTGGGTTTCCAGTCACGCCAAAGCCGCCACCGAACGCCAGCGGCAATTCGATACCGCGTTTCGACTGGTCGTCTTCAAAATTTGAGTAAAAAGCGTCGAACGTCAGGCGAACGTTGTCCGACGCCTGATATTGCAAAGTGCCATTCAAGCCCAGACGCTTCAGCTGTGTGGAGGTCACAAAGGATTTCGACCCGCCGATAACGGCCGGATCGGCTGCGGTTCCGCTGCCAGCATAGCCCCACGCATTAAATTCCTGAAGCTGATACGGCTCGTCAACATATGATGCCGACAACGCAATGCCGATTGTGTCGTCTGCAAACTGATCGATATATGTCGCGTTCGCGCGATAGCCATATTTCTTCGAACCCGCGTTCAGAGCTCCCAGATCGGTATAGGTGCCGCGTGCGCCGACAGCGAGGACCTGTTTGCCGTAATCGAGCGGGCGTACAGTGCGGATATCGATGGTGCCGACAAGTCCTTGGCCTACCAATGAAGCAGTTGGCGACTTGTAGACAACGACCTGGCTAACGATTTCCGAGGGATATTGGTCGAACTCGACGGCGCGGCTATCGCCGGTAGACGTCTGCTCGCGGCCATTCAGCACAGTTTGCGAGAAATCGGGGCCGAAGCCGCGGATCGAGATATTGTTTGAACGACCGTTCAGCCGCTGCGACGTGACGCCTGGCAAACGGGCGATGGACTCACCGATCGACGCGTCGGGCAATTTACCGATGTCTTCGGCCGAGACCGACTCGACGATCTGGTCGTTATTCTTTTTTTCGTTTACGGCATTCTCAAGCGAAGCGCGGAAACCGGAAACGATAATCGCGTCTTCTTCTTCCTCTGCGGGCACGGCATCTTGAGCGAGTGCTGGTGCAGCAAATGCAGCGACCATTGCGATGCTGACCGCAAAGCGGCTTGCGCCGTGCGCCAACTGGCGCGCAGAATTAAACTGGAACTTGACCATGATTCACTCCCCTAAAAGGCTTCATCCAATTTGGCGGATGATAACCGGCTACGTTGGCGCATCCAGACGCAGGCTCGAATGGATGCAGATATGACCATGTCAAAATGCGCTTCGGCGACCGCATTGGCCAGAAATCCACATACGTATTCAAAAATATGCATTGCGAACTGTTGCCTGTTGGCAACACTCTTGCCAGGTAACGCAATCGGTATGCGCTGCCGTTGC
>CALRMO020000038.1:0-18061 GCA_943369235.1 Sphingomonas paucimobilis
AACAATATTTCGTTTTGGCTGACTGTCGTTGCTTTCATCATGCTGCTGGGTTCAAGCTTTGTGCCTGGAGGCACGGGGCTTGGCGCAGGCACAGGCTGGACCGTCTATGCGCCACTCTCTACCTCTGGGTCGGTCGGGCCGGCAGTAGACATGGCCATTTTCTCGCTCCACTTGGCAGGGGCGGCGTCGATTTTGGGCGCTATCAACTTTATCACGACGATCTTCAACATGCGCGCACCCGGGATGACCATCCACAAAATGCCGCTGTTCGTCTGGTCGGTATTGGTGACCGCGTTCCTGCTGCTTCTTGCTTTGCCCGTGCTTGCGGCCGCGATTACGATGTTGCTGGTCGATCGTAACTTTGGCGGTGCGTTTTTCGACGCGTCGGCGGGCGGCGACCCTGTTCTGTACCAGCATCTGTTCTGGTTCTTTGGTCACCCCGAAGTCTACATCATGATCCTGCCGGGCTTCGGCATCATCAGCCAGATCGTTGCAACCTTCAGCCGCAAGCCTGTCTTCGGATATCTCGGCATGGCCTATGCGATGGTCGCGATTGGTGTCGTAGGCTTTGTGGTCTGGGCGCACCATATGTTCACCACGGGCATGAGCGTCGACATGAAGATGTACTTCACGGCCGCAACGATGGTGATTGCAGTGCCGACCGGCATCAAGATCTTTAGCTGGATTGCCACAATGTGGGGCGGTTCGGTCAGCTTCAAGACCCCGATGGTGTGGGCAATGGGCTTCATCTTCATGTTCACCGTTGGCGGCGTAACGGGCGTTGTCCTCGCCAATGGCGGCCTCGACGATAACCTGCATGACACCTATTATGTCGTTGCGCACTTCCATTATGTGCTGTCACTGGGTGCGGTATTCTCGCTGTTCGCCGGTTTCTATTACTGGTTCGGCAAGATGTCCGGTCGGCAGTTGAACGAGTTTCTTGGTCACCTGCACTTCTGGATCTTCTTTATTGGCGTAAACGTGCTGTTCTTCCCGATGCACTTCCTGGGCAACTCGGGCATGCCGCGTCGTTATCCCGACTATCCCGAAGCCTTTGCCTATTGGAACGGCGTTGCCTCGACCGGCTATGCCATCATGGCGGTGGGTGTACTCGTGTTCTTCGTCAATGTGTTCTGGTCGCTGGTCGCCGGACGCCGCGCTGAAGACAATTATTGGGGTGAAGGCGCAACGACGCTCGAATGGACGCTGACCAGCCCTCCACCTTACCACCAGTTTGAGACGCTGCCGGTTATCAAGTAACTGGCGGCGCTCCGCTGACCCGTTCTGATTGGACGGTTTGGAATTGAATATGACAACAGCAACCCGCGAAATGATAATGCCCGCCGAGTGGAGGGACTTCTGGGCTTTGACCAAGCCGCGGGTGATGAGTCTTGTCGTGTTCACGGCTTTGTGCGGTTTGCTGGCAGCACCTGGCCATATCCACCCGGTGATCGGTTTCACCGCAATCCTGTGCCTTGCCTTGGGCGCGGGGGCCTGTGGTGCGCTTAATCAATGGTATGAAGTCGATGTCGACGCAAAGATGGCGCGCACGGCGCGTCGGCCGCTGCCCGCTGGGCGGATGGACCGCGATGCGGCGTTGCATTTCGGCATCGGTCTTGCGGCCTTCTCGGTGGGTATCATGGGGTTAGCGGTAAATTGGCTGTCGGCTGGAATACTGGCGTTCTCGATATTCTTCTATGCCGTCGTTTACACGATCTGGCTCAAGCCGAACACGCCACAGAACATCGTCATCGGCGGAGCAGCTGGCGCGTTCCCTCCGGTAATCGGCTGGACTGCTGTGACAGGTGACATAACGATGCTGCCGATCTTGCTGTTCGCGATCATTTTTCTTTGGACGCCACCGCATTTCTGGTCCTTGGCGCTGTTCATGAAGACGGATTATGGTGCTGCGGGTATCCCGATGCTCCCAAATGTAGCTGGCCAGAAAGCCACGCGAAACCAGATATTCGCCTACAGCTTTCCAATGGCAGCTGTTGCACTTGCACCTGTTGCGCTTGGACAATCCGGCTGGCTTTATGCGGCGTCGGCAACCGCGCTGAATCTGATTTTTCTAAATCTTGCATATGCGGTATGGCGCAACGATGCGGTCGACGCCGCTGCAATGAAACCGGAAAAGCGGCTCTTTGCCTTTTCGATCCTCTATCTGTTCTTGCTCTTTGCATTGTTTGCAGCAGACCGGATGTTGCTATCATGAGCGATATCGAGCCGCACGGTTACACAGTCGAAGAAACACAATTGATCCGCAGGCGTCAGGCCGCGCGGTCAAAAGTGATGGGGGTAATTCTCGTCGCTTTGTGCATTCTCTTCTTCCTCATCACGGTCGTTAAAATCGGGGTGTGGGGTTGATGGCACGGTCCAACGCCAAAACCGCATTCCTGGCTGCCGGGCTCGCGGTGTCGATGGTGGGCGTCGGCTTTGCCGCAGTACCGTTATACCGGATATTCTGCCAGGTAACGGGCTTTGGCGGGACAACTATGCGCGTCGATGCAGCGCAGGCCGCAACCGTGGTAGCGACGCAAAAGCCCATCGTCATTCGATTCGACGCCAACCATAGCGGCGATCTGCCGTGGGAATTTAAGCCCGAGCATCCGACCGATACGGTAAGCATCGGCGCAAAGGACATGTCGATATTCCTCGCCAAAAATCTTTCGAACGAGCCAGTCACTGGGACTGCGACGTTTAATGTTACGCCTGAACTGGCTGGCAAATATTTTAACAAGATCCAGTGCTTCTGCTTCACCGAACAAACGTTGAAGCCGGGCGAACAGGTCCGAATGCCGGTCCTTTATTATGTCGATCCGCAGATCATGACCGATCCGGACACCAAGGATATCGAAGAAATTACGCTTAGCTATACTTTCTATCCGGTTGACCCTGCCAAGACGGTGGACCCGGTGAAAAAGGGAAGCTAAGAGCCAATTCAACGCGTAAGACTAGGGAATAAGCCATGGCCGGTGCCAAGAATCACGATTATCATATCCTGCCACCAAGCGTTACGCCGCTCATGGGGTCGTTTTCGGCGTTGACGATGTTTTTCGGGCTGGTGATGTGGATGCACCCGGAACAGTTCGGCTATGGCAGTCTGGTTTTCGGCCTTGGCCTGATTGGCGTTCTGTATACATTTTATGCCTGGTGGAGCGACGTCATAAGCGAAGCGCATGCCGGCGATCATACACCCGTTGTCCAGCTTCATCTGCGTTACGGCATGATCCTTTTTATCGCTTCCGAAGTCATGTTCTTCGTCGGCTGGTTTTGGGCATGGTTTGATTTCTCCTTATTTCCGGCCCCTCTTGAGCTTGTGAAAGACGCGGAGACGCACGCGTTTACCGTCAGCAACCTGATCGGGCAGGAAGGCGCCGCAGCCTTGCTTCAATGGCCGCCAAAGGGCCTTGAGGTACTGGATGCAATGAAGCTTCCACTGCTCAATACGCTTATCCTGCTGTGCTCGGGTACGACGGTAACGTGGGCGCACCATTCGCTGATCCACGGTGACCGCGAAGGGCTTAAAAAGGGGCTCTGGCTCACAATTTTGCTTGGTTTGGTGTTCAGCGCCATTCAGGCGTATGAATATAGCGTCGCGCCGTTCCCGTTCGGCGGCCTCAATTACGGTACGACCTTTTATATGGCGACCGGCTTTCACGGTTTCCATGTCATTGTCGGCACCATATTCCTTATGGTCTGCTTGGCGCGCGTTTATAAGGGACACTTCACCCCGCAACAGCATTTTGGCTTTGAAGCTGCGGCTTGGTATTGGCATTTTGTTGACGTCGTGTGGCTGTTCCTCTTCATTGTCATCTATGTATGGGGTGGCTGGGGTGCGCCGATCCACGCCTAAGGCATACTGATGCCCGAACCAGACATCCAGGGGGGGCAGCCAGGCATCGCCAAGGCTGCCCTTTTTGGTTTGTGTCCGAAATGTAGCGCCAAAACGCTGTTTGTCGGACCCGCCCGCTTTGCCGAGCGGTGCGGAAACTGTGGACTTGATTATGCCGCCTTTAACGTCGGCGATGGGCCAGCCGCGCTGCTGACCCTAGTCATTGGCGCAGTGATTATCGTAATGGCGCTGATCCTCGATTCGGCGGTTCGGCCTCCATTCTGGGTCCATGTTATCATTTGGGTCCCGGTTACAGCGGCGATGACCGTATACTCGCTACGGGTGTCGAAAGGCGCGTTGTTGGCGGCAGAATATCGACACCACGCTGGCGAAGCCGGACGGGACGACATTTCATGAAATGGCCGCTCTTTCCAACTATCCTGGTCGGACTCGCCGTGGCAACGATGGTCGGACTCGGCATCTGGCAGCTACAGCGTAAAGGCCAAAAAGAGGCATTGCTGGCCCGTTACGAAGCTGCGGCGGGGCTGGATGCTGTGAGCTGGCCGGCGGTTCCGGATCCCCAGGCTCTGCCGCTCTTTCGCAAATCGGCGTTGATGTGCATCAAGGTTGTCGGCATCCGCTCGGTGTCGGGAAGCAATGCCGCTGGAAAACCCGGTTTTGCGCATGTCGCCTCGTGCCAGACCGGCGGTGCCGAAGGTCCCGGAGCAAAGGTCGCCATTGGCTGGTCCGAACGGCCCCAGTCGCCGACCTGGAACGGCGGGCCCATCAACGGCATCATCGCGCCCGATAATGAGCAACTCATAAAGTTGGTAGCCACCGACAAAGTCGAGGGGCTGGACAGGCTCGCGCGGCCTTCGCCGGACCAGATTCCCAACAATCATCTGCTCTACGCCATACAGTGGTTCATATTCGCGGCTGCGGCTTCGATTATATATGTGCTTGCCTTGCGTAAGCGCCCGCAAGCCGATTGAGTCTGCCGACCGACCCGGTCTTCTATCTGGTTGCCGGAGCTGCCGTAACCCTCGTCGGGCTGGCGAAAGGCGGCTTCGCCGGATTGGGCGCCGCCGCGATACCGCTGCTGGCGCTTGTCATGGATCCCGTTGCTGCGGCAGGTATGCTGCTTCCGATATTGATGGCACAGGACATTGTCAGCGTCTGGGCATTCCGGAAAAGCTTTGACCGAAGAACGTTGGTGCTAACCGTTCCGGGTGCTGCTGTTGGCATATTATCCGGCTGGTGGTTTGCCACTGCCGTCGATGCCGATGCCGTGCGTGGGCTGGTGGGGTGCATTGCGCTGGCCTTCGGAGCCTATCGGCTTTTGCCTTTATTGGGTCATCAAGTTCGTTTGAACGGCCCAGCGCCGGAATGGATCGGCGCCGTCATGGGAGGTGTTTCAGGCTTTACCAGTCAGATCGCGCATGCCGGCGGGCCACCGTTCCAGATTGGGGCATTGTCGCGCAATTTCCCGCATCTGGTCTTTGTCGGCACCTCATCGATATTCTTTGCCATCATCAACTGGATGAAGGTGCCGGCCTATGCAGCGCTGGGGCAATTCAACCTGGCCAACATGACGCTGACCGCCCTGTTCATGCCGCTCGCCATCGCCAGCACTTCCGCTGGCGTATGGCTCGTCAAGCGCGTGTCACCGGAACGCTTTAACCTCATCATCAACATCCTGATGATTGCGATCGGACTCGAGCTTATCAGACAGGCAATCTGGTAGGGCCCAGCCTATTTTGGCGACAGCACCATCAGCATCTGGCGGCCTTCCATGCGCGGATGCGCCTCGACCTTTGCGGTCACGGTCGTATCCGCCTGAACGCGCTGAAGCAGGTTCATACCCAATTGTTGGTGTGCCAGTTCACGGCCACGGAAACGCAGCGTGATCTTCACTTTATCGCCCTCTTCGATGAACTCGGCGACCTTCTTCATCTTCACCATATAGTCATGGTCGTCGATGTTCGGACGCATCTTGATCTCCTTGATCTCCTGCGTCTTCTGGCTCTTGCGGGCAAGGTTGGCCTTTTTCTGGGCTTCGTATTTGAATTTGCCGATGTCGAGGAACTTGCAGACGGGAGGGTCGGCGTTCGGGGACACTTCAACGAGGTCCAGGCCGACTTCGGCTGCTTGTGCTATCGCTTCGCGGGTGTAGAGAACCCCGAGATTTTCGCCATCGTCGTCGATGACACGGACCTTTTCCGCAGTGATAAGATTATTGTAGCGCGGTCCACTTTTAACAGGTGGGGTCATTGCGCGCCGGGTCGGCGGGGTTGCGATAGTCGATACTCCTGAAGTTGTTGTCGAGCGCCAATACAGCCAAACGGGCTGTAGATAAAGGGCTTAGGCCCCCTCGGCACCAATTAGTGAAATATAGTGGCCCGGAGGCAACGTTCAAGCTTGCGGCAGCTATCCTTGTTCTGCGACAAAATCGCATACATATGTTGCACAATTTCTGCCAAGACAATCAGACGGATACAGCACGTTACATGTTTTTACCATGCCGTTCACTTTACGTGCAGGTAAATTGATGTATGTTAAGAATATAGTTAGCCAAACGCAGTCTTTTAGAACCCGTTTGAGACATAACATTTCGCGCGTTTAGGAATTTGAATGAACAGCTCTCCCCGCGGTTCGCTTTCGAGCGTGCCAAAAGGGCGGATTATCGACTTTGAACAAGCCGAATTGCGCAAGCTGCCCTTTCAGGACAGTCTGTATCTCTGGGTGAGGGGGAGCCTCCCGGGGACCGGTTTCGAAGCCAGATTGGCGCCCCGAATTTATCATGACCGCCCGGATTATTGGGGCATTGAAGTGGCGGTCATTCATGCGCCCGACGTCGGTGGTCAGAAACCTGCCAACGATGTCGGCGGCGCGGACAGCACGCTCATGTTCGAGCGTTCGGTCCCGCTGACTGGCATCACCGGTGTTCGGGGGATCACCGTGATTGGGGCCAATCAGATGAAGCGGATCGAGATTACCGGCGAGTCCTGAAGAGGGTCGCAACTCGTCGATAGGGTCGGGGACAGGCTGAGCAATCGCCTGTCCCCGCACTTGTTTGTGGAGCAGGCTCATGTCGCGAGCGCCGTCAGCGTATCGACGGTCAGCACTTGTGGCAGTATCTCCGCCTCTCCGTCCTTCGGATAATAGAGATACAAAGGCACGCCCGACCGGCCATATTTGGAAAGGAAGCGGGTTATGGCAGGATCTCGGCGGGTGTAATCGCCGACCATCACGACGATCCCCGCCTTGGCAAAGGCATCGGCGGTTTCCGCGCGGTCAATGGCGGCCGCTTCGTTAACCTTGCACGTCAGGCACCAGTCGGCGGTGAAATAAAGAAAGACGGGGCGACCTTCGGCTTGCAGCGTTGCCAGCCTTGCTTCCGAAAAAGCTTCGCCTCCAAGCTCGCGCTGGTCCGCTGCGGCCGGGGCCGGAAGCCGTTCGAGCGCGAGAAAGCCCGCGGCATAAAGCGTGACCGCGACCCCGAGTATCGACCAGACCGGTGCCTTTGCCCTTGCAATCATGATAATCGCCGCAAGCAGCAGCGCCGCAGCGACACCGCCTACCAGCCA
Source organism: Sphingomonas paucimobilis (assembly GCA_943369235.1). GTDB lineage: Bacteria > Pseudomonadota > Alphaproteobacteria > Sphingomonadales > Sphingomonadaceae > Sphingorhabdus_B > Sphingorhabdus_B paucimobilis_A. The sequence continues at coordinate 7,423 of CALRMO020000038.1, forward strand.
GCCATTGGCGCCCACGAGCTGCGCCAGCAGCCACAACAAAGCGAGCGCCGTCAGAGCCATCGGCACCGCCATGATTTTGCGCAACCGGTCCATCCACGACCCCGGCTTCGGCATCCGGCTGCGCAGGGCCGGAATATAGGCAAGGGCAAGGAAGGGCAGTGCAAGGCCAAAGCCCAACCCTGCAAAAATCAGAAAAGCCTGCGCCACCGGCAACAGCAAAGCGGCACCCATCGCCGCCGCCATGAATGGCCCTGTGCACGGCGTTGCGACAACCGCCGCCAGCACGCCGGTCCAGAACGATCCTGCAATTCCGCCTTTGCGCGTCAGCCTGTCGCCAGCGCCGGTGCCGCCAAGCTCAAACAGCCCCGCCAGATTGGCCGAAATCGCCACCATCAGCAACAACAGCAACAGCACAATCACCGGGTCTTGCAACTGGAACGCCCAACCCACTTCCTCGCCAGCCGCGCGCAGCGCCAGCAGAATGCCACCAAGCGCCAGGCAGCTGAGCATGATTCCAGCGGTATAGGCTAACGCATCACGGCGCGCGTCGCGTTCGTTACCGCCCGCCTTGGCAATCGCCAGTGCCTTCAATCCAAGGATCGGAAACACGCATGGCATGAGGTTAAGGAGCAACCCCCCAAGCACTGAAAAGGCCAGAATCCAGCCGAAGCCTTCGGTACCTGGCAGAGCTTCCGCTGTAGTTGCCCCGCCCAACACCGATACCGTTTCGCCGCCCGGTGGCACGGCGCCCGGAACGGCGCGCACCTCGAGCCCCTGGGCTTCACCAAAACGCAGCAAGCCATCAATGCGGCCGTCAAATGCCTTGTCGGTTTCGCCCGAAACAACCAGCCAGTTGCCCGTGCGACGCGCCGATTGCAGCGCCGCATAGCGCAAGACATTTTCGGTCTGCGCGAAAAACCAGACGTTCTGCGCCTCGGCGCTCGCCGGATAGGGAATTGCGATCGAGATTTGCTTGCCTTCGACGGCGTAGCGCGCCTTGGCATCGAGCGGCACAGGCAAGGCGCGATGCCATTTATCGAAGCGGCGGCGGTCCGATTTGGAAATTGCGCCGTCGCCGACCGTCAATGGCACGACGAGTGTGCTGCTCTCCGGCACGCAGACCGTATCGGAGCAGGCTGACCAGCGGGCATCGACTTTAATGTCCATTCGTTGACGCCGGGGAGCGGTCGGGGCGATTTTCAGGTCAACAAGGAAGGCGTGGCTTGTCTTGTAGATATGATTCATGAACCCGCTGACGATCAATGTCTCAGGCACCGGGGCGCGGATCGGACCGGCGGTGACGCCGGGGGGAAGCTGCCATTCCAGTTCGAGCGGCGTCCCCGCATCGCCGGGATTCAGCCAGTAATCATGCCAGCCGGGCTTGGGGTCCATTATGATGGCAATGGTCACCGTGTCGCCGGGGGCGGGGGTGCTTGTTTCGGCCGCTATCGACGCGCGCACATTTTGCGGCGCGCCGGGGAGCTGTGCCCAAGCCCCGTTGGCGGCTCCCACGGCCAGGAAAAGTGTAAGAAAAACCTTATAAAGGTATTGAACTACACGACCCGTGACCCCCCGCTCCGTTTCCGGGCGCGGCAGGGGCGAGTTTCGGAATGTTCGGGCAAAGGCGCGCTGTGGCATCATCGAAGCCCAATGCCATATTGCATGCCGTGTAGGACAGTGAATTTATTCGACCAGCACGGGCGCGGCCGGTGGCATTGCTTTTGCCTTTTTCCAGCTGCCGTTGAGATAATAAGCAATCGAGAGCAGGCAGGAGGTTATCGCCGTGGCAATGAACGCGCCCCAGATCGCGTCCGCACCGTAGCGGTCGTGCAGGCCGAAGCCGACACCGAACCGTACCACGACCGCACCCAGAATCAGAATGACCAGCGGCGCAACCACCGCGCCATTAGCGCGCACGGCAAAGGTAACGACCACCGACACGCCCATCAGGATGAAGCTCCAGCCGATGATATGGTTGATGTGAACCGCAATCGGAATCGCGGCGCTGCCCTCCGGCAGGAACAATCCGAGCAGCGGCACCGCAAATAGCGTTGTCAGCGCGACCAGCGTTCCCGACATCAACAGGTTGATGGCGATACCCGACCAGACGATGCGGTCCACGCGGTCCCATCTGTCCGCGCCGATATTCTGCGCAACCATGGCGCTAACTGCGCCGCCCACCGCGACCGCCGGCATTTGCACATAGCTCCACAGCTGGTTCATTACACCGAACGCGGCGGTGGTATCGACGCCCTCTCGGTTGACGAGACCGATCATGACCACGGCGGAACCCGACATGATGACGAGCGACAGCCCCATAGGCAGCCCGATGCGCGCAATCGCTTTCAGCCAGGCCAAATCGGGCCGCAGCCACGCCAGTTCTGCGCCGCGCAGCCGGATTGTGAGGTCGTTCGCGTAGACGCGGCGGATCAGCAAGCCCAGGCTGACGACACGGGCGATAACCGTCGCCAGCGCAGAGCCCGCGATGCCCATCGCCGGTATCGGGCCAAGGCCGAGAATGAAAACCAGGTTGAGGATGATATCCAGCACCACGTTGAGGACGGTATTTCTGAACGGTGTGACCGAATCGCCCACGCCGCGAAGCGAGGAGGAAATCAGCACCATGACGAACGATGTCGGCATCGACAGAAAAATCACCCGCAGATAGGAAAGCGCGAACGGATAGGCGCCCTCGGGCGTTGCCATCAGGCGAAGCAGTTGCGGCGCGAAAATCCAGCCCGCGGCGGCAAACACTGCGCCCGCCACAAAGAATATACCCGTCGCCGTGCCCATAATCCGCCGCACCGCCTCGACATCGCGGCGGCCCATATTCTGGCCGATCAATATTGTCGTCGCCATCGAAAAGCCAAACAACGCGGAAAACATCAGGAACATGATCAGCCCGACATTGGCCGAAGCCGCCAGCGCCTCCTCCCCCAGAAACTGACCGATCCACACCGAATTGACCGAGTTGTTGAGCGACTGAAGAATATTGACACCAAGCGATGGCAGCGCGAACAGGAACAAGGTCTTGGCAACAGGGCCAACGGTCAGGTCGCGTTGATGGGCGGGGGCGGTCATTGGCGCTGTCATGGCAAAGGTGGGGAGTTGGGGATAGCTGTTAATTTCACGCGAAGGTCGCGAAGGAACGAAGGACCGCGAAGGGGACTGTACAAGCTTGCGCGCAGCGCCTGTTAATCCCACCTCGAATTTCCCTGATTTTATAATTGATACATGGCCCTGTGGGCCAGCCCTAAACTTCGCGCTCCTTCGCTCCTTCGCGCCCTTCGCGTGAAATTCTTTTTCCTATTCTTCTTCGGTACTTTGGTGCTTTGGGTGACATCGAAATTGTTCACCCAAAGCACCAAAGTACCGAAGAGGTTGCGTTACCCCAAACGCGCGAGTGCCGCTGTCAACCGTTCTGCCTCGGCAGCTTTTTCGGCGTGGTCAAAACGGGCTTTTTCGACGGCTTCGGGCTTGGCCTTTTCGACAAAGGCAGCGTTGGAAAGGCGGCCTGCAAGGGCATCGCGTTCCTTGGTGGCGGCGTCGATGGCTTTGGTGATGCGGGTGCGCTCGGCGTCCAGGTCGATGACGGCTTTTTTATAATTGATACATGGCCCTGTGGGCCAGCCCTAAATCTTCGCGCTCCTTCGCTCCTTCGCATGAAATTCTTTTTCCTATTCTTCTTCGGTACTTTGGTGCTTTGGGTGAACAATTTCGATGTCACCCAAAGCACCAAAGCACCGAAGAGGTTGCGTTACCCCAAACGCGCGAGTGCCGCTGTCAACCGTTCAGCCTCGGCGGCCTTTTCGGCGTAGTCGGCTCGGGCTTTTTCGACGGCTTCGGGTTTGGCCTTTTCGACAAAGGCGGCGTTGGAGAGGCGGCCTGCGAGCGCGTCGCGTTCCTTGGTGGCGGTTTCGATGGCTTTGGTGATGCGGGTGCGTTCGGCGTCGAGGTCGATGATGCCTTCTAGTGGAAAAATGAATGTCGCCTCATCGATCACAATCTGAGCACCGCCGGATTTTGCTTCTTGGTCGCCGTCTATGGAGTCAGCGCCCCCTTTCAGCATAATGGTGCCGTCAGACTTAAAATCGTCAATGCGAGCGAGGCGGGAAAGAATGTCACGGTTGCGACTTATCCGCGAATATGTCTCGGCTTGAGCATCGCGGAAAGTGGCGAATAATCGGACAGACGGCGGCACGTTCAGTTCCGACCGCACGGTGCGGACACCGCTTACCAATCGGATAAGCCAGTCAATTTCTGCAGCTGCGTCCCTGTCCACCTCTGCCTTCGGCTCAGGCCACTTCGCATGGATGAGATCATATTTCCGCAGGCGGGCGGGGTCAGATAACGCGTGCCACAGCTCTTCGGTAATAAACGGCATGAACGGGTGAAGCATCACCAGTATCTGGTCGAGCACCCAGCCCGCGACTTCGCGGGTTTCGTCAGCAGCCCCATCCGCTCGTGCTGACCCTGTCGAAGTAGGGTTGCGCGGTGCCTCCTGCGCTTTTGAGGGCTCAGGACGAAGGGTGTTGAAGACATCTGGCCGGGGTCCATGCGCGTGGTCCCCTGGACCCCGGCCTTCGCCGGGGCGCTCCTGAAGGAGCGGCTTGATCAGTTCCAGATACCAGTCGCAGAACTGGTCCCAGACGAAGTGGTAGATCGCGTCGGCCATGCCGTCGAAGCGGAATTCGGCGAAGGCTTTGTTGAGCTTCTCCACGGTTTCGACGACTTCGCCGATGATCCAGCGGTTGACCGCGAGTTCGGCTTTTGGCGCGCTGATCGAGTGCGATCCGCCGATGCCGTTCGATTGCGCAAAGCGCGCCGCGTTCCACAGCTTGGTCGCGAAGTTGCGGTATCCGGCGACGCGGCTTTCATCCATCTTGATGTCGCGGCCCTGGCTCTCCATCGCCGCCATGAAGAAACGCAAAGCGTCGGCGCCATATTGGTCGATAAGGCCAAGCGGGTCGACGGTATTGCCTTTTGACTTCGACATCTTGCTGCCATCTGCGGCGCGGACGAGGCCGTGGAGATACAGCGTCTTCCACGGCACTTCTTTCATAAAGTGAATGCCCTGCATCGCCATCCGCGCGTCCCAGAAGAACAGGATATCGAAGCCAGAGACGAGGACGTCATTGGGGTAATGGCGGTCAAGCTCGCCGGTCTGGTCAGGCCAGCCCAAGGTTCCGAATGGCCAGAGCGCCGAGGAGAACCAGGTGTCGAGGACATCTGGGTCGCGATAAACCAGACGCGTATTGACGGAGATTCCATCCGCCGGTGCATATTCTAATGCTTCCAAGCGGGTGTCGAAATATATGATATCCTGAATATTGCTGCCGCTGGCGTAAAGCAGTGTTTCAAACTCGGCCTGAGTTTCTGCGACATAAATATCTGTATCGAGCGTTACCTGGTTAAAGCAATGCCAAGCCGGTATCCGGTGACCCCACCATAACTGACGTGACACGCACCATGGCTGGATATTCTCCATCCAGTTGAAGTAGGTTTTCTCCCAAGATTTGGGCACGATGTCGATCGCGCCCGAGCGCACCGCTTCGATGGCGGGAGCGGCCAAGGTCTTGGCATCGACATACCATTGGTCGGTGAGCATCGGCTCGATAACGACAGCCGAACGGTCGCCAAAGGGCTGCTGGATGGTCTTGGCTTCGACGGCAATCATTAGGCCGTCGGCATCGATGTCGGCGACCACGCGCTTGCGCGCTTCGTAACGATCAAGCCCGCGATAGGCGTCGGGAACGAGGTTCAGCGCATCGATATCGGCGGCGGTCCATTGGCCTCCGGCTGCGATGGCCTTGGCTTGTGCGGCGGCCTCCGCATAAGGCGCGCCATCGCTGCGCATCGCGGCGACTTCGTCCATCAGGCGGTACATCGGGATATTGTTGCGCTGCGCGACGCCATAGTCATTCTGGTCGTGCGCGCCGGTGATCTTCACCGCGCCAGAGCCGAAATCGGGGTCGGGATATTCGTCGGTGATGATCGGGATCAGGCGGCGATGCTCTTTTGGCCCGACCGGGATTTCGCAGAGCTTGCCGACAATGGGCTTATAGCGTTCGTCGCCCGGATGCACCGCAACCGCGCCGTCGCCGAGCATTGTTTCGGGCCGCGTGGTGGCGATGGCGATATAGTCGCGTTCTTCCTCCAGCGTGACATTGCCGTCGGCATCGCGCTCGACATAGGTATAGGTTTCGCCGCCCGCGAGCGGATATTTGAAGTGCCACATATGGCCGTTCACTTCGCGGGTTTCGACTTCGAGATCGGAGATGGCGCTTTTGAAATGCGGGTCCCAGTTGACGAGCCGTTTGTCGCGGTAGAGCAGGCCCTGATTATAGAGGTCGACGAACACCTTGATGACGGCCTTTGAAAAGCCCTCGTCCATCGTGAAGCGTTCATTCTCCCAGTCCATCGAACAGCCGAGACGGCGGAGCTGGCCAGTGATCGCGCCGCCGCTTTCTTCTTTCCACTCCCACACCTTGGCGACAAATTCGTCGCGCGTGAAATCGGTGCGCTTCTGCTGGCGCTCGGCCATCTGCCGTTCAACCACCATTTGTGTGGCGATACCGGCATGGTCCATGCCAACAACCCACAAGGCATCCTTGCCCTGCATCCGCGCGTGGCGGATCAGGATATCCTGCAACGTATTGTCGAGTGCGTGGCCGATGTGAAGGCTGCCCGTCACGTTTGGCGGCGGGTTGACGATCGTATAGGGCTCGGCGTCGGGGCGATCTGGACGGAACGCGCCAGTGCTTTCCCAATGCGCATACCATTTCGCCTCAATCGCGGCGGGGTCGAAAGTCTTGTCGATAGTCATGAGGGTTGCCCATGCCAGCCGGTGCGCGATTGGGCAAGGTTTTCGCCTGTCAATGCGCGTAGCGCCTAAATAATCTCACACAAAGACACAAAGGCACGAAGAAGGATTCGGCTTTCTCCTCTTACTTTGTGCCTTTGTGTCTTCGTGTGAGATAATCTTCTTCTGCCTCCGGCGTCAGGTAACGCCGCGCCTGAAAGCAAAGAACGCCGCTGCAAATCCGCCTGCCACAACAAGGCTCAGCCACAATTCTTTCGACGCGGCCGGGTCGAGGCCTTTGGCGACCAAAATCACCAGCATCGCCGCCATCGCGATATAGGTACCGAAGGGATGGAACCACATCTTGATCTGCAACCGCGCGGGGTCTTCGGCTTCGTATTTGCGGCGGAGCTTAAGCTGCGCGCCAGCGGTCATTAGGTAGAGCAAGAGCATCGTCACGCCGCAGCTGTTGATGAGGAAGCTGAATACTATGTCGCGCGACACCGCGTCGGCGGCGAGTGCGCCGTAACTGAAGAGGCTGGCGATGAGGATCGCGCGGGCGGGGACCTTGCGGGCATTGACCTGAACCAGCCATTGCGGCGCGTCTTTGTGTTTGGCGAGGCCGAACAAGGCGCGGCTGGTGACGTAGAGGCCCGAGTTAAGGCAAGACAGCACCGCGACGAGCACGACCGCCTCCATGATGAGCTTGCCCGCTGGCACGCCCATATAGCCCAATGTTGCGGCAAAAGGGGAAACCTTGGGCACTATCTCGGTCCACGGCACCACCGAGACGATCAGGAAGATCGACAGAATGTAGAAGACCAGGATGCGCAGCGTGACCGATACGGTCATGCGGCTGATGACCTTGGCGGGTTCCTCGGATTCGGCCGCCGCGATCGTCGCAATTTCCGCGCCAACGAGGCTGAAGATGGTCGAGGTGGCGGCCGCCAGCACCACGCCCCAGCCATTGGGGACAAAGCCGCCATGCTGGGTGAGGTTGCCGAAAGTCGCGCCGCTGGGCGAGGTAAAGCCGAACGCCCATGCCGCGCAGAGCAGAATGAAGACGATAATCGCGGCGACCTTGATCGACGAGAACCAGAATTCAAACTCGCCATAGGCGCGTGCGGACATGAGGTTCACGGCGGTGAGGATTGCCATCAGGCCGATGCCGATGCCGAGTTCGGGGATTGCCGGAAACCAGCCATGAATGATCTGCGCGCCCGCGATGGCCTCGATGGCAACCACGACGACCCAGAAATACCAGTAGAGCCATCCCGAGAGGAAGCCTGCGAGATGTCCAAGTCCGGCGCGTGCGAAGTCGGGGAAGGTCTGCACGCCATCGACGGCAATCGCCATTTCGGAAATCATCCGCATGACGAGCAGGATGATGAAGCCCGCAATAGCGAACGAGAAGACGGCGGCGGGACCGGCTTGGCTAATCGTGGTCGAGGACCCGACGAACAGCCCAGCGCCAATGATGCCGCCGATGGCGATCATCGAGACATGGCGCGACTTGAGGCTTCGGCTAAGTTCAGCGCGCCCTTGTTCAGAATTGGCGCTGATATCGGTTGCTACATTCGCTGCGATGTCGGTCATGGCTTCCCCCCGATACAAACTTCATCGTCATTCCCGCGAAAGCGGGAATCCACGGCCTGAAGGTTAGACCATGGACCCCCGATCAAGTCGGGGGTGACACAGAATTATGAGCGAATTTACTTCCCGCCCTTCAAATGCTTGCCGAGCCATTCGAACACGGTCTGGTGCCACTGGATCGAGTTCTTCGGCTTCAATATCCAGTGATTTTCATCGGGGAATACCAGCAGCTTCGATTCGACACCCTGCTGCTGCAATGCGGTAAACGCGGCCAGCGATTGCGAATAGGGGATTCGATAATCCTTCTCGCCATGGATCACCAACGTCGGTGTTTTCCATTTGGCGACATGGTTGACCGGGTTCCATTTTTCAGCGTCGGTTCGCGTGGTCCATGGGCCTTTATTGTCCCATTGATCGAACCACAATTCCTCGGTCTCATAGGCCATCGCGCGCAGGTCGAAGATGCCGGCGTGGGTGACGAGGCATTTGAACCGGTCTGGCCAGTTGCCCGCAATCCAGTTCATTATATAGCCGCCATAGGAGCCGCCCAATGCGCAGGCGTTCGCGGTATCAAGCTGTGTGTCGATCTTGGCAACCGCAACCATGCCCTTCTGCAAATCCTCCAGCGGCCAGCCACCCCAATTCTTGTTGATGCTGTCGGTGAATTTCTGGCCATAACCGGTGGACCCGTGAAAATCGATTGAGACCACGGCGTAACCTTGTGAGGCCATAACGGCTGGATTCCAGCGATAAGACCAGCTGTTGTTGAACGTCCCCTGCGGGCCGCCATGCACGAACAGCAAAACAGGCAGCTTGCCGCTCGCGTTTTGCGGCTTGACGATCTGGCCGAAGACTTGGTCCCCATTGGCTCCGGCAAAATCGAACTTCTGGTAATTGACAGGATCGAGCGCGCCGAGCGCATCGGCATTGACGTTAGTCAGCCGAGTCGTTTTGCCCTTGGCGTCCATCAGCACGAGGTCGGCCGGCGCGGCAACGCTGTCTATCGCATAGACGATACCGCCATTTTTCAGCGGCACGACCTCGCCGATATGGCCGCGTTCGGTCAGGCGGGTGACCTTGCCTTTCAGATCGACCCGGTAGAGCGGGGTTTCGAGAACATCCTGCGCGGTGACGAGCAGGCTCTTGCTGTCGGCGGCCCAGGCGAGCGAGGCGATCGAGCGGTCCCATGCGTCGGTCAGCTTTGTGACCTTGCCGCTTTTAAGGTCCATAAGTTTGAGGACAAGCCGGTCGGCCTCGTAGCCCGCGCGCGCCATTGAGGTCCATGCGAGATATTTGCCGTCGGGCGAGGCAGCGGGCGTGGTGTCGGTGCCCAGATTGTCCGCAGTCAAATTGACGACGTCGTTCGCCGACAGCGAGGAGCGGTAGATATCGAGGTTGGTCGACTTAGCTTCATTGGCGTCCGCCGCGCGTAAGGTGAACAGCACCGCGCTGCTATCGGCGCTCCAGCTTATTTCCTCACCACCGCCAAAGGGCTTTGACGGTGCGTCGCCGACCAGATTGCCGTCCATCGCCTTGCCCAGCGTGCCAAGCTTGCCATCGGCACCCAGCACGACGGTGAAGACTCGGCTATAATTGCCGGGCGTTTCCCATTGGTCCCAGTGGCGCACCATCAGCTGGTCATATTCGCGGCCGGTGCCGGGTCCGGGTTTGGAGGTATCGCCATCCTTCTCGCAGCCGATCTCACCGCAGTCGCGCGCGATATCGCCCCAAACCGCAAATTTGTTGCCGTCGGGCGAGATTTTAAATCCAGCGACATCGGTCTTGAAATTGCTCGACTGCATCGCGGTGCCGCTGGCAACGTCATAGCGCCAGATCTGGTCCGACCCGCTTTCGTTGCTGATATAGAAAATGCTTTTGCCGTCGGGCGCGAAGGCGGGGTCATGCTCGTTCTTGTCGGGCTTCGATGCAAACTGCACTGGCGCGGCGTTGGGCGTTCCAAGCTTCAGCATATACAGATCGGTCCGGCCCTTGTTCGCCTCCAGATCGGTTTCGCGCAACTGATAGGCAATCATCGTCCCGTCGGGCGATGCGGCGGCCCCCGCGAGACGCTTCATTGTGGCGAGATCGGTTTCGGTCATCGGGCGGGCAAAGGCTGGAACGGAAAGGGCAGAAGTGGCGACGAGCGCGGCGAGCAAGACGGATTTGATCATAAGCCGCACGCTAGTCAGCGTTGCGTGGGCAAGCAAGAAGATTGCGCCGTACTAACCTCTCTCCTTTAGGGGA
>CALRMO020000039.1:0-17765 GCA_943369235.1 Sphingomonas paucimobilis
GTCGCATATCTAAGATGGTTTCGCTGAACTTCGGTTGAACGACAAACAAATTCATTTCATCGCAGCAAGCCGAGCGCTGCGTACGCCGCCCTCAATGTCGGCGTTCCCAATTCCCGGGCCTTCGCCGCGCCTTTCGCCAACGCTGCATCAATCTGCTCATGATCGTCTTTCAAAGCCTTGAAACGCTCTGAAATGGGCCGGAAATTTTCGATGACAAGCTCGGCAAGCGCGGTCTTGAATGCGCCGAAGCCCTGGCCACCGAAACGGGCAAGCGTGGCCTCGGCGCTTTCCTCGGCGAACGCCGCAAAAATGCCGACCAGATTGGCCGCTTCCGGACGACCCTCGAGTCCTGCCGCCTCCGATGGCAATGGCTCGGGATCGGTCTTCGCCTTCTTGATTTTCGACAGGATCGTGTCCGCATTATCGACCAGGTTGATCCGGCTTAAATCGCTCGGGTCCGACTTAGACATCTTTGCGGTGCCATCGCGCAGTGACATGATCCGCGCGGTAGCCTTAGGGATAATCGGGTCGGGCAGCGTAAATATCTCGGTGCCGTTGCCGAAGTCATTGTTGAATTTCTGGGCAATGTCGCGCGCCAGCTCAAGATGCTGCTTCTGGTCTTCGCCCACCGGCACATGCGTTGCCTGATACAGCAGCACGTCGGCGGCCTGCAAAACCGGATAGCTAAACAACGCAATCGAGGCACCCTCGCGGTTTTTGCCCGATTTGTCCTTGAACTGGGTCATGCGATTGAGCCAGCCCATCCGCGCCGTGCCGGTCAGCAGCCATTGCAGCTCCGCATGCGCGGGCACCTGCGCCTGATTGAACAATATCGACTTGTCGATATCGATGCCACAGGCGATCAACGCTGCCGCCATTTCGCGCGTGTTGGCGGTCAGCTCTGCCGGATTGTGCGGCATTGAAATCGCATGCAGGTCGGCGAGGAAATAGAGACATTCCATTTCATCTTGCATCTTTACCCAATTGCGGATGGCCCCCAGATAATTGCCGAGATGGAGATTGCCGGTAGGCTGAATGCCAGAAACGACGCGCATAGTCTTACTCGCTTGATATGGCCGCAGGCGAAGGCGCGCGGCGGCGGAAAAGGGCTTTGAGTTCGCCAAGGCGATAGGCACCAAAGAGCAAAATGCCCAGTGCATAAACAATGCCGCCAGCCCCAACGAGCACCGATAGCACGACAACCCGGCGCCAAAGTCCGGTGCCAAGACTGCCCTCGATCAGTTCATTGCCGAACCAAAGAGCAATGCCCATGCACATCGCGGCTAAAACGATGCGCCACGCCTTTTGCCGCAGCCGGCTGTCGACTTCGATATGCCCGCGCTTGCGTAAGGTAATCCAAAGCAAGGCAACATTGACCCAGGCGGATATCGCTGTCGCCACACCGACACCGATATGAGCCAGCGGCCAGATCAAGATAAGATTTCCGACAAGGTTCACCAGCATCGACCATAACGCCAGCCGCAAAGGCGTTTTGGTGTCGCTTCGGGCATAGAAGCCTGGCGTAAGCACCTTGATCAGCACATAGGCCGGAACGCCGGCCGAAAACGCCATAAGGACCGCTGCCGTGCCGAGCGTGTCTTCCGGCGTGAACGCGCCATGCTCGAAAACACCGTGAACAATGGGCAGAGCGGACACGATCAGCGCCACGGTTGCGGGCATGGCAAAAAACAGCGCCAGTTCGACCGCACGGTTTTGAGTGTCCGACGCCGCCTTGCTGTCGGCTCCCGCAATCTGGCGGGACAGCGCAGGCAAGATCGCCGTGCCGATGGCGATACCAATCAGCCCGAGGGGGAGCTGGTTCAGCCGGTCGGCATAATAGAGCCAGGAAACCGACCCTTCGGGCAAAAACCGTGCGGCGAGCGAGGTCGAGATCAGCAGGTTAAACTGGATTGCGCCTTGCCCGATGGCCGCTGGGGCGATCAGCGCCAGCATGACTTTGACATCGGGCGTCAGCTTGGGGAAGGAAAGCTTTAGGCTCGCACCAGCGCGATGGCAGGCCCACATCAGCCAGAGCAGTTGCATGGCCCCCGACACAGTAACCGCGACCGCCTGGGTCACGGCGGTTTCGATGTCGGTTTCGCCCCGGAAAAACACCAACGCGACAATCATGCAAATATTAAGCAGGATTGGCGCCGCCGCGTTCACCCAAAAGCGACCCAGCGAATTCAATATCCCGCCAAGCAGCGAAACCAGTGAAATCAGTGCCAGATACGGAAAAGTAATGATCGTCAAATGCCGCGCAAGCGCGAATTTTTCCGGTCCACCATCGGGAAAGCCGCCGGTCATCGCCCACACGATCGGCCCGGCAGCCAGCATCATGACCACCGTGAACAGCACCAGAAACGGAAACAGCACCGACAAGACCTGGCTCGCAAATTTGCGTGCGGCGACCAGGCCAAGATCGGCCTCTTCGCGCTCCGCCTCGGTCATTTTTCTGTTGAACAACGGCACGAAGACGGCCGCAAAGGCACCTTCGGCAAATAATGCGCGAAAGAGATTGGGCAGGCGCCATGCGATCAGGAACGCGTCAGATGCAAGTCCCGCTCCAACAAAGCGCGCCATCAGCATATCGCGGACAAGGCCGAGGACGCGACTAACCAGAGTCAGCCCGCCAATCGTGACACTGTTTCTGACCAGGCTCATTTCTACCTGGCGCCCTGTATTTTACGCTTCGCCGGCAGGCTGGGTTTCGGCCATTTGCTGGGCCTGAGCTACTTGCTGGATGTACAGGGTGTTGAAATCGATTGGCTCCAACACCAAAGGTGGATAGCCCGCGTCACGTACAGCATCGGCGACAATGCGGCGAGCGAAAGGGAACATCAGGCGCGGCGCTTCACCAAAGAGGAACGGATGCGCTTGTTCATCGGCAACGTTGCGCAATCCGAACAGCGTTCCGTAATCAAGCTCGACAGAAAATTGCACGCCATTGTCTGTCTCTGCCTTCACCGCGAGCTTCAAGGCAACTTCATGCACTTCTTCATTGATGGCATTGACCTGGATATTGACCTGAACATCGATCTGCGGCGCAGAATCCCAGTTGAAGCTGTGCGGAGCTTGCGGATTTTCGACCGACAAATCTTTGATATACTGGTTGAGCATGCCCACCGCTGGCGCGGTATCTTCGCCATTTGCTTTTACATTTTCAGAAACGATGCTTCCAGTTTCGTCGGCCATGTTTGTCGTGCTTTCCTGCTAGATTATCGGGTCCGCGCAGCGCACCCACGATTGGATGCAGCGCCTAGCAGGGGCGTCAAAAAAGGGCAATCGCAACCTTTTTGTGCGTTCACCCGCATTTTTCTTTGGGTAAAGCCCTTTGAAACCATGCTGTATCATGCTTATATGACCATCAGGGCGGAGCTGGACGTAATAAAATGCGCCTGGCGCAACCATTCGCTCATTATTTTGGCTTAGGCGTTGAGCCCTAAGGAGGCGTTGTGACTTTCACCATTGTATTGCTTGCTCTTGTTGCAGCTTTCCTGGGGCTTCGCCTCTATTCGGTGCTTGGCAAACGTACCGGGCATGAACAGGAGCCAGTTGCGCGCCAGCCGATCGATAGTTCGGCCCAGCCGATGATCCGCCAGGCGATGTCGGGCGGCGATTCAGTCGCAACATTGCCGCAGGCCGACGTAACAAACGTCGATTTGGCGGCGCAGAGCGGTTTGCGCTCAATCGCCAATGCCGATCGCACATTCGATACGGGGCTTTTCATCGAGGGATCGAAGTCGGCCTATAAGATGGTGCTTGAGGCCTATTGGGCGGGCGACCGCGAGGCGCTGCGTTTCTTATGCGACGATGACGTTTATGACAGCTTTGTCGAGGCTATCGACGGGCGTGAGGCGCGCGGCGAAACGCTCGCGAACCGTCTGGTCCGTATCGACGAAGCGCGCATTGTCGATGCCAGTTTCGACCATCCAATGGCTCGCATATCGGTCAGGTTCGATGCCGACATTGCCTCGATGATAAAGGACGCCAACGGCAACGTTATCGGCGGTTCAATGACCGATGCTGTGGAAACGCACGATATCTGGACCTTCATGCGCGATGTGAAGTCGGGCGACCGCAACTGGAAGCTTGACGAAACCGACTCGGTCTGATTCACCGGCGCGATGAACCGCGCGTTTATCCTAATCATTATATCGGCCGCTTTGCTGTCGGCTTGCTCAAGCGGAATCATTCCAGGCGGCGGAGTGAATACGCTGCCGCCTCCAATAGAGGATAAGGCAACCAAGCCGATACCCGCGAATCCCGAGGCGCCATTGCCAGCAGCGGCGCAGGCTGGGGATGGGGCCACTGCTGCAACCTTGGGCATCGTCCGTGGTCCGGAAATTGGTTCGCTTAGGGTGGACTCGCGCAAGGCAAAACGTGCGATGGACAGCTTTCGCACAAGTTGCCCGGGCCTGGTCCGCCGAACCGATAATAGCGGTCTTACGCAAGGGACCGACTGGGTTGAAGCGTGCGATGCGGTCAAGACGTGGACCGGCGACGCGATTTCCTTCTTTGCGGCGCATATGGACGCTGTTCAAGTCGGCGACGGCAAAGCCTTTGCCACGGGTTATTACGAGCCGGAAATTGCCGGATGCCGGACCCTGCAGGCTGGATGCGAAGTGCCGATTTACAAGCGGCCCACAGATTTGATCGATGTCGATCTCGGTCTGTTTTCGGAAGACCTCAAAGGCAAAAGCATTCGCGGCAAAGTCAGCGGAACCAAGCTTGTCCAATATGATGACCGCGCGGCCATTGAAGGCGGCTCGCTTGCGGGGCGCGGGCTGGAGATCGCTTACGCCAATGACCCGGTCGACATATTCTTTCTGCAAATCCAGGGTTCGGGACGGCTGCGGCTGCCCGATGGCGGCATCATGCGCATTGGTTACGACAGCCAGAACGGACGGGGCTACACCGGGATCGGGCGGTTAATGAAAGACCGCGGGCTCATCACCGACGGTTCAATGCAAGGCATCGTCGCCTATTTGCGCGCAAACCCGGAAGAGGGCCGCAAGATCATGCAGGAAAACAAGAGCTTTGTTTTCTTTCGCGAGCTGACCGGGGCGGGTCCCAATGGCGCGATGGGCTATCCTGTGGTCGGTGAAGCCAGCGCTGCGGTCGATCCAAAATTCATTCCGCTGGGCGCGCCATTGTGGCTGTCGATGGACCGAGCCGAGCCCAACGGCATCTGGATTGCACAGGACACGGGCGGCGCAATCAAGGGCGCAAACCGGATTGACACCTTCTGGGGAGCGGGCGACCGGGCGCGCGGCATTGCGGGCGGCATGTCCGCGCGCGGCTCCGCTTTAATTTTCTTGCCAAAAGCGTCGGTCGCCCGGCTACTCCCCTAAACATGGCGCGCCGGCTTGACTCGCAGGAAAAGGCGTTGTGGGGCCGTGTGATTGAAACCGTCCGGCCGTTGCGCGAGGTAAAGGCCGACCCTGTCGCCAAAGCTTCACCCGCGCCGCCAAGCTCCGTTCGCGTGGAGCGCGCACGCGACAACCTGGCGGCAAGCACGCCGCCCGGCCCTCGCATTGCTCGAGATGTGGTGAAGGCAGTGCCCCAGCGCGACTTGCTGGACTCCCATTGGGACCGCCGGATCAAGCGTGGCGGCCTCATTCCGGATATCAGCATCGATCTACACGATGCCAACCTGTCGCGCGCTTATGCAAGGCTTGACGGCGCCCTAGAACAGGCCATCGGCCAGAAACTCAAGGTGATACTGTTGGTCACAGGAAAACCTCGCGCACATGATCGCACCGCTGGCGAGGGCAGAGGGGCAATCGCTGCCGTCGTCCGCGACTGGCTTGGGGCGTCGCGTCATGCCCGGCATATTTCCGCAGTCCGCAACGCGCATCCTCGCCATGGCGGCACGGGCGCGCTGTATATTGTTTTGAAAAGCTAGGCCGAAAGAACATCTAAAGCCACCCGCCGATAGATTTCGGCCAATGCATCCAGATCCGCAATCGCCACTGCCTCGTCCAATTTGTGCATCGTTGCGTTGCACAGGCCGAATTCCACGACCGGGCATATTTTGGTCAGGAACCGCGCATCCGACGTGCCGCCGGTGGTTGATGGCTCGGGCGTGATCCCGGTCACCGCTTGCACCGCCTCGGCAATCGCTGCGGAGAGCGCGCCTGGTGGCGTCAGGAACGCTTCCCCAGAAATCATCGCTGTCAAAGTTCCGCCGCCGCGCACCGTAAGGTCACGGATTCGTTCGACCAGAGCTTCGCCGCTTTGCAGATCGTTGAAGCGGATCGACAATCGCGCCTCTGCCCTTGCCGGAATGACATTGGTTGCCTTGTTATCGACATGGAGGTCGGTGATCTCGATGTTGCTCGGCTGGAACCAGTCGGTTCCGTCGTCGAGATGAATGGTGCCGATCTCGGACAATATCGCGACGAGCTTTGGCACTGGATTGTCGGCCAGATGCGGATAGGCGACATGGCCTTGCATGCCCGCAACCGAAATCCACATGTTGACCGAGCCGCGCCGCCCGATTTTCATCATGTCGCCAAGCCGGTTGACGCTGGTCGGTTCGCCGACGAGGCACGCATCGGGGATCGAACCGCGCGCCTGCATATGTTCGATCAAGGCGCGAGTGCCGTGGATAGCGGGGCCTTCCTCATCGCCTGTGATGATGAGGCTAATCGTTCCGGCATCCGCGGGAATGTCATGCAAAGCCGCCACAAACGCAGCGATGCTGCCTTTCATATCGACCGCACCGCGACCGTGCAGAAGGTCGCCTTTGATCTCGGGGGTGAACGGGTCGCTGGCCCAGCCTTCGCCCGGCGGCACCACGTCGAGATGACCGGCAAAGGCAAAATGACGGCCGGACGCCTTGCGAATGGCGAACAGATTTTCCGCCGGAGCGCCGTGTGCGGGGTCGGTATCCTCCTTGCCAGCGATGAAGCGCTCGACGGTAAAGCCCAAAGGCTGCAGCATGGCTTCAAGCGTGTCGAAAACGGCGCCGCTCGCAGGCGTAATGCTCTGGCAGGCAATCAGTTTTTGGGCGTAACGAAGGGCAAGGCTGTCGGTCATATAACCGCAGCGTTAAGCAGTAATCAGGCGCTACACAAGTCAGACGGCGGTTTTGCGCAATGCCTTTTCAGTGAGCGCCGTATCGCCCTCGACAACGCCGACAATTGCAACACTGCCATCGGCATCGCGCCGCGCGACCAGCAGAACAAATTCGTCGCCAGCTCCCGCAAATTCGCTCAAGTCACGCTTGCGCGCCGAACGCAGGCGCGGGCGCGGGTCGGAGGCCGCCGATGCGACATGCTGACCGGCGGCAACCTTTTTAGCCCGACGCTCGGCGGCAACGACGCCTTTCAGGCCGCCATCATAGGACGATAATATTTCGGCAAGACCGCCCATCGGGACTGCGTTGCGGTCGGCGAACTGCAGCGCGCTGGCAAATTCGGTCAGGCGCGTCTTGTCATAACCAGCGCCGAAGATGAGCTTGACGATCGGCGTAAACGGCGCGCGTTCTTGAACGGTCAGACCCGCATCGCTCAGCAATTCGGCATAATCATCGGGGTTTTTGGCGGCGACGAGCGCGAAATCATGCGCACGTCCGATTGCCTGATACAATGCGTCGCGGGTACGCTGATCGGCATCGCGCGCGCTGTCCGCGCTTTGCCGCGCAGCATCGAGCCAGTCGGCCAGCGACGAATTTTCATCGGGCTGCGGGTCGTCGAACGCAAAGCTTTCGCCAAGTTCAAGCTCGTCGACTGCGGGCAAGTCATCGATATGTCCTGCTGTCGGGCCATCGGCCCAGACGGGTACATGCTCCTGACGCGGCGGGCTGGCGACCAGGGCCTGCTCGACTTCCAGGTGCAACGGAGCGGCGATTTCGGCTGACGCGGCTTCTTTCCAGTTGATCACTCCGTAGATGAAATCGATGGTGTCATCGTCCGAGGAGTATGGCAGCAGTATTCCGCGATACATGATGTTGACGCCGCGATCGTTCACGAATTCAGCTTCGAATCCGATTGGAGCGCGGTTGGCGATGATTTGAAGATAATGATCGGTAATACGCGACAGCAACGACCGGCTGGGAACCTGGTCGAGGTAGGTTACGCCCTCTTCCAGACCGCATTCCACGCGAAGTTTTTCGCCGAGATATTCAATCGACGGGTTCTCGATCCCCGAGGTAAAGTCGAGCAATACGCTGTAATCGCTGAAATCGTCGACCGAAGCTGGGTCGAGTTCCTCGATGCAGGGGTAATTCTTGTCGTGGAGTTGCGCGGTCCAGAAATTGTAAGCGCGAACCTGCATCCGCCGCTCGTCGCCCGAAATGACGGGTGGCGCCTCGATTGCAGCGTCTTCCTCTTCGAAAGCGGCATAGTTTGGAAAGTCGGCCAAATTCTCCGATCCAAACGGTTCAAATCCGCGCAAATTATCCATCTCTTGGTCCTGTCGATGCAAGTCGCGACTATTCTGTCGTGTTTACATTGCCCAAGGATGGTTAAGATGGCGTAAACTTTCCGATACGCCTGGCGGCGCTATTGCAAGACGCGGTTCAAGGCATCCGCCCACCCGGCAAGCCGGATCGAGCGGCTTTTGGCATCGAGCGCGGGTGCGAAGCGGCTTACCTCGCCGCGCATCGACGCGGCTTCTTCAAGCGATACATGAATTCCACAACCGACTGCCGCCAGCATCGCCGCGCCCAAAGCGGTTGTTTCGATAAAGGCGGGCCGCTCGACGTCGATGGCAAGCATGTCTGCCAGATCCTGCGCCATCCAGTCGTTGGCGACCATTCCGCCATCAATACGCAGCTCGGCCCAGTCGGCGCCATCGGCGGCGAAAGCGGTTTTGAGGTCGTGCGTCTGGTGCGCCATTGCCTCAAGCGCCGCGCGCGCAACATGCGCCTTCGTTGCGGAGAAGCTCAGCCCGCTGATACTGCCACGCGCATTGGGCTGCCAATGCGGTGCGCCAAGACCTGATAATGCCGGCACAAGATAAACGCCTCCATTGTCCGGCACGCTTCGCGCCAGCGGCTCGGTGTCCGACGCCTTTTCAATGAGGCCGAGATCATCGCGCAACCATTGAATGAGGCTACCCGCGACGAAGACCGAGCCTTCAAGTGCATAATGCCGCTCACCATTTAGTTGGTACAACACGGTGGAAAGCAAACGGTTCTTCGACTGGCGCAGTGTTGTACCGGTCTGCGTCAGCACAAAGGCTCCGGTCCCGAACGTCGCCTTGGTCTGGCCGACATCAAAGCAGCCCTGGCCAATCGTCGCGGCTTGCTGGTCGCCTGCCATGCCCGATATCGGAATTGCGTTTCCAAACCATTCGGGCAGGGTCGAACCCAGTCTGCCGGCGCAGTCGGAAATCTCGGGCAAGATATTGCGCGGGACCCCGAACATTTCGGTTAGCCCATCGTCCCAACCGCCGCTTCCGATCGCCATCAAGGCGGTGCGTGAGGCGTTGCTCGCGTCGCTGATGTGGAGGCCACCGGTCAGACGATAGACCAGATAGCTTTCGACGGTGCCGACGAGCAGATTATTGCGTGCTTCATTCAATTGCGGCCAGTTTTGGAGCGCCCAACCGATTTTCGAACCGGAAAAATACGGGTCGAGCAGTAGCCCGGTTTTGGCCTGCACAATAGGTTCTTCGCCGCGCTCCTTCAATTCGGCGCAAATGTTTGCCGTTCGGCGGTCCTGCCAGACAATTGCCGGTGCAAGCGGCTCGCCGGTGCGCTTGTCCCAGAACACAATTGTCTCGCGCTGATTGGTTATGCCGATGCCGGCGATCCTGTCGGCGCCGCCAGCTTGCCGCACCATTTCGCACGCGCATTCCAGCGTGAGGGTCCAGATTTCATTCGCGTCATGTTCCACCAGCCCAGGGGCTGGGTAATGCTGAGTCAGCGGGCGCTGGCAACTCCCATGCGCCTTCCCGTCGGCGGTGAACAAGACCGCGCGCGTTGAGGTCGTACCTTCGTCAATAACCAGAATATACGTGCTCATATGCTTGCAGCGCGCAACGCCTGGTACTCGGCTGAGAATACGAAAACGGCGCGGTTTCCAAGGATAAAGCGGTTGACCGCGAGCGCTACCAGCACAGAGGTTACAAGCACAAACACCATCACGTCGATGTAATGCAGCCAATATAGGCCAATATGCTGGTAAAAGGTTTCGCCGGCATACAGCGTGTCGGGGCGATAAAGCACAAACTGGTGCAAGGCATAAATCCCCACGCCATATACAAGGCCGGCAATTGCTGCCCGTGCATCCACATTGCGGAAGAGCAGCCCGGCAACGAAGGCGGAGAGGATCGGCATCGACGACAGTCCGTTCAATTCCTGGATAAGATTGATAATGCTGCTTGCGCCAGCATAGAGCGGTACGAGCATGATGGCAAAGAAGCTCACGCCAATGCCGACAACGCGGTTGAGCGTCACCGCGCTGGCTTTATCATTGAAGAATTTGCGGTGAAAATCGACAGTATAAAGCGTAATCGTAGCGTTCAGAACCGCCGAATAGGTTGTCAGCACGGCTGCGGCTATCATTGCCGCGAATATGCCGCTGGTCCAGCTCGGCAATACTTCGGCGACGATCATTCCATAGGCCCGGTCGCCAACATCGCCGAACAGCTTGAAGGCGACAACTCCGGGGATCACGACAATTGCTGGCACAATCAACACCCGGACCAGGGCCGCCGCCATGACGCCTTTTTGTGCCTCCTTGACCGACGGAGCGGCCAGGGCCTTTTGCGTGATGTTCTGGTTCGTGGACCAGTAGAATATCTGGATAAGGATCATACCGGTGAACAAGGTGTGAAAAGGGATCGGCGAATCGAGTGCGCCAATCATTGAAACACGCTCCGCCGGCACGCCGGTGAACAGGTCGAAATTGACTGCCGCGAGTGCGAGAAACACGACGACCAGCGCCAGGCCGAGGATGCCAATGCCGCTGTACGTGTCGAGCACCGCGACCGCGCGCAATCCCCCCAATATCGCGTAAGCTGCGCCGACCACGGCGAATATGCTGGCAATCGCCACAACCGAAATGTCGGTGCCGAACAGCGACTGCATGAACAGGGATCCGCTATAGATGACCGCTGGCAAATAGATGAACACATTGCCGATCAGGAAAATCGCGGAGATTACCGTGCGGATGCTGCCGCCATTGTACCGTTGCTCAAGCAGCTCCGTGACGGTGGTACATTTGTTGCGATAATAAATTGGGACGAAGACAAAGGCGAGGATCAGCAGCCCGACAAAACCTGCCAGTTCCCACCACGCCAATAACAGCATTTGGTTGCCGTTCATGCCGACCAACTGATCTGTAGACAGGTTGGTAAGGGTAATGGCGCCAGCGATAAAAAACCAGCTTAGTCCGCCGCCTGCAAGGAAGATTTCCTTATCGGTCTTTGCGCCATCCCCGCTCCGGTCTGCGGCGCCACGGACTTTAAGCCATGTGGAGACCCCAATTAGGATCATCAGCGCCACGAAGATACCGAACTGCCCGGCTGATTGATTGGCTGCGAACATCGACCTCTCCCAATTGTCGTTTTGTTGCACAAGTTCGAGCTTGCGCTTTTCATTCGTTTGCGAAACTAGACGGGTCAGTTGAAAAGACAACGACCAAAAAGGCGGTTGCCGTAATCGCTAGAATCAGTCGGGAGTGATCAGTGGACCATTTGCGGCTCGACGCGACCGATACAACTTTGGTTCTAGTTTGCAGCGTGGGATCGCCGCCCTCTTTGCTGTATTGGGGCGCTCGGTTGCCCGATGACGTTACTGCACAAAGCCTTGCGGACCTGTCTATCCGACAGGGCATGCACGGGGTTGCTGACGTGTCGCTGCCGTTATCGCTGGCGATGGACCCGGGGCTTGGTCATCCGATGATGCAATGTTTCGCGGCGCACCGTGCGGGCAAGGATTGGGGCAGTCTGTTCGAAGTTGGCAAGGTTGAGGCGAAACCCAATGGCGCGATTATAAAATGCCGTGACAATCGGACGCGGCTGGGTTTGGAATATGATATCGATTTCGATCCCGTCACGGGCGTCTAAGGCTTGGGTCGAGGCTCACCAATTATGGCGATGCACCGCTCGAACTGAACGATATGGCGACGGCCTGTCTGCAGATTCCGGAGCATATGACCGACATTACCGGCTTTACCGGGCGCTGGACTCAAGAGTTCGGACGCGAGCGGCTGGCGCGTCCGACCGGCACATATTTGCGCGAGAATCGCAGCGGGCGGACCTCGCATTTCAGCTATCCGGCGCTTTTGCTGGCTGGCGGCGATACTAACGAGCAAGTCGGCGAGGTGTATGGGCTTCATCTGGCGTGGAGCGGCAACCACCGGCTGCGCGTCGATACGCTGACCGACGGGCGCGTGATTGCCAGCTTGGGGGCGTTACTGTATCCCGGCGAGATACGGCTGGCACCGGGCGAGAGCTACAAGTCGCCCGAAATCGTTGCAGCCTACAGCGCCGAAGGCTTCACTGCCTTGAGCCGCAAGTTTCACGAACATGTCCGAGGTAACCTTCTCCGCCCTGAAATGCGCGCCAAGCCTCGACCCGTGCATTACAACACGTGGGAGGCCGTCTATTTCGATCACGACACCGATCGTCTGAAGGAACTCGCCACCCGCGCCGCCGCGCTTGGTGTCGAGCGGTTTGTGCTTGACGATGGCTGGTTCGGTGCACGCCGCGACGATGCCGCGGGGCTCGGCGACTGGTATGTGTCGGACGCGGTTTATCCCGAAGAACTGAAGCCATTGATCGATCATGTAACCGGCCTCGGCATGGAATTCGGCATCTGGTTCGAACCCGAAATGGTCAACCCCGACAGCGATCTCTACCGCGCGCATCCTGACTGGATTTTGCAAATCGAAGGCGTCGAGCAAGTCCCGTTTCGCTCGCAATATGTGCTCGATATCGCCAGAGCCGAAGTCGCCGATTATCTGTTCGATCGGATCGACGCGATCCTAACCGACCACGATATCAGCTATATCAAATGGGATATGAACCGTGACCTGAGCCATCCCGGCGGCGCAAATGGTCAGGCAAGGGCAGTGGCGCAGGTGCACGCAATTTACGCTTTGCTCGACCGCATTCGCGCTGCCCACCCTAATGTCGAAATCGAAAGCTGTTCCTCGGGCGGCGCGCGTGCCGACATGGGCGTGCTCGCGCATAGCGACCGAGTGTGGACATCGGACAATAACGACGCGCTCGACCGCCAGCACATCCAGCGTGGTGCAAGCTTTTTCCTCCCACCCGAAATATTAGGCTGCCATGTGGGGCCAGCGCATTGCCACGTCTCGGGGCGGCGCCTGTCGATGGCGATGCGTGCCGCGACGGCGTTGACGGGTCATATGGGACTGGAGCTAAACCTGCTGACCGAGCGGCAATCGGATTTGGACGAGTTGAAAGCCGCGATTGCGCTTCATAAACAGCACCGCGATTTGCTCCACGATGGCGATCTGTACCGGCTCGATTCAGCGCCGCAGCATCTGGCGTTCGGTGTGGTGGCAAAGGACAGGTCCGAGGCGTTGTTTTCGGTCGCTTATATGGCCAGCGACCCGCATGTCCTGCCAGGCCGGCTGCGCTTTGCCGGACTGGACGCCAGGCGCGCATACAACATGCGACTGGTCTGGCCCGAGAACTGGCAAGCGGTGAAAGCTCCATCGATTGTCGAGCAACGGGATTTGGGCGGCGAGGGTGCTGTGTTCAGCGGCGCAGCGTTAATGCGCGCCGGAATGCAATTGCCGCATGCCCAGCCGGAGACATGTTTGTTGTTTTATTTGGCGGCCGCCGACTAGGTCCCAACATTGTCATTCCCGCGAAAGCGGGAATCCATGGCCTGAAATGGCGGTTTGCACAATGTCGTCGGTTATGCGGAAAGTGTCGATCATGGATTCCCGCCTTCGCGGGAATGACACCATGATTTTGGTTAAAGAGTAAGTTGTGAATTGAAGCCACTCATGTGCTCTTTAACACTCGCAAGATCGGCAACAAATCTCTCTCGCTCGAGCGCTGCGGTCTCCGCATCGGGCAGACGCAGCAAGAAACTCGGGTGAATGGTCAGCAGCACCGGTACGCCCTCGAGACTCTCGAAAATCTGGCCGCGATTGGCGGTTATCTTTATGCTCTTCCCCGTCAGGCTCCGGATCGCGGTTGCCCCCAATGCGACGATCAGCTCGGGCTTCACCATCTCGATCTCGCGCTTAAGCCACCAGCGGCAATGGTTGATTTCACCGACATTCGGCTTGTCATGGATTCGGCGTTTGCCCATTGGCTTGAACTTGAAATGCTTGACCGCGTTGGTGACATAGGCCTGCGCGCGGTCGACGCCCGCCTGCGCCAGCGCGGCGTCGAACAGCTGTCCGGCGGGGCCTACAAATGGTCGTCCCGCAAGATCCTCCTGATCGCCGGGCTGTTCGCCGACAAACATCAGCCTGGCATTTTCCGGTCCCTCGCCAAACATCACCTGCGTTGCCGGGGCGTATAATGGGCAGCGGCGGCACCGCTTAGCTTCCTCGTGCAAAGATGCCAGCGAGTCTGGGGCGGACGGCACGATTTCCTTTTCGATCATGGCAACCTCACGGCCTCGGGCCGACTGGATGAGCTCCGAAACCAACGCGGTTTCGGGCATATTGTGCCAATATTTCTTCGGCATTTCCTTCAGCATCGCCTTCACCTTCAGCCGCGCCGGATTGAAGATCGATCCATAATAGGTTTTCCATTGATCCTCGATGCTGTCCTCGGTCGGCGCATCCTCCCGGCGGGCGGCGGGGCCTTCGTGTAGCCTGTCCTTGTCCCAATGGATCGACAATTGCGGCGTCAGGATCGACCATTGCATTCCGGCAAAGCGGCGAACGAAGAATGCGGCGTTCGTGCGAACGATATGATGCTCAGGCTCGAACCAGGCGATATAATGTTCGTCGCCCTCCTGTTCGATGCGGCGAAAACGGACGAAGGCGCGCATCTTGTGAATGTCGCGGCGAACCGTCTTGGCCATCATCTCCAGCTTGCGAAGCAACGGGTCGGTCTGGTCGCCCATATGCCGACGGCGCGCCTTCAGATCGATCAGCAACTGATATAGCAGGCCGAAGCGCTCCGGGTCGGAATGGCAAATCACCGAGCGCGACAATTCGGCAAAACCTTTGGGCACGCCGATTGTCGATGCCTCGATTGTGCTATCTGGATTGGCAAACAGGTCGGTTTTTTGTTCGCCCACCTGCCAGACGATATCGGCCGGCCGCGCACCGATGCGCAGCAAACCGCGGCATTGGTCGCGCCAGCCGTCGAAATCATCCTCCGCCGCCAATCTCGCCGTGATCATGCAAACAATTCCAGCTGTTCGATCTTGGGCGCAACCGTCGCCCGCAGATGCTCCATGTCGGTCAGCCCGCCGGGGCTCCACCCTTCGGCGACCAGAAACGGGCGGATTTTGATGATCGACACCGTCAGCCGACCTACATCTTCCAGCCGCAACTTTTTCCATCGCCGTGCCTTGATGATGGCATCGACCGCCTTTGTTCCCAATCCCGGCACGCGCCACAGCATTGCTTTGGGCGCTCGATTCACATCGACCGGAAACTGCCCACGATGCTTCAACGCCCAGGCCAGCTTGGGATCGATATCGAGTGGCAGCATCCCGTCTGCCTCCGCCGCATCGACCACCTCCTGCGGTGCAAAGCCATAAAAGCGCATCAGCCAGTCGGATTGATATAGCCGGTGCTCGCGCATTAGCGGCGGACGTTGCAACGGCAGCACGGCGCTTGCATCGGGGATGGGGCTGAACGCCGAATAATAGACCCGGCGAAGTCCGAAGCGGTCGTACAGGCCATTGGCGCGACGGACGATATCGCTGTCGGTCGCTGCGTCCGCGCCGACAATCATTTGAGTCGACTGCCCGGCAGGCGCGAAATTCGGAGCGCTTTTGTATTTTTTCTTGGCGTCCTTGCCGTCTAGGATCGCGGTTTTCAGACCGCCCATCGCGCCCTCGATCCGCTCCTCCGATTTTTCAGGGGCAAGCGCATTCAAGCCGGCGCGCGTAGGCAATTCGACATTAATCGACAACCGGTCGGCATGACGCCCTGCCGCTTCCAGCAATTCCGGATCGGCATCGGGAATGGTCTTGAGGTGGATATAGCCGCGAAAATCATGGTCCTCGCGCAAGGACCGCGCCACCTCGACAATCTGCTCCATCGTGTAGTTCGAGCTCTTGATGATGCCCGACGACAGGAACAGGCCCTCGATATAATTGCGCTTGTAGAAATTGAGCGTGAGATCGACGACTTCCTTTGCGGTGAATTTCGCCCGCCGCACATTTGAGCTTTTGCGGTTGATGCAATAATGGCAGTCGAAAATGCAGCTGTTGGTCAGCAAAATCTTGAGCAGCGAAATGCACCGGCCGTCGGGCGCATAGGCATGGCAGATACCCATACCCTCAGTCGATCCGATCCCGCCCGCCTTTGAGCTCGACCGTTGTGCCGTTCCCGAGGAGGCGCAAGAAGCATCATATTTGGCCGCATCGGCGAGGATGGCGAGCTTCTCGGTGATTTGCATTTGCGACATTTGTTCTATATATGTTCGATTATGTCTGATGTCTATATCGGGCGCATAAACAACAGGCCGACAAAATTTTTATCACGCAAAGACGCGAAGGCGCAAAGAAGGACTGAAGGGGCAGCGGTTTTTGTTTCTTCCCTTTGTGTCTTTGCGGCTTTGCGTGATAAATAAATAGCGCGTCGCGCGAGGTGCGAAACCGCCGTGAACATTAGCGTTTCTGTGCGGTTTACACCAAGCCAGTCCGCCCCCATATCTCTGCTAACAAAAGGACACCCATATCCCCCGTACCGCCGCCCACAACTGGATCGAGCCGCACCCCCATGGCATTTATGTCCGTCCTGCCGATATGTGGATCGACCCTTCGATTCCGGTCGCGCGGGCGCTGGTAACGCACGGCCATGCCGACCACGCGCGTAGCGGGCATCAGGATGTGTGGGCAACTCATGCCACGCTCGACATCATGGCACTGCGTTATGGGACGAAGCTTGGCAATGGCGTAAACTATGGCGACGGCATCGAAGAGCGCGGCGTCAAAATCAGTTTTCATCCCGCAGGACACGTGCTTGGCTCGGCGCAGATACTGCTTGAACATGCAGGCGAGCGGGTAGTTGTCACTGGCGATTACAAGCGCCGCCCGGACCCGACCTGTGCGCTGTTCGAACCTGTGCCGTGCGACGTCTTTATTACCGAAGCGACGTTCGGCCTGCCGGTGTTCACCCACCCGCCGATAGCAGGCGAAATGGCGAAATTGCTTGAGGCGCGCGAGGCCAATCCCGATGGCTGCGTGCTCGTTGGCGCCTATGCGCTTGGCAAGGCGCAGCGGGTGATCGCCGAACTACGGGCGGCGGGATATGACGAACCGATTTACCTGCACGGCGCGATACAGCGGATGTGCGAACTTTATGCCGAACATGGCGTCGAGCTTGGCGAACTCATTGTCGCCACCGGCCTGCCAAAAAATGCAATGCGCGGCGCCATTGTCGTCGCCCCGCCAAGCGCGCTTAACGATCGCTGGTCGAGGCGGTTGCCCGACCCCATCACCGCGATGGCGTCGGGCTGGATGCGCGTTCGCCAGCGCGCGCGACAGAAGAATGTCGAACTGCCCTTGGTCATTTCGGACCATGCCGACTGGAACGAACTGACCTACACACTCAGCGAATTGCGCCCTGCGGAAACCTGGATAACACATGGTCGGACCGATGCGCTGTCACGCTGGTGCGAGTTGCACCAGA
>CALRMO020000040.1:0-17750 GCA_943369235.1 Sphingomonas paucimobilis
GTTTCCAGTCGGGGGCCGATTGCCAGATGATATGTTCGTCGTGCGGCAGATGCCCCGGCATTCCGCGCGTCGGTTCAAAATCATATTCGCTCATATCAGCGGCTCCTGCCGTGTGCTGTTGGCATAGAGATAGCCACCGCCATAATAAGCGAGCACGCGTTCTTCCTCATAACGGGAGATTTGCCCCGCAACGGCCGGACGCGGCACACCCGCAAAATCGGCCGCGTTGATCGCATCGATCTCGACGACGCCCTTGCCGCGTTTGACAAGAGACATTGCCATTGGTGCCAGCACCTTGACGGTGCCGGTATCGACTTCGAGGTAACGGACGCAATCATCCGACGTATCGATCCAAAGATCGGAAATCGTCCCCGCAACAGCGCCATCGGCAGCGATGACCTTAAGCCCTCGTGGATCCACATCCTTGTGGTGCACCGACACGGCATGGCTTGCTGCGCCGATCGGTACGATCCGGTTGAGGCCGTTGCAGTTCAGATCAGGCTTTTTCGACCGGTCAGCCCAAGCTGCAGGCCCCATGCCGTCAACGAGCGGGTTGCCCGTGGGTTGATAAGGCGCTCCGGGCGAGCGGAATGTCCGCTTGCCAGCAACATCGACTGGTTCGCGGCCTTGGGTAGGCGTTGTAGCAGTCCCCTGTCCGAAAGGCAGGATGAACGTTTTTGCAGTCGCCGATTGCAGCGGTCCACCCCAGGTATCGACGCGCCCAGTGACTTCGTCTTCCAACGGATATCCCTCGCGGCGATCCTCGCGTCGAAGATAAAAGACCAGGGCGAGGAAAAATAGCACGAAGGCGTAGAATACCAGCTCGGTCACATCGAGTGTGCCCACAATTTTCATGTCATCCATCATACGTTCTCCTCACACACATTCCGGTTCATGTCGGAAATTCAGCCAATCCAAAATTTTCGTTCGATACTTTTTCATTGTCGAGATGAAGCCCGATGACAGGGCCAATCACCACCAGCGTCGCCAGCAGCAGAATGATTTCGATCATGTATACCGTGCCATAGCCCGTTGCGCGGTCGGCAAGCGTCGCCCCCATGACGTCGTTCAGCGCGATATAGCTGACGCCGTCGCGGACCAGGCCGCCGAGCGCCACGCCCAGTCCTGCGCAACTCGCCTGCACTGCGCCCCAAGCGCCAAGTGCGAGGCCAGCCGAATCTTTGCTGGCCAGACCCATCGCGGCAATCATGGTTCCCACAGAAAACAGACCTGCGCCGAATCCGATGACGCTCGCGCCGGCATAGAGCAATGGCACCGACATCAAAGGCGCGGCAAAAAGGGTCATCAGGAAGGCGACGATGCCAGCCACTGCGCCAAGTCCGGCAAGGCGAAGCGGGTCAGCGCCGCTCGCCAGCCGCTTGCCGCTATAGGCAAATGCAATCAGTGCCCCCAATGCCCATGCGCCGGTCAGCGAGGTCGTCGAGCCAACCGACAGGCCAAGGATCTCGCCGCCATAAGGTTCAAGTAACGCGTCCTGCATGGCAAAGGCCATCGCGCCCAGGCCAATGGCAAGCAACAGCCGCTTGGCATCGGGTTGCGCGGTGAACGAAGCCCATATGTCGGCAAAGCCTGGGTCCGCAGCCGCAGACGTTGTCAACGTGCGATTGCGTGCCTCCTGCTTCCACAGCGCGACAATATTGAGAACCATCGTCAGGACCGCAGCGCCCTGGATGACCTGAACCAGTCTGGTTGCGCTGAAATCGACCAGCAAGTTGCCGACGGTAAACGCCGCCAGCATCATGCCGACAAGCAGCATCACATAAAGCAAGGCGACCACCCGGGGACGCTTGTCTTCCGACGCGATGTCGGTTGCAAGCGCCAACCCTGCAGTCTGCGTCACGTGCATCCCGGCGCCCGTTAGCAGGAACGAAAGACAGGCAGCGCCGACGCCGAGCGCAAAAGTATCGGGACGCGTAATCAGGATGAGCGCGAATGGCATTATCGCCAGGCCGCCAAACTGGCCCAGCGTGCCGAACCAGATATAGGGCACCCGCCGCCAGCCAAGTACCGACCGGTGCGTATCGGACCGGTAACCGATTAGCGCGCGGAACGGCGCAACCAGCAATGGAATGGCAATCATGAGCGCCACGATCCAGGTTGGTGTTTTCAATTCCACGATCAGTACGCGGTTAAGCGTGCCATTGAGCAGAACGGCAGCAATGCCGACGCTGACCTGAAACAAGGCAAGGCGCAACAGCCGCGCCAAGGGGAGTTCGACACTCGCCGCGTCAGCAAATGGCAAAAACCGCGTTCCCACGGCTTGCCAAAAAGTCACTGCTGACGGCTTTTCGATCATCGGCGGCTCAACCCCATTGCCTGGCTTTTGTAGAAGCCGCTGGAAACGCGCTGGGTAAAGCCGATGCGCCATTCGGGCAGCGATTCGGCAATATCCTGGCTAAGACGCGTCTCGGATACCGGCTTGATGGCCGGCGAACGATCACCGCGCGGGAATGCCTTGCCGACGAAGTGCATTGTGCGCAGCAGCGGCGTTCCGGGCGCGAAGGTGAAGGCGACTTCATTGGCGCGCTGCGACCATGCTTTTAGCACGCCGATGATGTCGGTCTCGTCATAATGGATGAGCGAATCCATTGCGATCACATGGTCGAAAATGCCGAGATTATGGCTACGCATGTCGCCCACGCGCCAGTCGATGCTGAGATGCGCAGGCGCCCGTTTTTGCGCCACATCGATCAGGCCGTGCGAGACGTCGATGGCGACGACATCGGCGCCGCGCTGCGCCGCGGTTATCGACAATGCACCGGTTCCGCAGCCCGCATCAAGCAAGCGCATCCCGCGCATGTCGCTTGGCAAGATCGACAGCAGGAGATCGCGCATTTCGTCGCGGCCCTTGCGCACAGTCGCGCGAATGCCGCTGACCGGAACGTCCGAGGTCAGGTCTTCCCATGCCTTGCGCGCGGTCTTGTCGAAATAGGTTTCGAGGCGCGTGCGGCTTTGCTGATAGCTGGTCGAGGCGAGGCTGGTTTCAAGCATTATTCAAACCCCAGAAAATCGAAGATATCGCGGTCTTTCATTGGGGTGGCCGGCTCGTAATCGACGCCGTCCCAAAGCTTTTGCGCCAGATCCATATATTCCTGACAGGCGGCATCGACCTCGGGTGAGCTGTCCATCTCGAACAAGGTGCATTTTTTGAGGCGCGACCGGCGGATGGCGTCGAGGTCGGCAAAATGCGCGAGGCGCGTCATGCCGATGGCGTTGGCGAAGCGATCGATTTCGTCGGTGGCCTTCGAACGGTTGGCGACCACGCCCGCGAGGCGAACATTGTAGTTCTTCGCCTTCGCATTAATGGCTGCAACAATGCGGTTCATGGCGAAGATGCTGTCGAAGTCGTTGGCGGCAACGACAATTGCTGCATCGGCATGTTGGAGGGGCGCTGCAAATCCGCCGCAGACGACGTCGCCGAGAACATCGAAAATCACGACATCGCGGTCTTCGAGCAGATGATGCTGCTTGAGCAGTTTCACCGTCTGGCCGACAACATAACCGCCGCAACCGGTGCCCGCAGGAGGTCCACCAGCCTCGACGCACATCACGCCATTATAGCCTTCAAACATATAGTCTTCGGGGCGAAGCTCTTCGCTGTGGAAGTCGACGGTTTCGAGCACATCGATTACCGTCGGCATCATTTTCTTGGTCAGCGTGAAGGTCGAGTCGTGCTTGGGGTCGCAGCCGATTTGCAACACCCGGTGGCCAAGCTTGGCAAACGCTGCCGAAAGGTTCGACGATGTCGTCGACTTGCCGATCCCGCCTTTGCCGTAGACCGCAAAGACTTTCGCGCTGGTGATCTTGTCGGATGGATCGAGCGCGACCTGAACGCTGCCTTCGCCATCGCCTGATCCGGCTGAGGGGGGAGCGGTATCTAAAAGGTTGAGTGTCATGTTTCTGCTCCAGTCATTCTGCGGGGATCAGGCCTTCGAGCCTGTCTTCAAGGTCGTTCGCGGCGGCTTTCAGGCCAGCGAGGGTTTCGGCATCGGGCGTCCACAGGTTGCGCTCGCAGGCTTCGAGCAACCGGTCGGCAACGCGCGCCGAGGATTTGGGATTAAGGTCCGACAGGCGCGCGCGCATTGCGGGATCGAGCACGAAGGTCTCGCTAATCTTTTGATACACCCAGGGCGATACGGTTCCGGTCGTCGCCGACCAGCCCATGGTGTTGGTGACGTGCAGCTCGAGATAACGCACGCCTTCAAAGCCGTGCTTCAACATGCCCTCATACCATTTCGGGTTGAGCATCCGGGTTCGGGTTTCAAGATCGATTTGTTCGCCGAGCGTGCGCACCTTGGTATCGCCTTGCGTGGCATCGACCACATAGATCGGCGCTGCCTTGCCGCGTGCCTTTTCGACCGCCTTGCTCATGCCGCCAAGGCCATCGACGTAATGGTCGATGTCGGTAACGCCCGCCTCGACCGATTCCAGATTCTGATAGGTCAGTTCGACCGTGGCGAGTTCGCTTTCGAACAGGGCGCGGTGCTGTGTCGGGACGCCGTTGCGGCCATAGGCGAAGCCTTTCTTGGCTTCGAACATTTCGGCAAGCTCGGCGGGGTCAGTCCACGTTCCTCCGTCGATCATCATGTTGACGTTCGCACCGTAAGCACCCTGCGCGTTCGAGAAGACACGGAGGCTGGCGGTTTCAAGGTCGCAACCATGCTGCGCCTGATGCGCGAGGCTGTGCTTACGAACAAAATTCTGTTCGGGCGCTTCGTCAGCGATTGTCGCGAGATAAGTAGCGTCAGCGATCATTCGCGTTTGCAGCGGCAGCAGGTCGCGGAAGATGCCTGACATCGTAACCACTACGTCGATGCGCGGACGGCCAAGTTCGGCCAGTGGGATCAGCTCTGCGCCCGCCAGACGGCCATAATCATCGAAGCGTGGCCGAGCGCCAATGAGCGCCAGCACCTGAGCAATCTGCGCGCCTTCGCTTTTCAGATTGTCGGTTCCCCAAAGAACCATCGCGATGCTTTCGGGCAATTTGCCGCCGTCTGCCATGTGGCGCGCGAGCAACTGATCGGCCTGGGCAGTGCCCTGAATACAGGCGAATTTGCTGGGAATGCGGAATGGGTTGAAGCCGTGGATGTTGCGGCCAGTCGGCAACACTTCGGGGTTCTTCAATATGTCACCGCCCGGCGCTGGCTGAACGAAAGCGCCGTCGAGTGCGCGCATCAAAGCGCCGAGCTCGTCATTGGCATCGATCTGCGCCTCGATATCGGCGCGCTGCAGGTCGGGCGTCGCGCCGAGCATCGCATCGACAAGACCGTCGCGTTCTTCGGCGGTCATCTTGCCACCGAAAACGTGCAAGCCATGCGGAATAAGCTCGCGCTCGAGTTCGTACAGGCGGCCGGGCAAATCGGTCAGGTCACCCGCTTCGATATCGAGTTCGGCGCAACCGTCGCGGATGAGGGCTTCGAGGTCGCTGCGTTCGTCGCCGTCGTCGGCAATCGCACGGTACCGTTCGAGCATCGCCTTCAAGTCAGCAAAGCCTTGATAAAGACCAGCTTCGGCCAAAGGCGGAGTCAAATAGCTGACCAGAGTCGCACCCGAGCGGCGCTTGGCGATAATACCTTCCGACGGGTTGTTCGACGCATAGAGATAGAAATTGGGCAGATTGCCGATCAGGCGGTCAGGCCAGCAATCGCCGCTCATCCCGGCTTGCTTGCCGGGCATGAATTCAAGCGCGCCGTGGGTGCCGAAATGCAGCGCGGCATCGGCGCCGAAATCTTCGCGGATATAGCGATAGAAAGCCGAGAAAGCGTGGGTCGGGGTAAATCCACCTTCGAACAGCAACCGCATCGGATCGCCTTCATAGCCGAACGCTGGCTGCACACCGACAAAAACATTGCCGAAATGCGCGCCAAGCACGTGGATCGAATGACCATCGCTCTGCTGGCGACCAGGTGCCGGGCCCCATTGGGCCTCGATCTGGTTTAGATAGCGCTCGCGGCGGACATGATCGTCGGCGCTGATCCGCGCTGCGACATTGGCGTCGGCACCGAATTGCTCGGCATTGCCTTTCAGGATCGCGTCGCGCAGCTCGCCGACGGTTTCGGGAACATTGACTGCATATCCCTCAATATGCAGCCGATGCAAAGTCGCGTGAAGCGACTCGAATACGGCCAAATGGGCGGCGGTCCCGGTTGCGCCGGCATTCGGCGGAAAATTGAACAGAACCACGGCAAGCTTGCGCTGCGCCTTTTCCGCGCGGCGCATCTTGATAAGCGCCGAGACCTTGCCTGCCAGCGATGCCGCGCGTTCGGGGCAGCTTTGCATCGCGCGCACATTATCGGTGACGGTGAATTTGCAGTTGCGATGACAGCCGGTGCAGCCTTCCGGCGAACCGTCCGAACGACCGCCAAAAACGCTCGGGATAATCGCGCCGTCCAGTTCAGGGATCGCCATCATCATCGTGGTTTCGAGCGGCAACAAGCCCATTTTGCCAGCGCCCCATTGCTCCAGCGACTGGAACTCGATCGGGTGAGCGGCGATGTACGGCACATCCATGCGAGTCAGCGTTTCAACCGCTGCGCCGACATCATTATAGGCTGGTCCGCCAACGAGCGAGAAGCCGGTCAGATTGACAATGGCGTCAACGGTTGGCTCGCCGTTTTTCATGAAATAGTTTTCGATGGCGGGCCGCGAGTCGAGACCGCTGGCGAAGGCCGGGATGACCTTGAGCCCCTGCGCCTCAAGCATTTCGATCATGCCGTCATAATGGCCGGTGTCTTTGCCGAGGAGGTAGGAACGCAGCATCAACACGCCGACCGTGCCGTTCGGGTTCTTGACCGCCGGCAGCTTGCCCACATCTTCACTGAAGCGTTCGGCCATGTCGGGATGATAGACGCCGACCTCGGGATATTCGCGAGGCGGTTGCGCTGGCAATTTGCCCTTGAGCGCAGCGCGGTCGCCGCTCGCGTAGCGGTCGATCAGCCCGCGGATCATATCGACGACATTGTCGTCCGATCCCGCCAGCCAATATTGCAGAGTCAGGAAATATTGGCGCACGTCCTGTGCCGGGCCTGGCACCCAGCGAAGTATCTTGGGCAGACGGCGCAGCATCTTCATCTGCCCAGCGCCCGAACTTGCACCTGGCTTGCCCGAGCCGCGCAGTTTTTTCAGCAACGCGAGCGGACCCTTGGCAGGCTTGTCCATGCTGTAATTGCCGAGCCGGGTCAGCTTGACGATGTCGCCTGCCGACATGATGCCGACGATCGCGTCGCAATGCTCGCGGCGCTCCATCATTGCGGGATGGATGGCGCGAACATGGTCTTCGAGAAACAGCATGGTGGCGATGATGATATCGGCGCGTGCAATGTCGGCCTTGGCGCGTTCGAGCACATTTGGATCACGGTCCCAGTCGGAAGCGGCGTAGAAACCGATGCTGACATTATCGCCAGCCATGTCATGATTGGCGCGCTCGACCGCTGCTGCGAGGTGATTGTCGAGGGTCACGATAACGACCCGGACGAATGGGCTGCCGTTACCGCGCATAATGGGCCTTTGCTTCATAAAGCGTAGCGAGTTCGATGGTCGAAACGCCGTGCTCGGCTGCAAACATTTCGGTGTTACGCCGCGCTTTTCCGCGCACAAAAAACGGGATTTTTTTGAGCTCCGCTTCAGCCTCGCGGGACCAAAGCCCCTCCCCTTCAGGGGAGGGGTTGGGGTGGGGCTGGTCAACAGCGGCGGTGTTTGGCTGATCAGCCCCACCCCCGGCCCCTCCCCTGAAGGGGAGGGGGGCATGCCCCAAATGCGATGCCCCTGCCCCGTCATGAAATTCGAAATCGTCGCGGAACATGGTGAGCAAATGCTCTTCGAGGCCCATCACAAGCGGATGGACCCAGCTGTCGAAAATGACATTCGCGCCTTCGAAACCCATTTGGGGCGAGAAGCGAGCGGGGAAATCCTGCACATGGACGGGCGACGAAATGACGGTGCAAGGGATGGAGAAGCGTTTGGCGATATGGCGCTCCATCTGGGTGCCCAGCACCAGCTCAGGCTGCGCTTCTTGAATCGCGTTTTCGACCGCCAGATGGTCGTCACTAATCAGCGGCTCGACGCCATACAGCTTCGCGGCCGCGCGAACTTCGCGGGCATATTCGCGGTTGTAGCAACCTAGCCCGACGACCTTGAAGCCAAGCTCTTCGCTGGCGATACGCGCGGCGGCAACAGCATGGGTGCCATCACCGAAGATGAAAACGCGCTTGCCGGTGAGATAATTGGAGTCAATCGAGCGGCTCCACCATGACAGACGCGAAAGGCCTTCGGCGAGCATTGGTTCGGGGTCGACTTCGGCCAGCGCGGCCACTTCGCGAATGAAATCCTGAGTCGCGCCAACGCCTATTGGAACGGTGCGGACGACAGGTTGGCCGAATTCGCGATTCAGATAATCCGCCGCGAGGTCACCAGTTTCGGGATAGAGTACGATGTTGAAATCCGCCTCGCCCAATTTGGCGATATCGGCGACATTTGCACCCAAAGGTGCGGTGACATTGATGTCGATGCCAAGCTTGCCGAGAAGTCCGCTGATTTCGATGACATCGTCACGGTGACGGAAACCCAGCGCGGTTGGGCCGAGTAGATTGACCAGCGGACGGCGACCGGCCTTGTCCGAAGCGCGGCGGTCCTTGTCGGCGAGATGGCGGACGATTTGGTAGAATGTTTCCGCCGCGCCCCAATGTTCCTTGCGTTGATAACTTGGCAGTTCGAGCGGAATGACAGGAATCGGCAGACCCATATTCTCGATGAGGCCAGCGGGATCGTCCTGAATGAGTTCGGCGGTGCAGGAAGCGCCGACAATCATCGCATCGGGCTTGAAGCGTTCGATGATGTCGAGCGCTGCGGTCTGGAACAGCTGCGATGTGTCCTTGCCGAGATCGCGTGCCTGAAATGTCGTGTAGGTCACCGGAGGCCTTTTGCTACGGCGCTCGATCATCGTGAACAACAGGTCGGCATAGGTGTCGCCCTGCGGCGAATGAAGCAGATAATGCACGCCTTCCATCGCGGTTGCGACTCGCATCGCGCCGACATGCGGCGGGCCTTCATATGTCCAGACGGAGAGCTGCATTGCCTAAACCCTCAGCACGTCGCGGCGGCGCAGTGGCCGCGCGAACAATTCGGCAAGATCGCCCGCCTGGTCGAAACCGTGAATTGGCGAGAACACCAGTTCGATCGCCCATTTTGTCGAGAGCCCCTCTGCCTCAAGCGGATTGGCGAGACCAAGTCCGCAGACGGTAAGGTCGGGCTTGGCGGCACGCACCCGGTCGAGTTGCTTGTCTACATCTTGCCCTTCGCTGAGCATCACGCCAGCGGGCAAAGCCGCAAGCTCCTGCGCGAGATGGCGGCGGTGAAGATAAGGCGTGCCGACTTCAATCAAGCTCATGCCCAGTTCGTTGGCGAGAAAGCGTGCCAAGGGCACCTCAAGCTGCGAGTCGGGCATGAAGAATATCGAACGACCCTGAAGCCGTTCGCGGTGATGCGCGAGCGCCGTGGTCGCGCGCTCCTGATAGGGTTTAAGCACCGCGTCGAAATGGCTGTCGGAAATACCGAATTCGCTGGCGGCGGCGTGAAGCCAGTTGGTCGTGCCTTCGACGCCGAACGGAAACAGCGCATCGAGCCGGACCGCACCGCGTTCTTCGAGCGCCTGCGCGGTATCGCCCAGAAAGGGCTGCGCCAGCAAAAATCGGGTATTCGTGCCGACGCCGGGAAGATCCGCCACAGCGCGTTCGGGAAGGCTGGCGACATTGGTCACGCCCATCGCGGTGAACAAACGCCGGAATTGGTCCTCTACGATGTCGGGAAGCGAGCCGACGATGATCAGATTCTTTGGTGCGTTGTCGGCCAGCGCTGGCATGACAGGAACGAGCGAGGCAAGACACGCGTCTTCGCCTTCGGTAAAGGTCGTTTCGATGCCGCTGCCCGAATAGTTCAGGATACGCACATGCGGCGCGTGCTTCGCACCGAGCCGCTGCGCTGCCTTTGACAGGTCGAGCTTGATGACCTCTGACGGGCAGCTTCCTACCAGAAACAGCGACTTGATTTCGGGACGCCGCGCCAGCAGCTGGTCTACAATCCGGTCGAGTTCGACATTGGCATCGGCAAGGCCAGCCAAATCGCGCTCTTCCATAATGGCGGTGGCAAAACGCGGCTCGGCAAAGATCATAACGCCAGCGGCCGATTGAAGCAGATGCGCGCAGGTGCGCGAGCCGACGACAAGGAAGAAGGCATCCTGCATCTTGCGATGGA
Source organism: Sphingomonas paucimobilis (assembly GCA_943369235.1). Classification (GTDB taxonomy): domain Bacteria; phylum Pseudomonadota; class Alphaproteobacteria; order Sphingomonadales; family Sphingomonadaceae; genus Sphingorhabdus_B; species Sphingorhabdus_B paucimobilis_A. The sequence goes on from CALRMO020000040.1 coordinate 10,270, forward strand.
GCCATATAATGCCGGTGAGGCCGCAGAACACTTCGCGCTGGCCACGCTCTTTAAGAACAGGAGCGCAATCAGCCGTTTGGTTCAGCGCAAGTGGCGCAAGGGCATTCATGATGTCACCGCGAGACGGGGTGCCGCCTCAAGCCGGGCCATCCGCAACTTGTACAGGAACTGGCCGGCATTGATGATGTAGCTGGCATAGGCGGCCAGCGCGACATACATCCGATCTTGCGGCGCGCCCCAGTTATTGAACAGCATCAGCAGATAGGCAGTGTGCAAGGCCAGCACCAACATGCTGAACACATCTTCCCAGAAAAACGGCTTGGCAAACAGCCATTCGTCGAAGACGACCTTTTCCCAGATCGATCCGGTGATCATGATTGCGTAAAGCGCGCATGTTTTAACGACGACCGACCAAGCCGCAGCCGCTTCGCCTTCGCCGGTTGTCAAAAACCGAAGGACCAGAAACAGGCTGATACCGAAAATCAGGAATTGCACGGGCGCAAGCAGCCCCTGCACCAGAGTCCACCGCGACTCGTCCCGGCGTTTGCGCTGCGCGTCGGTGTAAAGCGGTGATGGCCCAGACACTGCAGGAGTGGCGGCTATCGCGAACCTTTCTTCCGATTCATTATGTCTGCTTAAAGACAGATCACAGCTCCCTCTCTCGAATTTCGCAAATTAAGGAGAGAATCGTCAAAGTGTCAAGTTTTTTAGACGTCTAAAAAATTTGACACATCATGGTTTGCTATCGGACTAAAGTTGCTATACGAATGGAGTCGCATGAGATGGCACAGGCATCCATGAGGCCGACGTTATGCCACGCCGACCAGACTACTAGGGGAGTCTGCTATATGGCCACAGTTTTTGGAATTTCCGGGTTCAGGTCGCGGCTGGACGATTGGCGCGGAAGCCGAAAATCTATTCAACCACATGATTTGCCGACCGATATTTCGCCCACAAACGAGCTGCGGCTGGTTGGCAAAAACGATGATGATTATGATTTGTCGTTATTGCTTGAAAATCTCGTTATTCCAAAGCTGATCGCGGATCGCGACAAGCGCGATAGCTGGCTGCATATGCCAGGCCTGACGCCTTCGGGCACGGCATTGCGGCAACGCGCCATCACACAGCATGACGTCGAAGAATTCACGCAGCTGTCGCTTACCGGCGAAGCCCACGCCTTGCTCGATTTCGTCGACCATTGCCTCGACACCGGAAGCTCGGTGGAAACCATTTACGTCGAACTGCTGGCGCCGGCGGCGCGCCGACTCGGTGAATATTGGGAAGAAGACAGCGAAGATTTTGTCGGCGTGACGATGGGGCTGTGGCGTATCCAGGAAATCCTGCGCGAACTGACGTTGCGGATCCCGCCGAAGTCAAAACCCGGACACGGGCTGCGCTCAGCACTTTTTTCGTCAATGCCAGGCGAACAGCATAGTTTTGGAACATTGATGGTGGCCGAGTGTTTCCAGCGGGCAGGTTGGGATACCGACGTGCTGATCGAACCGAGCCAGTCGGAATTGAACGAGAAATATGCCAGCCGTCATTATGATCTCATCGGATTGACGGTGAGTTGCGACTGTTCTACGGCGACGCTCGGCAGCTTGGTCAAAACGATTAAAGCGGTATCGAACAACCCGAAAATCCGGATAATGCTGGGCGGACGGGTCATCAACGAACAGCCGGAACTGGTCGAAATATGCGGTGCGGATGCCACTGCGGTCGATGCGTTATCGGCGGTGGCAGCGGGCGACAATCTGGTACCGGTAAATGCGGAATGCCTGGAAAATTTAACATAGGGGCCCGGCTCTTTCAATGAACCTAGAGTCAACAAGTAGTGACCAGATTCCATTCAGTGATCCCGAAGTCATGTTCGAAGGGTTCACCAAGAACGATATCATCAACCTTGCCTATTGCGCCGGCGACTTCATGCTCGCCATCGACGAGAACAAGATAATCCGCGACATCGCGGTGTCTGTTCGCGATCATGCTTTTGCAAATCAATGGGTTGGCAAAAAATGGGTCGACACCGTCACCGTCGAGAGCAGGCCGAAAATCGAACAGTTGCTCGACCCGCAGCATGTTCATCACAATCACTGGCGGCAAGTCAATCACATGCACGATGGCGACGACGTGCCCGTCAATTACAAGGTTATCAAGCCCGAGAACAGTGGCTGGCAAATTGCAATCGGGCGCGACTTGAGGTCGGTTTCGGTGCTTCAGCAGCGATTGCTAAAGACACAGCAATCGATGGAGCGCGATTATCTCCATCTTCGCCAGACCGAAACGCGCTACCGGTTACTGTTCGACAATATATCCTATCCCGTGCTGATTGCCGACGCTGATGGTTACGATGTGCAGCAGGCCAACCGTGCCTGTCATGCCTTGATGGATGCGGCACCCGGATCGCTTGAAGGGAAAAGCCTGTTGGGCCTGATCGATCCGAAATATCGCGATGCCACCATTGCGTATATAGCGGCGGTTTCCGTTAACAGCGCGATTGCACCCGTCAGTGTCCGGCTCCTCGCCCGCGACGGCTATGTCAAGCTGGCCGCATCGGCATTCCGGCAATCCGGTCGGCAGTATTGGCTCGTGAATATCGATGACGGGATGCACGAGGTGCCAGCCAAGCAGTCCGATCAATATGTTCTCGATGTCGTCGAGAAAATGCCGGATGCATTTGTGCTGGCGGACGAAAAACAATCGATCATCGTTGCCAATCGTGCCTTTGCCGAACTCGTTCAGGCAGGCTCGGTCGAACAGCTTCTCGGGGTTTCGCTCAACCGTTTCATCGGCCGTCCCGATGTCGATCTCGGCTTGCTCAAAAAGCAGCTCAAGGATCACCAGAATGTGCGCAATTTCGGGTCTATGGTGAACGACCTGAACGGTGGCGAGGAACCGGTCGAGATTTCCGCGATTATGATTGAGCGCGAACAGCCCCTGTTCGGATATTCAGTCCGCAGCATCGGTCGACGCGAACGCGATCTGCCGCAAGCATCGGGCAATTATCCACGCTCGGTCGAACAGCTTACCGAGCTTGTCGGCCGCAAACCGCTGAAGGAGATCGTGCGCGAAAGTACAGACCTGATCGAACGCATGTGCATCGAGGCGGCTTTGGTGCACACGTCGGATAACCGGGCTTCGGCCGCCGAGATTTTGGGGCTAAGCCGTCAGAGCCTCTATTCCAAACTCCATCGTCATGGTCTTGGGAATTTGCTCGGTAAGGACTAGCCGATCCTGCCACATTAATCGGAAAAATTGGACGTTTATGATGTCCAATTAATTTGACACTCTGCTTTATCTGACATAGCTTTTGGCAATGTCAGACTCGGCGATTTCCCAGGACTTCAGTGCGGCACCAACGGCGCGTGACGTGCTCGAACTGACCAAGCCGATCACCTGGTTTCCGCCCATGTGGGCCTTCATGTGCGGCGTGGTTTCTTCGGGCAGCCCGCTTATCGATAACTGGCCGTTTCTCATTGCCGGAATTCTGCTTACGGGTCCTGTCGTTTGCGGGACAAGTCAGGTCATTAACGATTATTGCGACCGCCATGTGGACGCGATTAACGAACCGGGCCGTCCCATTCCGTCGGGCCGCGTTGCGGGCCGCTGGCCGATTTGGATCGCACTTGCGGGCTGTACCATTTCACTGGCTCTGGCCGCCGCGCTCGGGCCATGGGTATTGCTGGCGACATTGATCGCGTTGTTCTTTGGCTGGGCCTACAGCTCGCCTCCGTTCCGTTTCAAACGCAGTGGCTGGCTCGGACCGATGGTCTGTGCCCTAAGCTATGAGGGACTATCGTGGTTTACAGGTGCCAGCGTCATGGTGGGCGGCTTGCCGTCGGAAACGACGCTTTTCGTCATCCTGCTCTACAGCCTTGGCGCCCACGGCATCATGACGCTTAATGATTTCAAGGCTGTAGAAGGCGACCGGGAAACGGGTCTGCGCTCGCTGCCGGTCGTTCTGGGCGTGCGTGGAGCCGCCCTGTTCGCCTGCTTTGTCATGGCGGTGGCCCAAATGGCGGTGATGGCGATCCTGTACCGGCAAGATCTGGTGCTTTCGGCCGCAATTGTGAGCCTGTTCACGCTGGTCCAGCTGGCGTTGATGGTACGGCTGGTCGGTAATCCCGCCAAATATGCGCCTTGGTATAACGGCACCGGTGTCTCGCTTTATGTGTTCGGGATGCTCGCGGCAGCGCTCGGCCTCGGAGGATATATATGAATATGCAAGCCGTAAATCCTGCGGGGATCGGGTGGTTGGGTATCCTTAGGCTCGGCACGGTTCAGGCCGCGATCGGCGCGATCGTGATGCTCGCGACCTCATTGCTCAACCGCGTCATGGTTGTGGAATATTCGATTGCTGCGGCGGTTCCGGCGGGCCTGGTTGCATGGCATTATGCGGTGCAATTGAGTCGCCCGGTTTGGGGCCACAGCTCCGACCGTTCGGCGCGGCGCAGCTCGTGGATCATGGTCGGGATGGGTTTGCTGGCGCTGGGTTCGATGCTTGCGGTCGATGCAACGACGATGATGGCCGGGCCGGGCATATTGCCAATCCTTCTGGCTATTATCGGCTTCACCCTGATCGGATTGGGCGTGGGCATGTCGGGGACCGCGTTGCTGGCGCTCCTTGCGTCGCGGGTTTCGGCAGAACGAAAGCCTGCGGCAGCGGCGATTACCTGGACCATGATGGTTGCCGGCATCGTCATCGCGGCCGGTGTTTCGGGAGCCTATCTCGACCCGTTCAGCGAAGCACGATTGGCCGTCGTCTCAAGCATCGTCATCCTGGTGGCGTTTTGCGCAGCATGGTTGGCGCTGCGCGGTCTGGAACAAAACAGCCTGCCCGTCAGCGCACGAAATCCGATGGCAGGGTCGCCCGCATTCATGACCGTTTTGCGCGAAATCTGGCAGGACACACAGGTGCGGCGGTTTACCTATTTCGTGTTCATTTCGATGCTCGCCTACAGCATGCAGGACCTTATACTTGAACCATTTGCCGGTTTCGTATTCGCCATGACACCTGGCGAATCCACGCAGCTTGCGGGCGTTCAGCACAGCGGCATATTGCTGGGAATGCTGGTGTCGGGGCTAGGCGGCAGCCTTTATGCAAAGCGTTATGGCCAGAATTTCAAGCTGTGGATCGTGCTGGGATGTTTTAGTTCGGCGGTGATGCTGGCCGGATTGTCGGTCGCGGCGTCGGTCGGACAGTCGTGGCCGCTGACCGCCAATGTGTTCGGCCTTGGCGTCGGTAATGGAATTTTCGCAGTTGCGGCGGTGGGCGCGATGCTCGGTCTCGCCAGCGAAGGTAATGGCAATGCAGAAGGCGCACGGATGGGCGTCTGGGGCGCGTCGCAAGCCGTTGCGTTTGGCGCAGGCGGCCTATTAGGCGCGGTGATCGTCGATCAACTTCGCACCTTCATGGGGCAGGACAGTATCGCGTTTCAGGCGGTATTCGGTTTGGAGGCAGCGATGTTCATCGTTGCGGCGATTGTGGCGACAGGAACAAGCCTGAAGCGCCCCGATACGTTAGGAGAGGCGGTGCAAGCATGAATATTCAGACCGACTATGATGTCGTGGTGGTTGGCGGCGGTCCCTCGGGCGCCACGGCGGCGAACGACCTAGCGCGCAAAGGATACCGGGTGATGTTGCTCGACAAGGCGGGCAGGATCAAGCCGTGCGGGGGCGCCGTGCCGCCACGCTTGCTCAAGGATTTCGACATTCCGCAAACCTTGCTGGTGGCGCATGCCAAGTCGGCACGGATCATCGCGCCATCGAACAAGAAAGTGATGATGCCGGTAGGCGACGGGTTTGTCGGCATGGTGGACCGCGATACGTTCGACGAATGGCTGCGCAACCGCGCGTCGGAATCAGGCGCGACGCGCGTCACCGGCAAATGCGAGGAAATCGACGACAGCGCCGACATCGTAACGTTATCCTATCGTTCTGACCGGAACGCACCGCTGCAAAGCGTAACCACGCGTTCGGTCATCGGGGCCGACGGTGCGCGTTCGGGCGTAGCGAAGCAGTGCATCAAAAACGCCAGCCATGTCCCGTGCGTCTTTGCGTATCACGAGATTGTCGAAGTTCCTGACGAGATCGATGCAGACTATGACGAAACGCGCTGCGATGTTTATTATCAGGGGCATCTGTCGCCCGATTTTTACGCCTGGATATTCCCCCACGGCAAGACTGCAAGCATTGGCCTTGGCAGTGCCGACAAGGGCTTTCCCCTGCGCGAAACAACCAGCCTGATGCGTGAGCAGACCGGGCTGTCGCACTGGAAAACTATCCGCCGCGAAGGCGCCCCGATCCCGTTAAAACCGCTCAAGCGCTGGGACAACGGCCGTAATGTTGTCGTCGCGGGCGATGCTGCCGGTGTCGTTGCACCCTCATCGGGCGAGGGCATTTATTACGCCATGACAGCCGGCCGGAATAGCGCCGACGCCGTGGCGATGTTCCTGAAAACAGGCGACGCCCGCTCGCTTCGGCTGGCGCGCAAAGCGTTCATGAAAGCACATGGCCGTGTGTTCTGGATCCTCGGGATGATGCAATATTTCTGGTACAAAAACGACAAACGCCGCGAACGCTTCGTCAAGATGTGCGAGGACCCCGATGTCCAGCGCTTGACATGGGAAGCCTATATGAACAAACAGCTGGTCAGGCGCGATCCGATGGCTCATGTCCGAATATTCTTCAAGGATTTGGGTCATTTATTCGGGTTAAAAGCCGTAGAGAGGTAAAGCACATCCATGACGAGAGCCGGACTTTTCCCAGCCCTGATCGCCGGCTCGTTGGCTCTGATTACCGCTATCGTCGGCGGTAGTATCACAGTCCTCGATTCATGGTATTATTCGCTTAAGCAACCCGACTGGGCGCCGCCGGATTATATGTTCGGTATCATCTGGACCGCAATTTTCGCGATGATCGCTGTGGCGGGCGTGCTGGCCTGGGAGAAAGCCCCGACACGGCGCGAGTCCGAAATCAGCCTCGGGCTGTTTGCGCTCAATGGTTTTCTCAATCTGGGATGGAGCTTCCTGTTCTTCCGGTTGGAACGACCTGACATCGCCTTTTACGAACTGATCGCGCTTTGGCTTTCGGTTCTGGTGCTGATTGTCTTTTGCGGCCGCTTTTCAAAATGGTCTGCCGCCTTGCTCGTACCCTATATCGTCTGGGTCAGTATTGCCGGCCTTCTCAATTACCAGGTTGTTCAGTTGAACGGCCCGTTCGGTTGATGGACGAGTTTTTTGCGAGCGGGCGCGCCGTGGACGTCGTGCTTGCGGTGCTGGTGATTGAAGCAATCTGGCTTAAAGCCCGGGGCAATCGGTGGATCGACCTTTTACCGGCCCTGCTGCCGGCGGCCTTGATGATGATTTCGCTTCGAGCTGCATTAACCGGGATGGCATGGCCGTTTATCTCGCTTCCGCTGGCGCTTGCTTTTCCTGTCCATCTTTATGATTTGCACCGCCGCAAGATGGCTGCTCACAATT
>CALRMO020000041.1:0-17560 GCA_943369235.1 Sphingomonas paucimobilis
CAGCCCAAAACTTGCGCAAACTAGCCATACTGCTCCCAATCCCGGTCGCAGCCGCCGCCTGAAAAAGCCGCCACTGTTGCTCGCCTTCGTCCGGCCACTACCATCGACGCCGCCAACAGCGACTTTATCAACAGAATTGACCACTTTGCGGACGTTCAAATAGAAGAATCAAACGCCTAAAGGCAGCCGTTGTTAGAGGTGCCTGAACATCACTAGCGCATCAACGAAGCCATGCGATGGATGCTCGAAGGCCAGAGGCAACCGGCCCACGACCTCAAAGCTTAGCTTTTGCCATAGTCGGACGGCCCGATCGTTCGTGCTGACCACGAAGTTGAACTGCATGGCGGTGAAGCCTCTCGACCTAGCATAGTCCAGCGAATGCTCGCACATGCGTCCCGCAACGCCTCGTCCAGTCGCCGCGGCGCTCGTCATATAACCGCAGTTGCTGACATGACGGCCACCGCCTGCTTGGTTCTGGCGGATGTAGTAGGTGCCAAGGATTGAGCCTTCGTCCACCGCGACAAAGGTCTCTCGGTCCGCACCCAACCAATAGGCCAAGGAGTCTTCTTCACTCAGCAGAGGGTCCAAGGCATAAGTATCTCCCGCCCGGATGGTAGGACCGATGATGGTCCAGATGGCGGCATTATCTTCGGCACGGGCACGGCGGATTAGCATGCCTGTCCCTTTAGGACAGCTGCGTCTCTGAGACAATTAGCCAAAACAACGAGCGACCGCTTTGCCAATTCTGTGAAAGAGAGCGGACCGGCAGCTAACCACAACATTCCAGTCACAGAACAAAACAGATACAACATACTTGCAATGTAGGATTTCGTCTGTTGTAAGCTAGCGATGGGAAACCAACCCACACCACCTCGTCCGACAATATCGCCCCCGCCTATGGCCGGGTTCCTGAAAAACTCCCAAACCCGGGGAACTGCGATTTTGGGGCGGGGACGCGTTCAAAGGTGACATAAGGTAACAGCTAGGGGGTGGGTTACATGGGGAACTTAGTTACCTTATGGGGGAGATATCCGGTCAAAAAAGTTACCGGAGCGCGGCGCGCGTCGAAGTTCGGCGCTTACCCGAAAGGTGTGCTTCGACAGGCTCAGCACTACGGTATTATTTTATACGGTCATACTTCAGCGGTTATCCCCTTGCCCCGGCCCTCGCCACAAGGCATATCGAACTCAATGCCTGCCGACGACAGCCCAGCCTCCCTCGCCGATGCCCGCCGCGCGCGGCTTGCCGATGCGTTGCAGCGCGCCGGGCGCGGCGACCGTTCGGCTTTCGAGACCGTCTACCGGGCGACCTCGGCGAAACTATTCGGCGTGTGCCTGCGTATCTTCCCCGAACGAGCCGAAGCGGAAGAAGCATTGCAAGACGCCTATCTCACCATCTGGAACAAGGCCGCAAGCTTTGAGGCAGGGCGCGCCAGCCCGATAAGCTGGCTCGTTGCCGTGACGCGCAACCGTGCGATCGACCGGTTGCGGTCCAGGGGCAAGGCTGGTCTCGCGTCGCTGGACGAAGCCGCCGAGATTGCCGACCCTGCGCCGCTGGCCGAGGCACGGCTTGTCGCGGCAGGTGAGGATGCCGTGCTTCACGGCTGCATCAACGGCCTCGAACACCGCGACGCGCATTTTATCCGAAGTGCCTTTATCGGCGGCGCAACCTACGCCGACCTCGCCGCGCGCGAAGGCGAGCCGCTCGGCACCGTCAAAAGCCGGATACGCCGCGCGCTCATAAAATTGCGGACATGCATGGAGGGGGCTTCATGACCATATTGAGCGAAGACGATATTGCGCTGGCGGGCGAATATGTATTGGGCTTGCTCGACGCAGCGGGCGAAGCAACGGCAACTGCGCGCATTGCGACCGATGCGGCCTTTGCGGCCGAGGTGGAGGCCTGGCGAGACCGGTTGCAGGCACTGTTCGATACAGAGGAAACGCCGCCTTCGCATGTGTGGAGCGGCATAGAAGGCGCGCTCCCGGCGGCGAGCGGACAAGATACCAATGCGGGCAAGCTGTTGTTCTGGCGCACATTGAGCGGCATTTCCGTTGGCGCTGCGGCTATTCTCGGGATTTTGCTGCTGCAAAAGCCCGATGCGGTTGCACCCGTCGCGCCCGAAGCGCCGCTCATTGCTGCGTTAGGCAGCGAAACCGGCGCTGCGTCCTTGACGGCCAGTTACGACAGCAGCAGCGGGCGCATGATCGTGACCCCCGTGTCGCTCGACACCGGCACGCTCTACCCCGAACTGTGGATCATTCCCGAAGACGGAACAGCGCGCTCGCTCGGGATCGTTGAAGCCAAATCGGCAACATCGGTGATCGTCCCTGCCGAGATGCGGCAATATGTACATGCCGGTGGTACGCTTGCCATCACGCCCGAGCCTGCCGGCGGCGCACCTGGCGGCAAGGCCACTGGTCCCATTCTTGCCAGCGGAAAAATCGCAACCCTTTGAAATAATTTTCATGGCGTGTGCATCCGCGCGCCGAATACCTCCGTAATTGCTCGCAGCACGCCATCCCCCGGACGTGCGCTACGCAGGAAGGTTTAAAATATGAAACAGACAAACCGTTTTTTGATCGCACTCGCGCTCGCATCCTCGACACTCACCGGCACCGCTGTAATCGCCAACCATCATGCGATGGCCAACCCGACGGTCGGCGGCGCTGAGATGTTCCCCACAAAGACGATTGCCGAAAACGCGTCGGCTGCCCCTAATCTCACCACGCTGGTTGCTGCGGTTAAAGCCGCTGGCCTCGTCGATACGCTTGCGAGCCCCGGACCCTTCACCGTATTCGCGCCGACCAATGACGCCTTTGCAAAACTGCCTGCAGGCACTGTCGAAACGCTGGTAAAGCCCGAAAACAAGGCGACGCTGACTTCCATCCTGACTTACCATGTTGTCGCTGGTAAATTGACCAGCAAGGATATCGTCAAGGCAATCAAGGCCGGCGGCGGCACAGCGACGCTTGATACGGTCGCAGGCGGCAAGCTGATTGCAAAGATCGTTGGAAAGGACGTAATCGTCACCGACGCCAAGGGCGGCACGTCCAAGGTCACTCAAGTCGATGTCCTGCAATCGAACGGCGTTGTCCACGTCATCGATTCGGTTTTGCTGCCATAATCTGACAGCAAAATGCCGGGGGCCGGTTGCTTTTCCCTCCCTTTTTAGCGACCGGTCCCTTCGGCATATTCCTGTGTTCCCCGCGTAATGACCATATCCTCGGGCAAAATGTCCGCGATAGCGATGTCCGGCAATCGTTCCAGTTCTGCATAAAGCGGCGCAAAGTCGGTCTCGACTGTGACCTTCAACAACTGGTCCAGACTGGGAATGACAAAATAATTCTGCTGAAAATCATCGATGCGGTATTTTGTCCGCATCACGCGCATCAAATCGAACCCAATCCGGTTAGGGCTGGGGTCATCGAGCGCAAAAACACTTTCCGAATAGCTCGACACAATCCCCGCGCCGTAGATCCGCAAACCATCGGCCTGCTGGATCAAGCCAAACTCCACCGTATACCAGTAAAGTCGCGCCAAATGATCGAGCGCATCGAAGCCGAGGCTGCGCAAACCACCTTCGCCATAAGCCACCATATAATCGGCAAATACCGGATCGGCCAGCATGGGAACATGTCCGAACACATCGTGGAAGACGTCGGGTTCCTGAAGATAATCGAGTTCGACCGGCGTGCGGATGAAGTTACCTGCCGGAAAGCGGCGGTTGGCAAGATGGCTGAAAAAAACCTCGTCCGGGACCAGTCCCGGTACGGCCACGACTTGCCACCCGGTCGCAGCCGTCAACCGCGCGTTCAGTTCACGGTAATCGGGTATGCCCGGCTTCGATAGCTTCAACACATCCATTCCGCGCAAGAAAGCATCCGCCGCCCTGCCCGGCAGCATAGCCGATTGCCGCGCGAACAACCGGTCCCACATTCCGTGCTCGTCCGCACTGAACCCTCCCCAATTCTGCGGCACCGTCCAGTCGGCATTTGCGCCATTGGGCGGGGTATCATAAACATGTTTAAAATCGGCCATGAGAAAGTAGTTACACTTGAAACTGTTTCGCATCAACAGCCTGTGGACGGCGGCCTGTGCCCTCATCGCGTGGCCGTTGGTGTTGGTGGGTGTCTATATGCTCTGCGCCTTGATCGGGAGCCATATCCCCGCCAACACTGGATGGCGACCACCGGCGCAGGGCATCGACGTCTTTGTTGAGACCAACGGTGTTCATGTCAGCCTCATTGTCCCGATATCTGCCGCCGGTGAAGACTTAAGCGACCTCATTCGCCCTGATCAACTCGCCGACCCGGCCCTGTATGGCACGCACGTTATGATCGGATGGGGGCATCGGGCGGTCTATCGAAATGCACGGACATGGAGCGATGTACACAGCGGAGATGTGATGAGCGCGGTTATCGGGTCTGATCAAACCACACTTCACGTTTACCACCTTACCAACCCAAAGCCGCTATCCTATCGCAAGGTGTTTCGGGTTTCGCCAAAGCAATTTGGCCGCATCATGGCGCAAATTCGTGCCACGTTCCGGCTCGGCTCTACGGGCGAAAGCCGTGCTTATACCGCTTACGGCCCGGACAATCTCTTTTACGACTCGGTCGGACATTATGATGCCCTCACGACCTGCAACAGCTGGACAGGGAAGGTTTTGCGTGATTCGGGCGTCAGGATGGGGATATGGACCCCGATGCCAGGCGGGGTTATGCGTTGGTTCGACGCTCCATCCACTGCCGCAAACCTTGTGGGTCGGCAATGACAAGATAGCCGTAATGCCGTTCGACGAACCCTGTCTTTTCAAGCTCGCCGAGCGACGAGGCGATGGTCATCCGCGAAACACCGATCAGCTCAGCCAGTTCCTGCTGCCGGATCGTGAGCTTTATGGGCGCCGTTTTGCTCTCACCCAGTGCCAGCAGCCGTTGCGCCAGCCGCTGGCTCGCCGACATGTTGCGAAAGAAAAGAATATCGTTCAGCGCCTCCTGAAGCTGCGTCGCCAATATCCGCATCAGTTCGCGCATGATTTCGGGAGAACTGGACATTGCTTTGGTAAGCTGGCTGTCGGTAATCCATAAGCCCTCAACCTGCCCCATAGCTTGCGCATCGACCACGCGCAGAAACTGCCCGAAGCACGCCAGCTCGCCAAAACTGTCCCCTGCCCCCAAAATCGCAATGACCTGCATGTCGCCGCTATCGCTAAAATATCCGATTTTAACCTGTCCGCCATCGATCAGCCAAAAGCCGTCCGCTCGATCGCCGCGATGATATAAAAATTGCCCGTCGCGAAAGCTTTTTCGAATCGCTGATTCGCGCAATTGCCGCTGTAACGCGGGAGGAAAGGCCGCAAACAGGGCGGGCGCTGAAAGGGATCGGGTTGAATTTTCGGCCATAATTTACGAATGTAAACCATTTAACATTATCTGCTGTCAAACAGTCATATCACCGTCACATATAACACCCCTTCGGAGTCGCGGCCATTTGGGGGAATGCCGGGATTTTGAATTGAACGGAAATTCTTTTGGGGTGGTTTTGAACCGGGCGGCACGAGGGGGGGCCGCCATGGTTCTGACGGCGCGCTGGTTGCTCCTTTTCTGACCGGCGCGCCGTCTGCTTTTTCGCGGATTGCGGCTTTCCAGCTTATGAGGACGCCACGATTGCGGCCCATTCGGCTTCATCGATAACCCTGATGCCGAGTGCCGTCGCCTGCTTCAATTTTGATCCTGCGCCAGGTCCCGCAACAACAAGATCTGTCTTTGCGCTAACCGAACCCGCGGCTTTCGCACCCAATGCTTCTGCCTGCGCCTTCGCTTCGTCGCGACTCATGGTTTCAAGCTTGCCCGTGAACACGATCGTTTTGCCGGTCCATTCGCTCTCGCGGATGTTCGAGACATAGTCGGGAGGATCGAGTTGACCTTCACCGGGTCCTTTACCTACTAAATCGTACCAAACTTCAAGATTATGTTGTTCATGAAAGAACGCTACCAACGAGTCGATGACGGCATCTCCGATACCCGGTATGTCTGCTAAATTTTGGTAAAACAGTTCGCCGCCATCCGCTATCCGAGCCATCGTATCAGGTAATGAGTAGAAATTTTTGTAGTTTTTCGACAAATCCATAGCCGTTACCGCACCGACGTGTCGAATACCCAAAGCGAACAAAAGTCGGCCCCAACTCGGATTACGCTTAGCGTCAATCGCTGCCAACAGATTATCCACAGACTTTTCCTGCCATCCTTCGCGAGTCAAAAGCGCAGCCCGGTGCTGGTGAAGCCTGAAGATATCGGCGGGTGAATGGAGCCAGCCTGCGTCGATGAATTCCAAAATGCTCTTCTCGCCAAGCCCCTCGATATCGAGAGCTGCACGGCTGACAAAGTGGCGAAGGCGCTCAAAGCGCTGCGCGGGGCAAATCAGGCCGCCAGTGCAACGGACATCGACCTCGCCCCCTTCAGCGACAGCTTCGGATGCGCAGGCCGGACAGTGATCCGGAAATGCGTAAGGCAGGCGATCTTCCTCGCCCGTAAGGTTTTCGACCACTTGCGGAATAACGTCGCCTGCGCGCTGGACTACGACGCGGTCGCCCGGGCGGACGCCGAGCCGCGCAATTTCGTCACGATTGTGCAGCGTGACGTTAGAAACTACCACCCCGCCGACGGTAACCGGGGTCAACCGGCCAACCGGTGTTAGCTTGCCCGTGCGTCCGACCTGAATATCAATCGCCTCCAGCGTCGTTTCGGCTCGCTCCGCCGGAAACTTGTGTGCGATGGCCCAGCGCGGGGCCTTGGCCACAAACCCGAGGCGCTCCTGCCAGTCGAGCCGGTCGACCTTATAGACGACACCGTCAATATCATAGGGGAGCTCGGCCCGCTGCTTTTCGATTTCCGCATAATGGGCGAGTGCGGCATCCGCTCCCTCCACGCGTACCAGCATTGGGGACACCGGGACGCCCCAGGCTGCAATTGCTGCCATGACGCCGCCCTGCGTGTCGGCCGGCAACGTACTCACCTCACCCCAACCGTGCGCCAGAAACCGCAACGGCCGCGCCGCCGTAATCTTCGCGTCCTTCTGCCGCAGCGATCCCGCGGCCGCGTTGCGCGGATTGGCGAATATCTTACCGCCCTTCTCGGCCTGTTGCTGATTCAGCGCGAGAAAATCGGATTTGGCCATATAGACCTCACCCCTTATTTCGAACGTGCCGGTTGCATCCCCAGTCAAGTGCTGCGGGATATCGGAAATATACGCGACATTCGCTGTCACATCTTCTCCGACCGAGCCATCGCCGCGCGTCGCCGCCTGCGTCAGTTTGCCGTCTTCATAGCGCAGCGAAAGCGACAGGCCGTCAATTTTGTCTTCGGCCGTCAACGCCACCGGCGCGTCGCCGGGCAAATTCAAGAACCGCCGTACCCGCGCGACGAAATCCTCGACATCCTGAGCCGCAAAAGCGTTGTCGAGGCTCATCATCCGCTTGGCGTGAGTGACCTTTTTAAGCCCCGATCCCTCGACGGCAGCGCCAACCGCCTTGTTCGGGCTGTCGGCGCGGATCAGCTGCGGAAATGCCGCCTCAAGCTCGTTATTCCGCCGGACAAGCGCGTCATACTCAGCATCGGAAATTTCGGGTGAGTCCTCGGCGTGGTACCGCGTGTTGTGATATGCGATCTGCTTCGCCAGCCGCATCATTTTATTGGCAGCATCGGCCTCAGAGAGCGGCGTCACGCGACCTCCAGCAACCGTTCGGCCTGTGCCCTTGCCTCATCGGTCACTTCTGCGCCCGATAGCATTCGTGCGATTTCCTGCCGGCGCGCGTCGTGATCCAGCAAAATCACGCCGGTCCGGGTGACCGTGCCTTCACTTGATTTGGCGATGAAATAATGCGCCTGGCCCTTCGCGGCGACCTGTGGGCTATGGGTGACCGCAAGAAGCTGCGTACGCTTGGCCAGCCGCGCCAGCCGCTCACCGATGGCCGCAGCTACGGCACCGCCGACGCCCCGGTCGATCTCGTCAAAGATAATCGTCGCCGCCCCGCCTTCTTCGGCCAACGCCACTTTCAACGCCAAAATGAAGCGCGACAGTTCGCCGCCCGACGCGATCTTCGCCAGCGGCGCAAACGGAGCGCCCGGGTTGGTCGAAATCAGGAACTCCACGCGGTCCATACCCGATCCGGTCCAGCGATCCTCAGGCAATCGCTCAACCGCCGTGCGGAATTGCGCTGCATCCAGCTTGAGCGGGACAAGTTCGGTTTTTACCGCAGCATCCAGCCGCGCCGCAGCCTTCGTCCGTGCTTCCGATAATGCCGTGGCGGACTTTACATAGGCTGCATGTTTCCCGGCGACCTCGGCTTCAAGTTTCGCCAGCCCCTCCCCGCCCGCCTCGATCGACTCAAGCCGCGCACTAAGGTTCTGCTGCAAGGACAGGATCGCGTCAGGCGCGACATTGTGCTTGCGGGCCAAAGCGCGCAGTTCGAACAGACGAACCTCGATTTCGTCAAGCCGCGCCGGTTCATATTCGATGGCGCGCGCCGCCGCGTTCAATTTATCTTCGGCCTCGCTCGCCTCGATCACCGCGCGGTCGAGCGCCGTCAGCGCTTCCGCCAGCAACGGATGTGCATCGGCCAGTCTGTCGAGCTTGCGCGCGGCACTGCGGATCAGCGCCAGCCCGCTTTTAGGGCCATCAAAGCTTTCCAGAACCGTCTTTAAATCTTCCGCGACGCGTTCGCCCTTCTGCATGTCTGAGCGTTCGCCGGCAAGTTGCTCTTCCTCGCCTTCCTGCGGATTGAACGCCACGAGCTCCGCCACAGCATGTTCGAGCCATTCACGATCCCGCGCCGCATTTTCAAGGGCCTCACGCGCGATATCGAGCCGCGTCTTTGCTTCCTGCCACGCCGAAAAACCGGCTGCCACGCTCGCCGTGTCGCACCGTCCGAAGGTGTCGAGCAAGGCCCGATGCCCGCGCGGATTAAGCAAGCCCCGGTCGTCATGCTGCCCATGAATTTCGACCAAAGCCGATCCGACATCGCGCAACAATGCGGCCGAACATGGCTGATCATTGATGAAGGCCTTGCTGCCGCCATCGGCCTTGACCGACCGGCGAATGATCAAGGGTTCGCTTGCGTCGATGTCGATGTCATTCGCGGCCAGCAGCGCAACGACTCCCGCAGGTGCATCAAAACTTGCTGTAACCTGCGCCTTGTCGGAACCACCGCGCACCAATCCGCTGTCGGCCCGCGCGCCAAGCGCCAGCCCCAGCGCATCCAGCAAAATCGATTTACCCGCACCGGTTTCGCCGGTCAGCACACCCAAGCCGCTTGCAAATTCAAGGTCCAGCGCCTCGATCAGCACCACATCGCGGATCGCCAGCCCCGTTAACACGTAGTGCCCGCTAACATCGCATTACGCCGACGGCGCGTTCTTCTGCATCAGGTTATAGGCTCGCTGGTACCATTCGCTGCCCGGATAGTTCGCTCCAAGCACCGCAGCCGCCTTTTTCGCTTCCTCCGGCACACCCATCGCGAGATAAGATTCGGTCAACCGATACAGAGCTTCGGGCGCGTGGGTCGTGGTATCATATTTCGCGACCACTTCGCGGAAGCGCAATGACGAGGCGAGCCACAGCGCACGGCGTTGGTAAAAACGGCCGATTTCCATCTCCTTGCCCGCAAGGTGATCGCGCACGAGGTCCATTTTCAGCGTTGCGTCGGCGGCATAGCGGCTGGTCGGATAGCGACGCTGCACTTCGCCAAGCGCCGACAGCGCCTGCTCCGAAATCTTCTGGTCGCGCGTTACGTCGCTGATTTGCTCGTAATAAGACAGCGCAATCAGATAATATGCGTAAGGCGCGTCCTTGTTGCCCGGATGGATCGACAGGAAACGGCGCGACGACTGGATCGATTCATTATACTTCGCCGCCATGTAATAATTGAACGCACTCATCAACTGCGCACGGCGAGCCCAGGGCGAATAAGGATGCTGACGCTCCACCTCGTCGAACAGGGCAGCGGCAACCTCATATTGCTTGCGATCCATCTTGTCCTTGGCCGCAGCGTATAGCGTATTGACGTCGCGCGCGACATAACGGGTGTTGCTGCCGGGCTTCGCGCCGCCGCCACCAAGGCCAAGCGCAGCACAACCCGAAAGCATTGACGTCGTGGCCAGCAAGGCTGCCGACACAAGAATTTTTCTGTTCATGGATGTTCCCTAGATAATCTTGAGCGCGCCGCCAAGTGCTTTGCTGCACTTGCCAGCCAAAGCCTGTATCCAGCATGAATTGTTCGGTCCGCCTTGGGGCGCAATGGCCTCAGAAATCAAGCGTGGCAGAGCCGCCGATTACCCGTGTGCCATTCAATAAGGTCCAGTCGGTATCCGGCCCGCCGGGCGTAGGAGCGCCTGCGGGAAGCCCTCCAACGGCATAAAGATAATCGACTGCCAGACGGCCGCGTGTCGCGGTGTCGAACTGAAGAACAAGCTTTGCGTCCGGTGTTTCCGCGCGCCAGCCAATCCGTGTTGCCTTGCCTTCCGGCAACTGCACCTTCCGTCCGTTGACGAAGACATTCGACAGCGCGATCGACGGCTTTATCATGAAATTCATCATTCGCGACGCCGCTGCGCTCGACATGGTCAACGTGGTCCGGCTACCGTTTTTGGTAAGAACGATATCTGGCGGCAAAATAGGTGAGGCGGCCGCCGGCACCGCTGGCCACTTTTCCGCCGGAAATCCGTCAGGCATAACGGTCGTGACCAATCCGTCCGGAAGCTCACGCGCGGTTGATTTCGTCGCCCAATAACTTTTCCCGTCGCGCAAATCGGTATAATGGAAGAGATCGCCTGGTTTCGGATAGCGCGGCGAAAAGCTGCTCGAAAACACGAACCAGATGCCGCCAAATGCCGCAGCAGCGATCACCCCGGCGCCGAAAAGCCGGGAACGCCTAACCTCGCCGAACGTTATGATTACCGGCGAAATCAGGGCGATAGCAAATGGTATGATGAGCGCAACAGGTGCAGGCGTCATTGGCGCGACCGAGACATAGGTTACAATTACCCCTGCCAACAACAGCGCGCCCCAAATTCCGCCAATGACCGCGCTGACGTAGATCGTCGACGGTGATTTCAAGCCAGCTCGGCCGGCCAGCAAAAGCAACGCCGCCCCGATAACCCCTGCCCAATCGAACAGCCAGCTCGCCCCCGGCATCCAGATTTGCGCCGCGAATGCACATAGCAGCAGCAAGATAACAGAGCCGGTCCACATCGCCGCGCGGGGCCGTGTCAACAGCACCGCACCAGACGCCAGCGCGACATAAATCCACAGCGCGGCATCCATTTCGTTCACCCGCTCACGCAGCGGAATCATGCCGGGTCCATATAGCCACTTGGCCAGAAAATGGCTGCTAGCTCCGACAATGATCATCAGCCCGGCAACACCCAACGTCCCGCCTAGGGCCTGCCTCGCGCTGACGCCGATCCGGCTGACCCTCGCAAGTGCCAGCAAGGCGAACCCGACGACAATAATCACCCATCCGCCCCACATCGGATAGCGCACAACAAACAGCCCGAAAAAGTCGAAATAGGCTGCCTCCCCCGCTTGCGTCGGTAAACTCTCCGCCAGCGCCAGCGCGCGCGTCGTTGTGAGCGCGAAATTACCCAAATGCCGCATCGCCGCCGGATCGAGATTATCGATACTGTCGGTCGGCATATGATAATCGTAAAGCCCGTCAATAAACGCCGCGTTGATGCCGGTAATGCCTTTCGCCAGCGGCACCGAAAGATCGGTATCGTTGGGCAGCAGGCGGTAAACATTGTTTGCCAGACTGTTGCCCGACGGGCCAACGGCGTTGCTCGCCCATAGGTCGATAAGCGCGGCATTGCCCGGCGAGGTCTGGAACATGAACGCGCGACCCCGCGATCCACGCGCCTCGACATTCACCACCGCTCCAATCCGTTTGGCCAGGGGATGAAACGCGAAAAATTCCTGCGCACCGATCAGTCCAAGCTCCTCTGCATCGGTGACAAGAAACACCACATCGCGCGCAGGCTTTGGCCCGGCACTCAGCACCCGCGCCGTTTCCACCAGCGCCGCAACGCCCGCTGCATCATCGGACGCGCCATTGGCCCACGGCGCGCTGTCATAATGCGCCATCAACACAACAGCTTTCGCCGCGCGGTCGCGCCCCGGCAGCACCGCGATGATGTTCTCGTACGGCGACACGTTGACTGAGCCTGCCCGCCTCTTGTCGAAATTCGTTTGCCGCACACCGATGCCTTGCTGCGTATCGACATCCAACCCGAGCGACGAAAAGCGCGATACCAACCACGTCTTGGCGTTTGCATTACCAACCGAACCCACCGGTCGGGGCGTACGCGCGATTGCATCGAGCGTCTTGCTGGCCTCGGCCAGCGAATATTCCGAGCCGTCCTTGCCGCCAGGCGGTACACGCGAGAAGAGCGCAAGCGCAAGCGCCGCTGCGACGACGAACGGCAATAGCAACAGGTTGCGCACCAAAGGTTCCTCCCGGCATCAGACTAATGCAGGGACAAGCCTAAAGGCCAGCGCTATTTTACATTCCGATTATCCGGAATTCCGGGATGCAGATTAGCGTGAAGCCAGCCCGCGAGATGTGTCGCGGTATGCCCGCATGATTGCCTAATTGACGAACCCGGGGGAACCGACGTTGAGCCGCGCAGGTCAACTCGCCGCTTAATATGCATTTGACATTGCACTGGTTTGAGAAGTTGTGTTTTATACTGTCTGCTGGGCAGACCATGAGGTGCTCAAAAAGAAAAAGCTGCCCATGACGACCTCCGTTTACTCCCAGAACACATTCCGCGATGGCGGCGCGATGGGTGCGTCGATGCTGGCGCACGATTGGTCGACCTCGCCGCTGGGTCAGCCAGGTGAATGGCCGTCTTCGCTTCGATCCGTGGTAAGCCTGATGCTGGGATCGGGCTTCCCTATGTTTGTCGCATGGGGCGATGAACTGGGCTTTTTGTATAACGACGCTTATTCGATGATGCTTGGGAAAAAGCACCCGGCTGCGCTTGGCGCGCGGTTTCAGGATGTATGGTCCGAAATATGGAGCGACATTGCGCCAATGGTCGACGCCGCTCTGGCCGGCCGCCCAAGCTATTTCGAAAACCTGCCGCTCATCATGAACCGAAAGGGATATGATGAGGAAACCTGGTTTACCTTTGCTTATTCCCCGGTGCGCGATGCGGCAGGACGGGTGGTCGGCATGTATTGCTGCGCCACGGAGACAACGCTGCAGGTACTGGCACAGCGACGCTCCGATTTCCGGATAAGCCTGAATGAAGCGATGCGCCATGCGGTAACGAGCCGCGAGGCTATCGACGCGGGTTGCGCTTTGCTGGGCGAAAAAATCGGTGTGGCATTTTGTGCATTCGGCGAAGTCGAAAATGAAAGTTTCAACAATGTGCAGAGCGAATGGGTAAGGCCGGGGCATGTTTCGGTAGTCGGTCCTCACCGGC
Source organism: Sphingomonas paucimobilis (assembly GCA_943369235.1). Lineage (GTDB taxonomy): Bacteria > Pseudomonadota > Alphaproteobacteria > Sphingomonadales > Sphingomonadaceae > Sphingorhabdus_B > Sphingorhabdus_B paucimobilis_A. The sequence continues at coordinate 13,485 of CALRMO020000041.1, forward strand.
TGACCGATTACGGTGCCGGGCGCATCTCCGACTTGCTGTCCGGCAACCCGATTTTGGTCTCGGATGTGCGCGCCGACCCGAGAACCGCCGTCGCAGAGCCAAGCTATGCCGCAATCGGCTGCCGCGCGACGCTTGACATACCCCTGGTACGCGATGGCAAAGTTATCGCGCTGCTCAGCACCGCAACGGCGGAACCGCATGTCTGGACTGAGGACGAAGTCGCTGTAGCGACCGAGACAGCCGAAATTATCTGGCAATCCGCCGAACGCGCGCGCGCCGGGGCAAAGCTCACCGAAAGCGAAGAGCGGTTTCGTGCGATGGCGGACAATGCGCCCGTTATCGTCTGGGTTACCGCCGCCGATGGCCACTGCTTTTACCTGAACCGGTTGTGGTACGAAAGCACCGGGCAGACGCCCGACGAAGCGCTCGGTTTCGGCTGGCTGGAAGCTACACATCCCGACGACAAAGCGATGGCAAGCAAAACCTTCTTTGAATCCAACGCCGCGCATAAGCCATTCCGCGTCGAATATCGCCTGCGACAGGCGGACGGCAGCTACCGCTGGGCGATTGACGCGGCGGCTCCGCGTTTCGACGAAACCGGTCGCTTCATGGGCTATATCGGCTCGGTCATCGACATTGACGAGCGCCGCTCTGCGGAAGAACGCCTGTTCCAAAGCGAGCAACGCTACCGCACGCTGTTCGACAGCATCGACGAAGGCTTCTGCATCCTCGAATTTACCTTCGGTGGCGATGGCAAGCCCACCGACTATGTGCATATTGAGGCCAATCCTGCATACGCTACAAACACCGGAATAGAAAACGTCGTCGGCACCCGCGTGTCCGAATTGCTCGATGCCGAATCTCGAGAATGGGTCGATATCTTTGGCAATGTACTTGTCACAGGTGAGCCGATCCGCTTCGAACGCTTATTGGAGGCGACGGGCCGCCATCTCGAACTGTCCGCCTTCCGCATCGAGCCGCGTGAAAAGCAACAGGTCGCTGTGCTGTTCAAGGACGTGACGCAACGCAAAGCTGCCGAGCAGGAACTTGTAACACTTAACAACGAACTCGCCGCCCGCGTCGAACGAGCGGTCACCGAGCGCGCGGCGGCGATGGCGCAATTGCATGAGGCGCAAAAGCTTGAAACCATTGGCCAGCTTACCGGCGGCGTTGCGCACGACTTCAACAATCTGCTCACGCCTATAGTGGGCGCGCTTGACATCTTGTCGCGCCGCCCCGAACTTGACGAGCGCACCAGGCGCCTGATCGACGGCGGCAGCCAGGCGGCGGAAAAGGCGCGCATTTTGGTGCAACGCCTCCTCGCTTTCTCGCGCAAGCAGACGCTGGTCAACGAACCTGTTGACATTTGCCGGGTGGTAAAGGGCATGTCCGATATCATCGCCCGCTCAATCGGACCGCAAATCAAGCTCACCGTGGAATGCCCCGACGAACCAGTCATTGCATTTGTCGACCCCAATCAACTCGAGCTCGCCTTGCTGAGTCTTGCGGTCAATTCGCGCGACGCCATGCCCAACGGCGGCACTCTCGACATCGGCGTTTACCAGTGCGAAGCCAACACCAAGTCAGGCCTCGCCGACGGCAATTATGTCTGCATAGAGGTTGCCGACAGCGGCGTCGGCATGGATGAAGAAACCCGCCAGCGCGCCATCGAACCGTTTTTCACAACCAAGGGTATCGGCCATGGCACCGGCCTCGGCCTGCCCTCGGTCCATGGTCTCGCGGCGCAATCGAACGGCCTGTTCGAACTGGAAAGCGCGCCGGGCCAGGGCACAACGGCGACCTTGTGGCTGCCCCTGTCGGCCGAGCGCCTCGCCCCGTCGCTGCCCAAAAACCTTCCCGCCGCGACCGCCCGCCCGTCGTCCGAACAGACGCTGTTGCTTGTCGATGACGAGGTTCTGGTCCGCATGGGCACCGCCCACATGCTTCAGGATATCGGCTATCATGTGATCAAAGCTTCGTCCGGGCGTCAGGCGCTTCAGATGCTTGCCAGCGACCAGCATGTCGATGCGCTGATCACCGATTACGCGATGCCCGATATGTCAGGTGCAGAGCTTGCCGCGCAGGCCGCCGCGCTCCGCCCCGGCCTCAAGATGCTGCTCGTCACCGGCTACGCCTCGTTCGACCAGCATGCGCAGATCGACCTGCCGCGCCTCGAAAAGCCGTTCGGCCAGAACGAACTCGCCGCCGCCGTGTCGGAATTGCTGGCGGCGGAATAAGTCACGCCTCGCCCGCCTCGATCCTGGCCTGCAGAACACTGAGCTTTTTGAGGATACTTTCGCTCAGCTGTTCGGGCGACATCTCCGCCTTCGCGTTCCGCCCCCATCCGCTCAAGCCAGCGCGCTGCGCCCAGATGCGAAACGCGCTGTGCTTGTGCATATGCAGCAGCGCGAGGCACTGGTAGGGGTTCATCGGCGCGATGGGCAGCGCCGGCTCCCAATCCTCCAGATCGTCATAGGCATGGGGGTCGAGCGAGACCCTTGCACGCTCCAGCATCGCCCCTTGCAGCGACCAATAGCCAACCGCCACCGCATCGTCCCAGCGCGTGGCAAAGTCCGGCCAGCGTTTGCGATGCGCATCGGCCGACTGCGCCGACAGGCCCACCTCGCGGCACGCCAGCTTCACATTGCACGTCGCCGACAGCACCGCCAGGAACCGCTTTTCCTCCGACGCCGTCCATTGTTTCAGCCGCGCCCGGGACACCTGCGCCTGCCGCCCGCGCGAGCCGCGCACCACCAGCTTCTCGCCATCGATATTCGCCCATTTGCCATCCGATGTCACCGCCCCGGCGCGCGAAAGCCGCTCCCGAGCCTCCGCGATGCAGGACTCCATCCGCGCCTTGAACGCAGGATCGCTCGAACGGTGGAGCGTCACCCAGGACCGAGACACCCGCGCGCGTTCAGCAGAGATCGTCTGGTTGCCGGTTTCGGCGAGGGCGGTGAAGAAGGCTCTTTTTCGAGCTTCGCTGGTTTTCCTAGACATGATTCCGACCACCCCGAGCGAGTCGAGGGGTGCGGGTCTTGATGGTTTTGGCTGTCATTTAAATCCTCCGATCACCCTGAGCCTGTCGATGGGCTGGGATTGGTTTTAGAGGACTGGGTTATTAGGCAGGGGTTGGGGCTGTAGGAAAGTTGAAATTGCGCTGGGCATCAAATTGTATTACAAAGCACATCGCAACAAACACAGTCTAAGGCCGAAGCCATGACCGAATCCACATTCACCTTCCGCGTCGATGAAGACCTGAAAGCCGCCTTCACCGCCGCCGCTAAAGGCAACGACCGCACCGCCGCGCAGATATTGCGCGAAACCATGCGCGAATATATCGCCGCCGAAGCCCCACCAACGCCCGAATATGTCGAGTGGTTGCGTGGGAAGGTGGAAAAGTCGCGGGCGCAGATTGCGCGGGGCGAATATAGAACGAATGAAGAGGTCGAGGCCTATTTCGCCGAAAAGCGGAACGAACTGCGCAAGCGGATAGCGCAGGATAAAGCTGCGTGAAGCTGATCTGGTCGGACGACGCGATCCAAGAACGTTACGACATTCTCGAATATATTTCCGCCGACGATCCCATCGCCGCCCTCACGATGGATGAACTCTTTTCAGAGCGCGCAAGAAACCTGCTCGATTTCCCCGAAATGGGCCGCCCCGGAATGTTACCCGACACCCCGCGAGTTGACGGCTCATCCCAATTACCGGCTGGTTTATGAGCTGGTCGCGGATGATGTGCAGATATTGAATGTGGTCCACGCGAGGCGTGATTGGCCGGAGGCTTAGTCAGGGACCGCAGTTAACTCAGCTCGGCAGCGAGAATAGCTTCGAAAGTCTCTTTGATTCGAATGGGAATGATATCCGGACGATCTGCAAGAACATTTTCAACGACGAATTTCATAAGCCGTAAAGCGCCGCCGCCCTCACGAGGAATATTATTCAAAATGGGTAATTTTTTTACATATAGGTCGTGAAGGTTATGATCGTCCAAAGCAACAAACCGCTGGTCAACTTCTAACGTGCTGCCATCCAAATAGGTCACTTTCAATTTGGCCGGGCAAGCACCTTGC
>CALRMO020000042.1:0-16806 GCA_943369235.1 Sphingomonas paucimobilis
AACGCGATGATTTTCGGTCGCGGGGGGATCGGCGGATTGGTCAATCGGGTTACAAAAGTGGCCGACTGGGAATTGACGCGCGATTTCCGGCTTGAAGGCGGAAGCGACAATTTCGTCCGCGCGCAATTCGATCTGGGTGCTCCTGTCAGCGATGCCTTTGCAGTGCGCGTCACAGGGGTGTATCAGGACAGCGACAGCTACCGAGACGATGTCAATTTCAACCGCTGGGGCTTTAATCCCACCGTCTCGTTGAAGCTCGGCAGCGATACAATCATCCACGTTGGATATGAACATTTCCAGGATGACCGGGTCGCCGACCGCGGCGTTCCTGCCCGGTTCGGCGCAGGCGTCAATGGTGCAGTCGTCGGCCCACTTAGAACGCCGCGAGGCCAGTTTTTTGGCGATCCCGGTGACAGCCCGACGGGCACCAATACCGATGCGGCCAATCTGCTGATCGAACATTATTTCAGCGACAATGTGAGCATCCGCAACCGGACCCGCTATGCCGATTACGACAAATTCTATCAGAATATTTTCCCCGGTGCCGTCAATGAGACCGAGAGCACGGTGTCGCTAGCCGCATATCGCCAGTTCACCCGGCGCGAGAATCTCATCAATCAGACCGATTTCAATGCCGAGTTCAACACCGGCGGGATCAAGCACACCTTACTGATCGGTACGGAATTCGCCCGGCAGAAGACCGACAATGTGCGTCAGGAAGGCCGCTTTGCAGGCAATCAGGCCAATCTTGTTGTACCGATTGTGCAGTCCAACATCGACACCGACCTGACCTGGACTCAAACCGCTAGCAGCGGCGACAATGAAGGAACGACCACGGTTATTGCCGGATATATCCAGGACCAGATCGAATTTTCACCGGCAATCCAGCTGGTTATCGGCGGGCGCTATGAAATCGTCAAAACCGAAGTCACCGACCGCCGCACCGTCGACTTCCCTGCCGGTCAGCAGCGCGAGTTCGAGGTTTCCGACAATCTGTTTTCGCCGCGCGTGGGACTTATCTTCAAACCAGCCGAAAACGCGTCAATCTATGCCGGCTATTCGCGCACTTATCAGCCACGCGGCGGCGATCAGCTGACCAGCCTCTCGATTACCAACCAGAATCTCGCGCCGGAAAAATACCAGAATTACGAGATCGGCGCGAAGTGGGACATCTTGCCGACGTTCAACGTGCAGGCCGCGATATTCCAGCTCGACCGCGACAATGTGCTCGCGCTCAAAGAGTCCGGAAATGCGGCATCGCCGCTGGTTCCGATCGGTAGCCAACGTACGCGCGGTGTCGAGCTAAGCGCGGCTGGCAACATCAATAAAGTCATCAGTATGGTTGCAGCCTACACCTATTCGGATGGCAAGTTCCTGAATGATGTTTCGGGAACGGTGAAGGCTGGGAACCTGCTTCCCAATATGCCAAAACACAGCGCCTCGCTTTGGACACGCGTCGATCCGGTTGCCGATATCGGCGCTGCGGTTGGAGTGATTTATGCTGGCAAGCGGTACGCAGCGACCGATAACTTTGTCGCGCTGCCCGATTATACCCGTGTCGATGCCGCGCTCTATTACACCATCAGCCCGCAATTGAGCGCGCAGCTGAATGTCGAGAATGTCTTCAACACGCGTTATTTTCTGTACGCGCACAGCAACAACAACATCACGCCAGGATCGCCGACAGCGTTCAAGGTCAGCCTTAATGCGAAATTCTGAATGATGCTGCCCAAGCTTAACCAGTCCGGCCTCCTGTTCATGCCGCACCGGTGGCAGCGCGGGCGTGCCGTTCGCTGGCTTAAACGGGTCCACGCCTGGACCGGTTTCTGGGGCGCGCTGCTGTTCCTGATGCTTGGGGTCAGCGGCGTCCTCCTCAACCATCGGGATACTTTGAAAATAGATACGGGCGAGCCGGTCGAGGTCAGCGCGATGAACATCGCGGTACCGGCGGGATCGATCCGCACCGAAAAGGCGCTCGGCGAATGGGCGAAAGCCGAGTTCGACCTCAAGGCCGAGCCACGCCCGCCAAAGGGTGGGGGAGAAAAAGGCAAGGGCGGACCGAAAAGCTTTCTGGGCAAAAAGCGGCCCGAAGCGGAGAAGTGGGAACTTAACTTCAACCATGTGAACGGCCGGATCACCGTTGAGCATGTGAAAGGATCGGGCAGCGTCGCGGTGAAGCAGACCAGTCAGAACTTGCTGGGGGCTCTGAAAAACCTGCACAAGGGGACCGGCGTCGGCATTGCGTGGATCTTGTTTATCGACACGATAGCTGGCGCGCTGATTGCGATGGCGGTTACCGGATTTCTGTTATGGTCACGCTTGCACGGCGGACGCCTGCTCGCCGGGTCGTTGCTTGCAGGAAGTGCAGCATTCGGGACATGGGCCATATGGCCCGCAATATTGTAAGTGCGTTGCCCGATCATCTCGAACCACCCGACCCGTTCGTCCTGAATAGCTGCTGACCCCGGGCATAGTCCGGGGGAAGTGGCGTATCGAAGGAATTGTGTGCAGGTGCTTCGATACGGCACCTCCTCGGCTGTCGCCGCGTTCGGCACCTACTCAGCACGAACGGTTCTTGATTCAATCCGATCGGGTAACGCGTCAGTCGATGGAGGCCTTCGCATGGCCCTTGGCGTTTTCGACATAATGCGCGACGCCGATGCGCATTCCCATCACGGCCGCATCGTCAAGGTCGCGCACGAAACGGGCAGGTGATCCGGCCCATAATTGCCGTGCCTCGATACGCTTGCCCTGAGTCAGCATCGCTCCGGCCGCAAGCATTGCGTCGCCCTCGATGACTGCGCCGTTCATGACCGTCGCCGACAGCCCGACAAAGGCGCGGTCGTGCAAGATGCAGCCGTGCAGCATGACATTGTGCCCCACGAGAACATTGTCGCCGATGATCGTGGGATAGCCGTCCTCGACCCCCGGCATTGGCCCGTCGCAATGAACGATGCTGCCGTCCTGGATGTTGCTGCGCGCGCCGATGACGATCCGGTTTACCTCGGCGCGGACGACGCAATTATACCAGATGCTAGCCTCTGCGCCGATGGTGACATCGCCGATAATCCGGCAGCCGGGGGCAATGAAGGCGCTGTCGTGGATGACCGGCGTCTTGCCATTCAGCGTGATAATGCTGACGTCTGGGCGTGAGATCGTCATAAGATTTTCCAGAATGAGAGGTGCGGCAGGACCGAGGCGTAGTCGTCGGTCCATGGCTGCGTTTTGCCGGGGTTATCCAGCGCCAGCCATTGGTCTGCCGTGTGATAGCGGCTCTTCTTCGTATCGACCGCGCCTGTCAGTTGCCGTAACTTTGTTTCGTCGAGGCTGAGCGCAATCCACTGCGATGCGCGGTCGCCCTTGTTGATCAGCGCCTTGGTCGGACTGTCGTGGCGCAATGCCGCATACCAGCCATTGGCTTTCGCTTCGGCGGCGACGACGGGGTTGAGATCGATGTAGCGGTTCGAGATGTGCACGAGCAAAAGCCCGTCGGGCTTGAGCGCGCGGCGATAGGTGGCGAACGCCTCTTTGGTCAAAAGATGCAACGGGATCGAATCCGACGAAAAGGCATCGAGCGCCAATATGTCGAACTTGCCCGCCGGAACCTGAGCCAGCGTCAATCGCGCGTCGCCAAGTGTAATCGGCACATCGGGCGCACAGCGATCCAGAAACGAGAATATCTTTCGGTCGCGCGCTATTTTGATCATCAGCGGGTCGATTTCGAAAAACTGCCAGCTTTGCCCAGGCTTGCGATAACAAGCGAGCGTGCCGGTGCCGAGCCCGACCACGGCGACGCTTGCGTTCGGGCCGAACAATAAAGGGGCTTTCGTAAGCGCAATGCCGACGCCCGATGAAGGCGGATAGTAACTGATCGGCCGGGTCGGTTCCTGGCGAAGCTGCATTCCGTGCATCGTCGTACCGTGCATCAGCCAGCGGGCATTGCCGCTGTCGGTAACAGTATAAGTGCCGAAATAGCTTCGCATCCGCGAGCCGTCGGTGCTCTTCTGCCAATTGTCCCAGCCACCGTTGATGGTGAGCAACCCGCACACGGCGAGCAGAAAGGGGATGCGAAAGCCGGCGGTTACGACACCCAGCGCCATGATAATTGCTGCAATCAATATCTTCGTCCAGCTAACGGTCTCGGGCTCGGACACCCCGCCATATATGCCGAGGATCAGCGCGGTAACACCAACCGCCGCGATCACACGCCGCGCCGTCGGATTATTGTGATCGAGCGGAATAACACCCTTCTTTGGCATCAGCAGGGCGGCTGCCAGTATCAGGACCGGATGTTCCCAGGTCCAGTTGAAAACCAGCGGTGCCAGTATCGCGCAAAACACTCCGCCGAAGACGCCGCCAACCGACATCATGAGATAGAAGCTGGTCAGCTCGCTGGGTGCGGGCCGTGTACGGTACATCTCCGCATGCAGGGCAACGGCCACTACAAACAGCAAACTCAGGCTGGCAATCATGCCGTTGATCGCGGCCCTGCCCCACACAATGAATACAATCGAACCGGTAATTATCAACACAACGGGGGCCATGCGGGTGAAGATATTGGCAAAGGTCCGGTCGTCGGCAAAGGCGATGCTGAAGCTTAAAAGATAGATGCCGAGCGGAATGACCCACAATAACGGCATGGCCATCAGGTCGGTGGTGAGGTGCGAGGTGGTCGATAGCATCAAGCCCGACGGCACGGCGGCGAGCGCGATCCAGTACAGGCGCCGTTTCCAGCCGATGAGGCTGCGTTCAGCCGGGGGCGGTTCGGCCGGCGCGGCCGGCTGTCGTGCATTCCATAACTGCCTCGCGCACAAAGCCACCAGGCCAATGAGGACCAGATAAAGCGCACTCCAGATCCATTTCTGGCTTTGCAGTGTGGTGAACGGCTCGACAATGATGGGGTATGCGATCAGACCTGCAAAACTGCCGACATTGGAGGCAGCATAGAGCGCATAAGGCTCGCCCATGTTACCAGACATCCCGTACCAGCGCTGCATCAAGGGCGCTTGCGAGGCGACCATGAAAAACAACGGGCCTATCGACGCCACCAGCAGCCATGGCACCCAGAATATCGGTGAGCCATCGGCAGGCGGCTGCAGGTCTGCCAAGCCGATGGGAAGCCACAGCAATGCAACTGCGAACAAGGCGAGATGGACGACCGCCTGCCGCCGCGACGGCTCACGTGACAGCCGATGCGCATACGCATATCCCGCAAGCAACAGCGCCTGATAGACCAGCATCGCGCTGTTCCAGACGGCTGGAGCCCCCCCAAGCCGCGGCAGCGCCATCCGCGCAATCATCGGCTGCACGAGAAACAGCAGGAAACTGCCGGTCAATATGGTCAGCAGGAATAACCCGCGGCTGCTGCGATTTACTACCGTCATTTCTTTACCGTGCTGCGAATGAGAGAAGGAATTTCGCGCGAAGGTCGCGAAGGAGCGAAGGTTCGCGAAGAATGCTGGTTTATGCCAAGCAGCGAGTTGCTAGTGGATGTGTGGTCATTGACTAATCGCTTCAGGCCGTCGGTAAATTTTTCACACGAGAAATTCATCAGCAGACCGATTTTAAGTCCGGTGAACTTCAGGTATGTGGTAACCTGACGAGCGTGCAGAGGGGACAGCCGTTCAACGGTCTTTAGCTCAATCAGCAATTTTTCTTCGACAATCAAATCGGCACGAAAACCGTGCTCAATAACTATGCCATCGTAGATAATTGGAATGACTTTCTGTCGTTCGACAGAAAGCCCTCGTTTCAATAAAAGATGAGCAAGCACTGACTCATAGGCTGACTCGAGCATACCCGGGCCCAGCTCTTTATGAACGGTCAGTCCACAATCTACGGCAATAGCTGACAATTCCTCAACGTCCATCACTACCCCTTCGCGAAACTTCGCTTCTTCGCGAACTTCGCGCGAAATTCTGTTTCAGCTCTTCAATATTTTTGCAGCATGCGCTGCATGATATGTCAGCACGCCCGAGCATCCTGCGCGTTTGAACGCTGTCAGCGTCTCCAGCACTAGTGCATCGCGGTCGCCTGCGCCTGCCGCCGCAGCTGCCTCAATCATCGCATATTCGCCCGACACCTGATACGCGAATACCGGCACGTCGAAAGTGTCTTTCACGCGGCGAATGATGTCGAGATAGGGCAGGCCGGGCTTGACCATGACGCTGTCTGCGCCCTCGGCGATGTCCATCGCAACTTCGCGTAAAGCCTCGTCGCTGTTCGCCGGGTCCATTTGATAGCCCTTTTTGTCGCCTTTTAGGAGGCCGCGCGATCCGACTGCATCGCGGAAAGGACCATAAAAGGCGCTGGCATATTTGGCGGCGTAGGACATGATTTGCACATTGCTGTGCCCGTTCATTTCGAGCGCCTTGCGGATCGCGCCGATGCGGCCGTCCATCATATCGCTTGGGGCAATGATATCCGCGCCCGCTTCTGCCTGATTGACTGCCTGATCGACGAGCATGGCAACGGTTTCGTCGTTGAGCACGTACCCGTCTGCATTGACCAGCCCGTCCTGGCCGTGCGCGGTATAGGGATCGAGTGCGACGTCGGTCAGCACGCCAATGGCGTCGCCATGTGCTTGCTTGATCGCACGAATGGCCCGGCACATGAGATTGTCGGGGTTAAGCGCTTCCTCGCCGCTGTCGCTTCGCCGGTCGGGCTGCGTATTTGGAAACAGCGCGATGCACGGGATGCCGAGTTCGATGGCGTCAGCGGCCCGTTCGACAATCCGGTCCACCGACCAGCGCGAAACGCCGGGCAAGGTTGCAATCGGTTCTTCAACTCCGTCGCCTTCGGTCACGAACAGCGGCCAGATGAGGTCGGCGGGGGTCAGGATATTTTCCCGGACCATGGCGCGGCTCCACGGCGTTACGCGGCTGCGACGGAGGCGGGTGTTGGGGAAGCTGGGTGTATCGCTCATGCCCGGTGCTTAGCCGAGCATGTGAACATGCTCAACGGCTTATCCGCGAGAGTTACCAACGCCCATGCGCTGCGTCAGCCGGTCGATTTCGCGTTTGGGTTCGCTCGGCTCATTGCGCGACGTCTTCATTGGCGCAAGCGCCGCGCCGGCCCTGACCGATTTCAGGCGGGCAAGCTCGCCCTTGAACCGGGCAAGGTCGCGACCTTCCAGTTGCGCGCGCTGGATGAATTTGACCGACATCGGGTTGATCGCGTGTCCGCCTCGATACAGCTCATAGTGGAGATGCGGACCTGTCGAGAGGCCAGTCGAGCCGACATAACCGATTATCTGGCCGCGGCGTACCCGGCTGCCAGCGCGCGCCGCAATCCTGCTCATGTGGCCGTAGCCCGTGGCAAGCCCGCCGCCATGGTTGAGCTGGACAAAGTTGCCATAGCCGCCCTTGCGGCCTGCATAGGCGACCACGCCGTCGGTCACCGCGAAAATCGGCGAGCCATAAGCGGCACCGAAATCAAGGCCGCTGTGCATCCGTTTGTAGCCCAATATCGGGTGACGGCGCATCCCGAAGGTCGATGTGATGCGGCCGTTTGAGGGCCGTCCCATTGCGCCGCTGGTCTGGCCAACGCCCGATGCTTCGAACCACTGGCTGTTGTCGCCGCTCTTCCATTTGAGCATCTGGATATTCGATTTACCGTCGCGGTCGATACCGGCGTACAGCAGGTCGCCAACCTTGACCTCGCCGGTTTCGGCGCGCTTGTAATCGAGAATGATGTCGAACTCATCAGTCGAGCGGACCGACGACAATGATGTGCGACCGGCAATGATCTTGAGATAGGACTGGATGACGTGCGCGGGCGCCCCAGCCGCGCGCGCGGAGCGATACAGGCTGTCGCCGACCGTGCCACGAATGCGAAGCGGCGTATCGTCGACAGCGATAGGCTTGCGGCTCAATCGGAGCGCGCCGCCTTCGCGATTGACCGCGAGGTTCAGATCGAAGCGCGCGCGGAACGCCACCGATTCAAGTGGCCGCGCCTCGTTTCTTGAAGACCGCTTGCCGAGCACGATATCGACTGGTGTTCCTGGTTCGATTTCTCCCAATGATGTGACCCCCGACACCATCGACGCCACAGTCGATGCCTCGCTACCACCAACACCTGCGCGTTGCAGGACGCGGGCGAAGCTGTCGCCGCGTCCCAGAGTGGCGGTCAGTTCAATACGCGGACGTTCGGGGCTTCCGGCCAGCGCGACTACTGCGTCGGTTGCCGCCATGCGCTTGCCGCTATCGCTGCCGTAGGCAATCGGCATGATCATTTGGGCGCGCGCTTCTTCGAATTCAGCTTCGGTCTGGATCGGCGGTTGCGCGCCATATAAGGGCCCGAAATCGGGCAGTAACGCAAAAGCCAACACGCTGAGCGCCGTTAACGTGCCCAAGCCTCTAAACCAGCGGATGGAACCTATATCCTCACCCAGATCAGGCACAAGGTCGAGTTCGGCAACCCGGTCGCGCCAGCTGCGTTCGGGGGTCTGGCGCATGGGGGCGACCATCGCGTCCGCAAGCGTGACGCTTCCCCCGAAACCAGCACTGGCAAAGCCGACTTTGCCTTCAAACATCTGCAACCCCTGCGCCCATCCACCAGGCTTCTTTATATGCCTGCTTCCGTGTGACGGCATATGGTTAAAGTCAATTTAAGATGAGCAAAATTAAGCCGGACATGCGGTCGGATGTGTAAATTCACCGACGAGCGTCGGAACGTTATCGAAAGCAGATTTAATCGCTTCATTAAACGTTCCGCAATGCTATGTCCTCGGGATGAGTGAGAGTGAAATTGGCTGACCCGCGTATCGAATTTTTCTACGATTTATCGAGTCCGTGGACCTTTCTGGCATTTACCAATTTGGCGGGCGTTCTGGAGCGGACAGGAGCGATTGCGCGGTTGCGTCCGATTCTTGTCGGTGGAGTTTTCAATGCGGTGAACCCGTCGGTTTACACGGCGCGCGAGGCGACCGACAACCGCAAGCTCAAGCATAGCTGGCAGGTATTAAGGGATTGGGCTGAGCTTGCCGGCGTGGAGCTAAACTTCCCCTCGCAATGGCATCCCGCAAAAAGCGTCAACGCAATGCGCATGGCGTGCACGCTGGTTGCCGATCAGCCAGCGTTGCGGCGCTTCACAAAAGCCGCTTTCGAGAGTTATTTTGGCGCAGAAGAGAATCTCGATGATCCCGACGTGCTGATTGCCATAGCCGACAGCGTGGGTCTTGACGGTGCAAAGATGCGCGAGCGGTCGCAATCGGAGGACGTAAAGACGTCGCTTCGCGCCAACACCGATGAGATCATCGAGCGTGGCGGATATGGCTCGCCCACTATGTTCGTCGATGGCAAATGGATGTATTTCGGCAACGACCAACTGCCGCTGGTGGAATTCAAGTTGAAGGAAAATCCCGCATGAACGACCGCGTAACTATCACCGTCGAAAACCATGTCGCCGACGTCCGGCTGACCCGCGCTGACAAGATGAACGCGCTCGACCCGGCGATGTTTCAGGGGATTATCGCTGCGGGCGAGGAGCTTGCGGGCGTGAAGGGCGTTCGCGCCGTGGTGTTGTCGGGCGAAGGGCGAAGCTTTTGCGCTGGCCTTGATATGGCGAGTATGGCGGGCGGGGGCGCAAGCGCGAGCGGCGGCATTAGCAGTCTGACCGACCGGACTCACGGAAACGCGAACACATTCCAACAAGTCGCGATGCTGTGGCGGAAATTGCCGATGCCGGTGATCGCAGCTGTCCACGGGGTTTGTTTTGGCGGCGGGCTTCAGATCGCCAGTGGCGCTGACATCCGTGTGGTCGCACCCGATGCGCGGCTGGCGGTGATGGAGATGAAATGGGGCCTGATCCCCGACATGGGCGGTTACGCCTTGTGGCGCGGGCTGGTGCGCGACGATGTGCTGCGCGAGCTGACATTCACCAATCGCGAATTTTCAGGCTCGGAGGCGCTGGGTCTTGGTTTTGCAACCTATGTCGATGAAAATCCGCATGCACGCGCCATGGCGATCGCGCACGAAATCGCCAACCGCAACCCCGAAGCCATGCGTGAGGCGAAGGCGCTGTTCAACGAATTCGCCGATATGGACGAGGACGCGATCCTGATGGCCGAAAGCGAGCGGCAGGCGAGGGTCATCCGCACGCCGAACCAGATCGAAGCGGTAACGGCCGGGATGCAGAAACGCGCGGCGAGTTTTGTGGACTGAAACGGCCGCTCATCTAAAATTTCGTCGCAAAAGTATTTCGCGCGAAGGTCGCGAAGGAGCGAAGGTTCGCGAAGATTTTGTGCCGACCCGAAGGGTCCTTTGTAACATAATGCGATACGTAAACTTGAAGCTTTGAAATTTGAGCGCGCTGCGCGCAGTTAAACATAACCCCTTCGCGAACCTTCGCTCCTTCGCGAGCTTCGCGCGAAATTCTTCACTTTTTACCCAGCTTGCTTAACCCGCAAACGCTCAAATTCGTCGCGTAAATCCTGCGGCAAAGCAGCGGGGCCGTTTGCGTCAGTTAATACGATAGTCGTGACACAGGTCGCCTTGCATTCGCCGCCCTGAAAGGCTGCCGAGGCGATGTCCCAACTGCTGTTGCCGATCCGCAATATCCCGCTGGCGATGGTGACATGCTCCGGGAAATGCGCCTCGGCGATATATTCGAGCGCGACGCTGACAATCAGCCAGCGTTGCCCAGGCGCGCGGCGTTCGACTTCGATGGCGTGGTTGAACATGCCGCGGCCATGTTCAAACAGCCCAGCCATCGAGACATTGTTGATATGACCAAGCAGATCGAGATCGGCAAAGCGCGTCTCGGTGCTGTGGCTGAAGGGATAGTTCGCGGGGTCGAGTTGCCAGGACTGGGGTTTGGGCATGGGTATTCTCTCCTTTATCCTCCCCATCGACTTGCGATGGGGAGGGGGACCGTTCGCGAAGCGAATGGTGGAGGGGCCTTCAGCGTTGCTGGCCCCTCCGTCATCCAATGCTGACGCATTGACTGCCACCTCCCCATCGCAAGTCGATGGGGAGGATTAGTATTAAAGCCCCCGCCCGATCAGTTCCTTCATGATCTCGTTCGTCCCGCCGAAAATCCGCGTCACGCGCGCCGCGCGCCACATCCGGGCGATGGGATATTCGTTCATGTAACCGGCACCGCCATGCAGTTGCAGGCAGGCATCGACGACTTCCCATTGCAGGTCAGTGTGCCATAATTTGGCGGCGGCACCTTCTTCGGCAGTCAACTCTTTTTTGTAATGGCGATTCAGTGCCCAATCGAGATGTGCCCAGCCAATCTGGAGCTTTGCCTTGATATCGGCGAGCACAAAGCGCGTGTTCTGGAAATCGAGCAGCGGCTTGCCGAAGACAATGCGCTCGCGGCAGAAGGCGACGGTTTCATCGAACGCCTTTTGTGTGCTGGCCATCGCCGAGACGGCAATCGACAGGCGCTCCTGTGGCAATTCGCTCATTAGGTAGATGAATCCTTTGCCCTCTTCGCCCAGGCAATTCGTCATGGGCACGCGGACATCCTCAAAGAACAATTCCGACGTGTCGGCCTCGTCCATGCCGATCTTGTCGAGGTTGCGCCCGCGCTTGAAACCCTCGCGGTCGGCTTCGACCAGCACAATCGACATGCCCTTATAGGCCGGCTGGATTTCAGTGTCGGTCTTGACGCAGACGAGGATAAGGTCGGCATTCTGGCCGTTGGTGATGTAGGTCTTGCTGCCGTTGATGACATAATGATTGCCGTCTTTTTTCGCGGTTGTCTTCATGCCCTGAAGGTCGCTGCCAGTGCCGGGCTCGGTCATCGCGATTGCTGTGATGACCTCGCCAGAGATCATCTTGGGAAGCCAGTGCTTCTTCTGCTCCTCGCTGCCATAGCTCGTGATGTAATTGACGACGATGTCCGATTGGAGCGAGAAGCCGGTCGCCGCGCCGCCATAATATGCGCTTTCTTCGTCGACGATCGCGTTATAGCCGAAGTCGAGGCCAAGACCGCCATATTCGACCGGTGCGGTGGGGCAAAGCATGCCGACTGCGCCTGCCTTTGGCCAGATATCCTTCGGCACGATGCCGTCTTCCTGCCACTGTTTGGCGTTCGGTGCGACCTCTTTCAGCAGGAACTGGCGGACCGACTGGCGAAAAGCTTCATGGTCTTCATTGTACGCGGTGCGTGGAATGGTATCGAGCGACATCAAATCTCTCCTGCAAAAATCTGCGTTCGCAATGGCAGGAGGCTAACCCTAACGTCAAGCCAAATTTAATCGTCTGATTAAACAGGCTCGCCAGCGTCGCGCGCTCGTTCGACTATGGTGCGCTCGGCGGCCGGTACCTTACGATACGCAACGACGAGCAGCGCCAACGCCACCGGCGCAACGACGATCAGCGACAATATCCCGACGCGCAGATCGCCGACCAGCTTGCCGTCGACCACGGTTCCCGCCAAATCGGAAATTTGCCCGACCATATACGGTCCGAACGACAGGCCGACGAGCGTGGTTCCCAAAAAGAACGCTGCAGTTGCGGTTCCGCGCATTCGTGGCAGGACAAGGTCTTGCGTCGTCGCGGCGGCTGCCCCGAGCGCGGTGGCGCCAAGCAGTCCGGCAAGAAAATTCATTGAGTAGAAGAGCGTCGAATTATCGGTGGTGTAGCCGATGCCAATGGGGATGATCGGGCCGACGACACCCAATATAATCACCAATATCCGCCCCGCCGGATTCTTTTTGCGCAAGGCATCGGCGACGCGGCCACCGACGATGACACCCAAAAACCCGCTTAGCGCGCCGTTGGCACCAAGAATGAAAGCGAGTTCTGCTTTCGGCAATTTGAGGACGATTTCCGCGTACGGTGCCGACCAGAAAGCAAGGGCATAGGCCGCAAGTGCCACAAGCCCATAGCCAAGCGTCGTGCAGATAAAGGCGGGCGTGCCCCAGATCAGCCGGAACGTCGCTGGGTCTTTCGCCCGCAACGCCGATGCCCATGAGAATACTGCGTAATAGCCAAATCCAACCGCCGACCATTGCGGCAGATTTCCGGTAAGCTTGATCATCCAGGTTGCAAAAGCGGCGATTGCAGCGCCTGTCGCCAAGTTGATGGCGAGCGCAGCCAGGCCGCGCTGCCATGCGCCGAAGACCGTGAACGGCGGGACGATCATCGCGAGGTCGCTGGCGAAGGCGCGAAACGGTGCGGGTGAGCCTTTCGTAACCAGTCCGTCCATGGCGCCGCGAACCGGCTCGCGAAGGCTCGCGACCCACAAGGCGACGATCACGCCCGGTATCCCTACGGCCAGAAATGCTGCCTGCCAGCCAACAAGGCCCATCGGTCCCCCCGCAGGATATGCTCCGTCCCATCCCTTGACGATGAGCGCGCCGATAAACAGCGACACGCCGCCGCCGAGATACAGGCCGGACGAATAAATAGCGAGCGCCGTTGCGCGTTGCGCTTTTGGAAAATAGTCGGAAATCAAGGAATAAGCGGTGGGACTTGCGGTCGCTTCACCAACGCCGACACCCATTCGCGCAAGCGTCAATTCCACCTGATTACGTGAAAAGCCGGAAAGCGCCGTCATCAGCGACCACAGTGCCAGCCCGATGGAAAGCAGTTTAACCCGGCTCCAATTATCGGCAAGACGTCCAAGCGGGATTCCGAACAAGGCATAAAAAACCGCAAACGCCGCACCGCCCAAAAAGCCCATATCGGCATCGGTCAGTCCGAGGTCGGCCTTGATATCGACCGCAAGAATGCTCAATATTTGCCGGTCGATGAAGTTGAGGATATAGACGACGACCAAGACGCCAAGGACATACCAGCTATAGCCGCTTGCCTTATATTCCTGCGCTTCGGCCTCTGGCTGCGGATACTCCAAGCTCTCTCTCCCCGACCTTTTTTGCTGTTGCTGTCGCGTAACAAAGCCCCGTAAAAGCGCAAGCCATGAAATCGGTGCTGATGGTCTGTCTTGGCAATATCTGCCGTTCGCCGCTGGCCGAAGCCGCGCTGCGTCACATCGCCGAACGGGACGGCCTCGACCTGACAGTCGATTCGGCAGGGACAGGGGACTGGCATGTTGGCCATCCGCCCGACCGCCGGGCGCAAGACGTGGCAAAGCGACTTGGCGGGATTGACATCAGCGGCTTGCGCGCTCGCCAGTTTGCACTCGAAGACTTTTACCGCTTCGATCATATTCTGGCGATGGGCGAGGCAAATCTGTCGGATTTGCTGGCTATGCAGCCAGTCGACGCAACTGCCAAACTGTCCCTGTTTCTCGATTATCTGCCTGGACATCATGGCAAGGCAGTCGCGGATCCTTATTATGACGATGCGGCGGGGTTTGAAACGACGTGGAAACAGGTAAGTGCCGCAGCGGAAGCTTTTGCAAAATCGACAGCTTGATGTCGTGTTTTGCTTGAAATTGGAGCAAATCCCTCCAATATTATCGCTATGCGGCTATGGTGCCGCGTTTTGAGGAGTTGTTTGACATGGCACAATGGTCTGATCCGCGGGTAGCCGGGACACAGTCGGCGGCGGGCAGCGTCGGTTATGGCGCGGTTGCTGTCGATGCCGGCCTTCGCGCGCATATGTTGAAAGTTTATAATTACATGGCTTCGGGCGTGTTGCTGACGGGTATCGTCGCGATGCTGTTCGCAAGTACGCAATTCGGTCAGAATGTGATGATCAATGGCGGCGCGCTGCGCTGGCTTATCATCCTGTCGCCGCTCGCCGTGGTTTTGACAATGAGCTTTGGCCAGAACAAGTTCTCGACCGCTTCGCTTCAGGCGATGTTCTGGGGCTTCGCTGCGCTGATGGGTCTGTCGATGTCGACGATCTTCCTGGTCTATACGGGCGCGTCGATCGCACAAACCTTCTTTGCAACCGCAGCGGCCTTTGCCGGACTTAGCCTGTGGGGATACACCACGAAGAAGGATCTGAGCGGTATCGGTACGTTTCTGGTCATGGGCCTTGTCGGACTGATCGTGGCATCAATTGCCAATATCTTTTTCCAGTCGGGTACGCTTAGCTGGGTAATCAGCTCGGTTGGCGTGTTGCTGTTTGCTGGTTTAACGGCTTACGACACGCAGATGATCAAGAATACATATCTGCAACTTCGCGGATCGGATTCCGACTTCATCGGCAAGGCCGCGATCATGGGCGCTTTGAGCCTGTATCTGGACTTCATCAATATGTTCCAGTTCCTGCTGAGCTTCATGGGCAACCGCGACTAAAGTCACGCTGCATTCAGCTTTAACGGACAAATATGGCCCGGTGGGAAACCACTGGGCCATTTTCTTTTGGATTTGGGCGAAGAGGGCTTTTCTTTCGTTTCAAAATCCTGTTGGAAAGCGGCGTAGGTCGTTGGAGAGTAAAAGATGCGTCGCGGCGTCAAAAGTCTGAGTGCAATCATCATAATCAGTGCCGTGGCCGCCTGCGCGCCGACGCCCGTGAAGGTAGCGCCGCCGCCGATCCCGCTGCCGCCTCCGCCGCCGCCGCCCCCCGCCATGCCGCTACCGCCGGGCGGCGCAGCGCTGTCGATGAGCATTCCGCCGGTGGGCCTCGACGGCGTTCGCGTTACTCCCAATCGCGGTTTAAGCCGGGACGAGCAAATCTGGCACTTCCGGTCGGCGCTGAATGTCGCGGCGCTTAATTGTCAGGGGCCGGTCTGGGGCCAGATCGCAGGCGAATATAACAAGTTTATCGTCACGCATAAAGTCCTGCTGTCGAAAACCAGCAAGGCCGTCGACCGCGAATATATCAAGCGCTTTCCCGGCCAGAACGGCCTTCGCCAGCGCGATACGAAGATGACCGATCTTTACAATTATTTTGCGCTACCACCGGTCCGCGCGGAATATTGCGATATGTCATTGCGCAAGGTGACTGAAGCAAATCTCGTTCCGACAGAAGCGCTTGCCGAATATGCGATTGGCGGGATCAGCGATATCGATGGCGTTTTTGTCCGGTTCTATGACGCCTATGTCCAGTACGAGCGCGATCTTGCGGACTGGAATATGAAATACGCGCCACGGCCCGTATATGCGCCGCTTCCGGTGCAAACAAATGGCGCTCAGCCGGGTCAGACGCTGCCAAGCGGCGCGCCGATCACGGGTGTCACGGCCACACCCCAAGCTGCATCGGGTAGCTCGCCAACACCGGGCTGACAGCCACAACAGTGGAGCACTTACGCTGCGCCCTGCAGCGCGAGTGCATAACTGCCACAGGTGACACAAAAACGTCACGTTTCTGCAAAGCTTTGTTGAACGCTGCCGCAGCGCAGCATAAATGCGATTTCGTCGCACCCAAAGTCTTGCCGATTCTCGTTTTCCAGTTCGTCACCCGGAGAAATTTCATGCGTTTCATTCGCTCAACCGTCACATCCAGCCTCGCGATAGCGATTGCTTCTACCAGCCTGTTCCTTGCACCCGCCGCGTTCGCGCAGGATGAAGCCGCCGAAGACGGCCCCGGCCTTGCCGAAATCGTTGTCACCGCGCAGCGCCGCGAAGAAAATCTGCAGGATGTGCCGCTGTCGGTTACCGCCTTGCGCGGCGACAATCTTGATGCAGTTCAGGCGGGCGGCGTCGATATTCGGGGGCTGTCTGGTCGCGTGCCGAGCCTTTTGGTTGAGTCCTCGTTCGGGCGCACCTTCCCGCGTTTCTACATTCGCGGTCTCGGCAACACCGATTTCGATTTCAACGCGTCGCAGCCTGTCAGCCTTGTGTATGACGATGTCGTCCTGGAAAACCCAATCCTAAAGGGTTTCCCGATCTTCGACCTCGACCGCGTCGAAGTCTTGCGCGGGCCACAAGGCACGCTCTTTGGCCGCAACACGCCAGCCGGTATCGTCAAGTTCGACAGCGTAAAGCCCGGCGATACG
>CALRMO020000043.1:0-16431 GCA_943369235.1 Sphingomonas paucimobilis
CGAAACCGTCATTATAATCGGTGTGTTCGCCGATCAGGTTGACCCGGCCGGGCGCGCGCGCGACCAGCTTGGGCGGGCCGCCAAAGTTGCGGATGAAGGTGTCGGTGACCTGGCCGTGCAGTTCGGCATCTGAGGGGTTCATCGGGCGCTCCGGTAATGGACTTTGCTTTGATCGCGCAACGTGGCGGCGGCGGTTTCCGGGGTCAAGTCGCGTTGCGCCTCGGCGAGCATTTCATAGCCGACCATGAATTTGCGGACACTGGCGGAACGCAGGAGCGGCGGATAGAAATGCGCATGCAATTGCCAATGTGGTGCATCCGCAGTGCCCGGCGCTCCGTGCCAGCCCATTGAGTAGGGAAAGCTGGTCTGGAACAGGTTGTCGTAGGCGGTTGTGACGGCTTTCAGAATGTCCGCCAGACTATCGCGTTGCGCATCGCCGAGCGCGCTTATCCGTTGCACGGCGAAGCGCGGAAGCAACAGAATTTCATACGGCCAGCTTGCCCAATAAGGCACGACAGCGATCCAGTCGGCGTTGCTGGCGACGGTGCGCCGGCCGTCGGCCGCTTCGGCATCGGCATAGGCAAGCAGCATGGCCGCACCATGTTCGGCAAGCCAGCGGCCCTGCGTCTCGTCCTCACGCGCAGGTTCGGCGGGAACATAGCTTGTCGCCCAGATTTGCCCGTGCGGATGCGGGCTTGAACAGCCCATCATTGCGCCCTTATTCTCGAAAATCTGCACATAGTCATGGGTGGCGGAAAGCTCGGTCTCCTGCGCGGCCCAGACATCGACCACGACGCGAATGGCGGACGCGGGCATTTCGGGCAATGTCTTGCTGTGGTCAGGCGAGAAGCAGATAACGCGGCAGGTGCCCGTGGCGGGGGCGTTGCGGAACAGGGCGCTGCCCCCTTCCTCGCGCACGTCGTTGCCGGGCAGCAAAGCCGCAAAATCATTATCAAAAACAAAGACATCCGCGTAATCGGGGTTGGTCAGGCCGCCTACACGTTCATTGCCGGGGCACAGATAGCATGCCGGGTCATAGGACGGCGGAACTCTGTCGTCAGGCGCGTCCTGCTGCCCCTGCCACGGCCGCTTTGCACGGTGCGGAGAGACCAGCATCCATTCCCCCTTGAGTGGATTGAAACGGCGGTGGGGTCGGTCGTCAAACCGCATCGGGAAGGCTCCAGTCGATTGGCGCAAGGCCGTGGCAATCAAGAAACGCGTTCGCCTTAGAGAAGTGCCGACAGCCAAGAAAGCCATTATACGCAGACAGCGGCGACGGATGCGCAGCTTTTAGCACAAGGTGGCGGCTCTGGTCGACAAACGCCGCCTTTTTTTGCGCATAGGCACCCCACAGCATGAATACGACCGGCTCAGTCTTGGCGTTGACCGCGCGGATGACCGCGTCGGTAAATTTCTCCCACCCTCTTTGGTTGTGCGATGCCGCTTTCGCCATTTCAACGGTCAGCACACTGTTCAGCAACAGCACGCCTTGCTTCGCCCAATGCTCCAGGAAACCGTGGCGGGGGCGCGGGAGACCGAGATCGCTTTCAAGTTCCTTGTAGATGTTGAGCAGGCTCGGTGGCGGGCGGACGCCAGGTCTGACGCTAAAACAAAGCCCATGCGCCTGGCCCGGGCCATGATAGGGATCCTGCCCCAATATCACCACGCGCACCTTGTCGAGCGGCGTCAGGTCAAGCGCGCGAAACCATTCGCTACCTTTGGGATAAATAGTCTTCCCCGCCGCCTTCTCCGCCACCAGAAAAGCCCTGAGCGCGGCCATATAATCCGATTCAAACTCGGCCAGCAGCGGCACTTTCCAGCTATCGTGGAGTTGGACGTCACGCATGATTCGTGAGCCTCGTGGTGTAAAAACGGCTGGACGAAATAGACG
This sequence comes from Sphingomonas paucimobilis, assembly GCA_943369235.1. Taxonomy (GTDB): domain Bacteria; phylum Pseudomonadota; class Alphaproteobacteria; order Sphingomonadales; family Sphingomonadaceae; genus Sphingorhabdus_B; species Sphingorhabdus_B paucimobilis_A. The sequence continues at coordinate 1,892 of CALRMO020000043.1, forward strand.
AACGGATGGTTACGGACTCCACTGTTTGTTGTAGATTTTGCGAATGCCTTGTTTCAACGTTTCGCAGCCGAAATTCAACAGGAGACCGATCGGAAGATTCATCAGGCGGATGTAAGTCTGCACCTGTTTGACATGGACCGGCCCCATCGTTTCGATCGATTTTAGCTCAACGAGCAATATGCCTTCGACAAAAAGATCATAGCGAAACGCATTTTGATAGGTCTTGCTTTCGAAAACAAGATTGACCGGCATTTGCCGGTCGACTTTCAAACCTGTGTTGACAAGGCGATCAAACAACAGCTCTTCATAAACGGATTCAGCGATGCCCGGTCCAATCCGCTTATGCAAGAACATCGCATGATCAAGCACTGTCACAGTCAGCTTTTCCGCTTGGTTCAACGCATCCACAAACGTCCCCATTTAATCCGTCAAGCCCGTCAGCCCGTCCATCCGTTTTTACATCATTCCGACGCTGGCTTCGTAAACAGCGCTGTCCAGCCTTCGACCTCTTTCTTGCTGGCTGGGCCGAGCAGTTCCATCGCGTGGCGGAGCCGTTCGCGGATTATGTCGCGGCCCAAGTGGACGATGGCGTCGAACAGGGGGACGCCCTGGGGCTGGCCGGTGATCGCAATGTACATCGGGCGAATGACATCCTTCAGTTTTGCGTCAAGGACCTCGGCGGTGCGGCGCAGCGTTGCTTCGACGCCTTCCTTGTTCCAGTCGCTCAGGCCGTCGAATTGCTGGAGCGCAAGCGTATAGGCGGCGCGTTGCTGGTCGGCCTCGATCTTCACGCCATCGCGCAAGGCTTCGGCCGTCACCCCGTCGATCCGGTTCATGAAGAACATTGAGGTAAGACCGCCGAGGTCCGACAATTTGGTAATCCGGCTTTGTGCCATCTCGGCGATGGGCATCAGATATGCGTCGTTCAGCGCCCATGCCTTGACCGCATCTAGAAATTGCTCGGTGGATAGCTCTTCGCGCAGATAGCGGCCGTTGAGCCAGTCGAGCTTCGAGGTGTCGAAGACCGGGCCGCCCAAGGAGATATTGTGGACATCGAAGCCGTCGATCAATTCCTGTAACGAGGTTTTCTCGTCGTCCTCGCTGGCGCTTTTGATGAACAGCCCAAGGAAATTCTGCATCGCCTGCGGCAGATATCCGGCGCGCTGGTAGAATAATATGCTGGTCGGGTTCTTGCGCTTCGACAGTTTCGATTTGTCGGCGTTGCGCAGCAGTGGCAGGTGCGTGAGTACGGGCGGTTCCCAGCCGAAATATTGATACAGAAGCAGATGCTTGGGTGCCGACGAAATCCATTCCTCACCCCGCATCACATGTGTGATGCCCATCAAATGGTCATCCACGACGTTGGCGAGGTGATAAGTTGGCAAGCCGTCCGATTTCATCAGTACCTGCATATCGACAACAGCATATTCAAACTCGATTTCGCCGCGCAGCGTATCATGGACGATGCACTTGCCTTCGGTCGGAATCTTCATGCGGACCACGTGGGATATGCCGTCGTTATCGAGCTTCGCCCGGTCGGCGTCGGTCAGCGAAAGGCAGGTTCCGTCATATTTCGGCGGTTGCTTGGCCGCCATCTGTGCAGCGCGCGATGCGGCAAGCTTCTCGGGCGTGCAATAGCATTTGAACGCGTGGCCTGCTGTAAGCAACTGGTCGCAATGCTCGGTGTAGATCGCGCTACGTTCGGACTGGCGATACGGGCCGTGCGGTCCACCGACATCGGGGCCCTCGTCCCAGCTGAGCCCCAACCATTTGAGCGACTCCAATATCATTCGTTCGGACTGCGGTGTCGAGCGCGCCTGATCGGTATCCTCGATCCGCAAAAGAAATTCGCCTCCATGCTTCTTTGCAAAGCAATAGTTGATAAGCGCGATATAGGCGGTGCCGACATGGGGATCGCCAGTGGGGGACGGAGCCACCCTGGTTCGTACAGGGGCGGTGCGGACAGTCATGGGAATCCCTACTTTCAAAACGGGGTTTGGCGGCGCTCTAACAAGCTGCAACATGCTTGTCATCTTTGCGGTTCAGTTGCATGAACGACCAAGGACCAGAAGGACTATTCCATGCAAATCAGCCGCCGTCATTTCAACTTCGGATTGGGCAGCATCGCCTTTGCCGGACTTGCCGAGCGTGCCTGCGCGCAAATACCCGCAGCGTCGCGAAGCGAGGTCGCAGGCTATGGCGCGCTCGTGCGCGATCCCAACAATCTGCTCGACCTGCCCAAGGGCTTTTCCTATCAGGTAATTTCACGGTATGGCAATTTGATGGACGATGGCTTTACCGTCCCTAATGCAGGCGACGGCATGGGCGCGTTCGCCGCCGGACCCAACAAAATTGCCCTGGTCCGCAACCATGAATTGACGCCCAAGGATATGCGGTTCGGTCCGTTTCCGGGCAAGGTCGGTGCTGATTTCCTGACCTATGACCGAATGCAGGACAAGGACGCAATGCCGCTTCCGGGCGGCACGACAACGTTGATTTACAATCTCAAGACCGGACGCACCGAAGCGGAATGGCTTAGCTTGTCGGGCACCATCCGCAACTGTGCGGGCGGGATTACGCCCTGGGGCAGCTGGCTGACCTGCGAAGAAAATGTCACGCGCGCCGGTGACGGGGTCGGCATGGATCACGGCTATATTTTCGAGGTTCCGTCGGCGCATCGCGGGCTGGTCAATCCAATGCCGTTAAAGGATATGGGGCGATTTAACCATGAGGCGGCGGCCGTCGATCCCAGCACCGGAATCGTGTATCTAACCGAAGACCGCGAAGACAGCCTGTTTTACCGGTTCATCCCCAATGTCAGAGGCGAGCTGGCGAAAGGCGGACGATTGGAGGCCTTCGCCTTTGTCGAGGATCGCGGGCTCGATGCGCGCAACTGGGCTGGAAGCAACGCTGCAGGGGGCAAGCGATATCGCGCCTCGTGGATTCCGCTCGACGATCCGGAAAGTCCCGGCGACGATTTGCGCAAGCGCGGGGCGGCCAAAGGTGCGGCATTATTTGCGCGCGGCGAAGGCATCTGGTGGGGCAAAAGCGAGCTTTACTTCACCTGCACCGACGGCGGAGCCAGGAAATGCGGGCAGATTTTCCGCTATCGCCCCTCGGCCGAGGAAGGCACGTCGGGCGAGAGCACTGCGCCGGGAACGCTCGATCTGTTTTACGAATCGCCCGATCCGTCGCTGTTCAACTTCGGCGACAATTTGTGCGTCATGCCCAACGGTCATCTGATGGTGTGCGAAGACCAGTATACCGATATCGTCGACAACCATCTGCGCGGGATCACGCCTGCTGGAAAATCTTACATGTTCGGACGCGGGCGGGTGCAGACCGAATTTGCCGGAAGCTGTTTTTCGCCCGACGGTTCGACGATGTTCGTGAACTTTTACGCACCGACGATGACGCTGGCAATCCGGGGACCGTGGGGCAGGGTAAAGACTGCCTAGCCTTCACATCTGAAAGGGCGTAGCGGCGGGGTTGAATGTCGCACATCACTCCCCGTTTACTGGCGCTCGGCACCGCTTTGCCCAGGCACCGCATAAGCCAGAACGAAGTTTTGGCCATATTGGCAAAGGCCAAGGGCAAAGCGCTCCCCTCACGCATGGCGGACATATTGGGCAATACGGGAATCGAGCAGCGCTATATAGCGATGCCACCGGAATATTATTTCGGCGAGCGGTCATGGGCCGATCGGGCGCGGGTTTATGAAGATACGGCCTCCGATTTGTTCAAGCGGGCAGCGGACCGAGCTTTGGAACGGGCGCGGCTGACGGCCGCCGATATCGGCCAGATTGTGTATGTCTCGACGACGGGCACGATGACCCCAAGCCTGCCGAGTCGCATGATTGCCGCGATGGGGTTCGCGCCCGATACACGCTGCGTGCCTTTATTCGGATATGGATGTGCGGGCGGGGTGATCGGGCTTGGCGTCGCCGCCGACCTGTTTCGCGCAGCGCCGGACAAGCCCGTGTTGCTCGTTAGCCTGGAATTGTGCAGCGTTGCGTATGACCACGCACGTATGGACAAGAAGGATATGGTGGCGCTGGCGCTGTTTGCCGATGGCGGTGCTGCGGCGGTCATCGGAGCCGGGGAAGGACCGCAATTGTCGGCTTTTGCCAGCCATGTCTGGCCCGATACGCTCGAAATGATGGGCTGGGAAATTGGCGATACCGGGTTCGATCTGGTGCTGGCGCGCGATATTCCGGTCTTTGTGAACAGCCATTTCGCACCGATGTGCGATGCGTTTCTGGCCGCACGGCAGCTTGTCAAAGCCGACATGGGCGAACCGGCCTGCCATCCCGGGGGAGGCCGCGTGGTCGATGCGCTCGCCGAATATTTCGGCGACGATTTGGCCGCGACCCGCAAAGTACTGCGGCATAACGGGAATATGAGCTCGCCAACGGTATTGTTCGTGCTTGAGGCATTGTTGGCCGATGGGCCGCTTGCTCAGCCACGGCTGATGACGGCGCTTGGGCCGGGCTTTATCGGCGCCATCGGGTTGCTCAGGCCGTGACGCTGCTCGACTGGCCATTATGGGCGCAGGCGGTTTTCGCCTATGTCGTGATCCAGCGGCTCGCCGAACTGGCCTATGCCAATGCCAACACCCGCCGCTTGCTGGCCGAGGGCGGACGCGAATATGGCGCGCGGCATTATCCGTTGTTCATCGTGCTGCATTCCGGCTGGCTGATTTCGATCGCGCTGTTTGCCGAGCCGGCGGCACAGCCCGATCTGCTGCTGCTAAACGTGTTCATCGCCAGCCAGACCTTCCGCTTCTGGACGCTCGCCAGCATTGGCCGCTGGTGGACCACCCGGATCATCAGCGCCCCGCATTTCCCGACCGTAAAACGGGGGCCATATCGCTTTATCAAGCACCCCAATTATACGCTGGTGGTTGTGGAAATAGCGGTATTACCGCTGTTGCTTGGCGCGCCTGCAATGGCGTTGACTTTTTCGGTTTTGAATGCCGCTTTGCTATGGTGGCGGATCAGGGTGGAGAATATTGTGTTGGGCGAGCGCAACGGCACCCCTTGACCCTCGCCCCAGCGCCCGCTAATGGCGCGCCTTCCCGAGGGTAGAGTCTGATTCTCCGCACCAACTGGAAAACTCAAAATAGCAGCACATTATGTGTCAGGTCGGGTGGACTAAAGGCTGAGCCTCCACCGCAAAAAACGCCTTGCCACGTAAAGTAACCGCTTCAATGAAGGTGAAGATATGCCAACGATTAACCAGCTGGTCCGCAAGGGCCGGACCCCGCAGAAGACCAAGTCGAAGGTCCCTGCGATGGAGCAGAACCCGCAAAAGCGCGGCGTTTGCACCCGCGTTTATACGACGACCCCGAAAAAGCCGAACTCGGCTTTGCGTAAAGTTGCCAAGATCCGTCTGACCAACCAGCGCGAGGTCATTTCCTATATCCCTGGCGAAGGCCACAACTTGCAAGAGCATAGCGTTGTGCTGATCCGCGGTGGCCGCGTACGCGACCTTCCCGGTGTGCGTTACCACGTGCTTCGCGGCGTACTCGATACGCAGGGTGTCAAGGACCGCAAGCAATCGCGTTCCAAATATGGTGCAAAGCGTCCGAAGTGACCCGTCCGGGGGACGGGGCTTCCTGAAAAAATCGCTACAGGCGATTTTGTTCAGGATCTCAGGCCTCCCAAGATTAAAAGGTTATTTGGTCATTTAGCGGCACGCCAACCCTCCCGATGGACCCTGGAATGAAGTCACCTAAGGTGAAACAAGTTCAGGGTGACGGAAAAAGGGAAGAGGCAGAGCCGAGCGAGATAAAGGAAATACATTATGTCACGTCGTCGTCGTCCCGAAAAACGCATCATCCTTCCCGATCCCCGTTATGGTGATCTGGTGCTTTCGAAATTCATGAACAACCTGATGCTTGATGGTAAAAAATCGGCAGCAGAGCGGATCGTTTACGGTGCATTGGAAACCGTTGAAAGCCGCGCCAAGAAAGATCCGATCCAGACCTTCCACGAAGCTCTGGATAATGTAAAGCCCGGTATCGAAGTCCGCAGCCGCCGCGTTGGTGGCGCCACCTATCAGGTGCCTTGCGAAGTTCGTCCCGAGCGCGCGCAGGCTCTGGCTATTCGCTGGTTGATCGGTGCCGCGCGTAACCGCAGCGAAACCACGATGGCTGCGCGCCTGTCGGGTGAGTTAATGGATGCTGCATCGAACCGCGGTAACGCTGTCAAAAAACGTGAAGATACGCACCGTATGGCCGAAGCCAACCGCGCGTTTGCTCATTATCGCTGGTAATTATATTGGTGAGGGGGAGTTCTTCCTCACCGTTCGCCCTGAGTAGTCGCTGAAGCCGAATGGCTGAAGCGGCGTATCGAAGGGCCCTTCGATACGGCACTTCGCCCTTCGGCAAGCTCAGGGTTCAGCACCTACTCAGGGCGAACGGAATTTTGACGTAAATCGGGGGCTGGCGTAAACCAGCCCCTTTCCCTATAGGGCGCGCAACACGAGCAAGCCCATCTTTGGAGTAAAGACTATGGCACGCAGCCATCCACTCAATATGTATCGCAATATCGGTATCATGGCGCATATCGACGCCGGTAAGACCACGACCACCGAGCGAATCCTGTTTTACACCGGCAAGTCGTACAAGATCGGCGAAGTGCATGATGGCGCGGCAACGATGGACTGGATGGAACAAGAGCAGGAGCGTGGCATCACGATCACCTCGGCTGCGACCACTTGTTTCTGGAACGATCACCGCATCAACATCATCGACACCCCAGGCCACGTCGACTTCACGATTGAAGTCGAGCGTTCGCTGCGCGTGCTTGACGGTGCGGTTGCATGCTTCGACGGCGTTGCCGGCGTTGAGCCGCAGTCGGAAACCGTATGGCGTCAGGCCGATAAATACGGCGTACCGCGCATGTGCTTCATCAACAAGCTTGACCGCACCGGTGCGAACTTCAAATATTGCGTGCAGTCGATCATCGATCGCCTGGGTGCAAAGCCAGCCGTGCTGTACATCCCGATCGGTCTCGAAGCCGACCTCAAGGGTTTGGTCGATCTGGTCAACAACCGCGCAATCATCTGGAAGGATGAAAGCCTTGGTGCGGACTTCTTCTTCGAAGACATCCCAGCCGACCTCGCCGCAGAAGCCGCGAAATATCGTAGTGATCTGATCGAGCTTGCCGTCGAGCAAGACGATGACGCGATGGAAGCCTATCTCGAAGGTAACGAACCAGACGTCGCAACGCTGAAGGCGCTGATCCGCAAGGGCACGCTCAACCAGTCGTTCGTTCCCGTCTGCTGCGGCTCGGCGTTCAAGAACAAGGGCGTTCAGCCTTTGCTCGACGCCGTTGTCGACTATCTGCCTTCGCCGCTCGACATTGAAGACGTTCAGGGCGTGCACATGGACACGCTTGAGCCCGACAGCCGTCCGCCCGCCGACGATGCGCCGTTCTCGGCTCTCGCTTTCAAGGTCATGAACGACCCGTTCGTCGGATCGCTGACCTTTATCCGCATCTATTCAGGGACCTTGAACAAGGGCACCTACCTGAACTCGGTGAAGGACAAGAAGGAAAAGGTCGGGCGTATGCTCGAAATGCACGCCAACGAACGTAAGGACGTTGATGAGGCATTTGCAGGCGACATTATCGCGCTTGCGGGCATGAAGGAAACCACAACCGGCGACACGCTGTGCGCTGAGCGTTTCCCGATCATTCTCGAGCGGATGGAATTCCCCGATCCGGTTATCGAACTGTCGGTTGAGCCTAAGACCAAGGCCGACCAGGAAAAGATGGGTATCGCGCTTAATCGTCTGTCGGCTGAAGATCCTTCGTTCCGCGTTTCGACCGATCATGAATCGGGCCAGACAATCATCAAGGGGATGGGCGAGCTTCACCTTGACATCATCGTTGACCGTATGCGCCGCGAATTCAAGGTCGAGGCCAATGTCGGCGCGCCGCAGGTTGCGTACCGCGAATATTTGGCGCGCGAAGTCGACGTCGACTACACCCACAAGAAGCAGTCGGGTGGTTCGGGCCAGTTCGGTCGTATCAAGTTCACCGTAAAGCCAGGCGAGCGTGGCACGGGCATCATCTTCAAGGATGAAGTCAAGGGCGGTAACATTCCGAAGGAATATATCCCGTCAGTCGAAAAAGGCATGCGCGAAACCGCAGAAGGCGGATCGCTTATCGGCTTCCCGATCATCGATTTCGAAATCACATTGTATGACGGCGCGTACCATGACGTCGACTCATCGGCGCTGGCTTTCGAAATTGCTGGCCGTGCCGGTATGCGTGAAGCTGCGCAGAAGGCAGGCATCAAGCTGCTCGAGCCGATCATGAAGGTCGAAGTCGTATCGCCGGAGGAATATCTCGGCGACGTTATCGGCGACATGAACTCGCGTCGCGGCCAGATCCAGGGCACCGACAGCCGCGGTAACGCGCAGGTTGTCGAGGCCATGGTGCCTTTGGCGAACATGTTTGGTTATGTGAACCAGCTCCGCTCGTTCACGCAGGGCCGGGCGAACTATTCGATGTTCTTCAATCATTATGATGAAGTGCCATCGAACGTGGCGGCCGAAATCAAAGAAAAGATGGCTTAAGCTAACACGGTGACGGTCTCCACATGGGGACTGTCCCTTTTGGCGGTCAGATGTAGAAAAAGGGACGGTCTCCATACGGGGACAGTCCCTTTTTTGCTTTTTAGAACAGCCGGCTGCCGATTGGGACCTCACGGTCGGGTGCGAACAGAACGACCGCGCCGTTGGCGTCGGGAAAGCCGAGCGTCAGAACCTCCGACATTATTTTGCCGATCTGCCGTGGCGGGAAGTTGACGACGGCGGCCACGAGCCGCCCCGGCAATTCCTCGGGCGTGTAATGCTCGGTAATCTGCGCCGAGCTTTTTTTAATGCCTATCTTCGCACCAAAGTCGATGGCCAGCACATAAGCTGGCTTGCGCGCGCCATCCAAAAGGGCGGCAGTGAGTACTTTGCCAACCCGAATATCGACGGCCAAAAACGTGCCGAACTCAATAACGGGAGACGGAGTGGCGTCAATGTCGTGAGTTATATGCACGGCAATATTTCCTTCCTAAAACTGCGACGTTTTTGTCACAAAGTTACAACAAACTTCGCAATCGATTTAAAACCCGCTTTTCTTCGCTGAAATTCTGACGAATACAGATCGCGGAGTGGAGAACAAGCGACTGCCTGCGGCGATTCCGCATGTCGCCGTTATCCAAAACAACAGGGAGAATATCATGTCGCGATTCAAAACACTATCAAGGACCTGGCTAGCGTGTGGCACGGCTGCTGCCGCATTATTGTCGGTGCAGCCCGCAATGGCCCAGGATAGCGAAGAAACAGCAACCGCAGCGACGGCCGACGAGGAGAAATCTATCGTTGTGATCGGCTCGCGCCGCACCGACCGGTCGGCAACCGATTCGGCATCGCCGGTCGATGTCATCGGCGCTGAGGAGCTTACCGCTTCACCGGCCGTCAATCTGCTGGACACGGTTCGCAACCTGGTGCCGTCATTCTTCGTTCCGCAAAACACGATTTCGGATGCTTCGACCTTTGTCCGTGCGCCATCGCTGCGTGGACTTGGTGCCGACCAGATTCTGGTGATGATTAACGGCAAGCGTTACAACCGCTCGGCACTCGTCAACGTTTATACCGGTGCAGATACGGCGCTGTCGTTTGGTTCGCAGGGTGCCGATATCGGCAATATTCCCGCCATCGCGATCAAAAATCTTCAGGTGCTGCGTGATGGCGCGACCGCTCAATATGGTGCGGACGCGCTCGCTGGCGTACTTAACTACCAAATTCGCGATGACGAAGGTATCGAGGTTCAGGGCCTTTATGGCGAGACCTACGAAGGCGACGGGGCCAGCAAAATCATCTCGGGCAATGCCGGTTTCAAAATCGGCGACCGGGGTTTCATCAACGTGTCGGCAGATGGTTCGACCAAGGGCAGACGAGTCGTGGCGGCCAGCGCGCCAGCGCGATCGCACTAGCGACGAGCAATCCGGCGGTTGCTGCCAGCATCCCCAATGCGGCAAGAGGCCTTCCAGTACAGATCTGGGGTAGTTCGCCATCCGACGGCTACAAGCTGTTTCTGAACGCGTCGCTCGACGTAGGCAATGAAAGCCAGATCTACATCACCGGTAACGTTTCGCACAGCAAGACGAACCAGAGCTTCAATTATCGCCTGCCGGTCACACAAGCTGGTCTTGCCGTCGACGATGGCAGTGGCACTGCGGCAACGCGGAATGCCGGACGAAACGGGTCATTTGCTCCTATCTTTTTGACACCTTGCCCAGCGGGCAATGCAACCTGCCCGGCGGGAGGCTTCGTCAATTCGGCGTCGGCGGCATTCCCGCTTAACAATGGTACTACATTCAGTTTCACCTCGATCTATCCCGGCGGCTTCACACCCCGCTTCATCGGCAAGGTCGATCAATCGTACGGAACCGCGGGGTTCAAAGGCGAGACCGATAGCGGTTTCACCTATGACCTGTCGGCGACATTCGGGCGCAACTCGCTCGACCTGTCGATGACCGATTCGCTCAGCGCATCCTTTGGTCCGCAAAGCCAAACCAGCTTTGAATTCGGTAAACTGATCCAGAGCGAACAAATACTGAATGCCGACTTCACCTATCCGCTGGAAGCCGGTTTTGCCTCGCCGATCACATTGTCGGGTGGCGCGGAATATCGTAAGGAACGGTACGAAAAAACGGTCGGCGACCTGCAGTCCTACGCCGCCGGTCCATTTGCATCGCAGATACTGTATAACCAGACCGCGCCCGGGGTTTATGCGCCAGCGGGCATCACCGCCACCCAATCGCCAGCGGCGAGCGGCTATGGCGGCGTCAGTCCGAACTTTGCCGGAGTGTCAACGCAGTCGAGCTATGGCTTTTATGCCGGTGCGGAAACCGACATTACCGACGCACTCACAGTCGGGATTGCCGGCCGTTGGGAGCGTTATGATACTTTCGGGAGTGTCCTTGTCGGCAAGGCAAACGCGCTTTACCGGTTTTCAGACGCGGTTTCGATCCGTGCGACTGTCGGTAACGGCTTTCACGCCCCTTCACCCGGGCAAAACAACACTCAGGTTGTCACTACAAACTTCCTCGGCGGCAATCAGGTTCAGACAGGGACCTACCCGACAACGAGCGAAATTGCACAATTCTATGGCGCCGGCTCGCTCAAGCCGGAACGGTCGACAAATTTCGGCGCGGGGATCGTGCTTAAACCGTTCAACGCATTTTCGCTCACGGTCGATGGCTATGTAATCGACATCAAAAACCGCATCGGTATTTCTCAAAACTACACCGTAACTGCGGCCGATATAACTGCCCTGCCCTCGCTCGCCACGGTGGGACTGGGCGGGGTGGTGAATTACTTCACCAACGGCTTTGATGTGACGTCGAAGGGTATCGAAGCGGTAGCCAACTATCGCACCGATTTGATGGGTGGACCGCTTAATCTGACATTGGCCTATAGCTACAATGACCTGAAGCCAAAGAATATCAAGCTCACCACGACCGGTTCGCCACTGGTTAGCCTGCAGCAACAGTATAACATCGAGAATCTGGCGCCCCAGCATCGTTTGAATGCTTCTGCAAGCTGGCAGATAGGCGATTTCAGCACGAACCTTCGCGCCAATTATTATGGCGAATGGTCGAACGCGCTGGAATATAATCTGGTTGCGCCAGTTGCGGGAGCCACATCGGCGCCACCCAGCCAGATTTTCGGCGGGAAAACGCTTATAGATCTTGATGTTAGCTACACATTGGCCGAGCATTTCACAATCACAGTAGGTGCCAACAACCTGTTCAACGTCTTCCCCGACAGAGTTAAGGCGTCGCCGGTCAATCCGATCTATGCCTTGTCAGGCGGGTTGAACGACGGTCAGATCTACCCTCGCTCGGGCGGTCCGTTCGGGATGAACGGCGGGTTCTATTATCTCCGCCTGCGCATCGATTATTGATCGGGACCAAAATCATTAGCGGCGGGAGCAAGCTCCCGCCGTTTTTTTAGCGTGGCGACAGTGACTGGCCTTTTCACTTACCGGATCGCAGACGAAAGCGACATTCCAGCGATTCGTGTCGTAATGGCCCGTGCCATAGCGCAGAACCAGTCGGATTTCCTTACTCCCGAGCAGGTCGCAGTGAGCAGCCGGACGATGGGTCTGGACACCCAGCTCATCGCCGACCGCACCTATTTTATACTGGAACACGAGGGACGGATTGCAGGTTGCGGCGGCTGGAGCTTTCGCGGGACATTATTCGGCGGCGACAAAAGCCTCGTGGCGCGCGATCCGGCACCACTCGATCCGGCGACGGATGCTGCAAAGATCCGCGCAATGTATACCGATCCCGAATTCGTGCGGCAGGGGGTCGGCAGCCAGATTCTCGACTTGGGCGAGGGCGCAGCCCGGGCGGCTGGTTTCAAGCGAATCGAACTGATGGGTACGGCCGCCGGCATTCCCCTTTACGAACGACATGGTTATACGGCTTCGTCACCACTGGAATGGATCCCGGTCGATGGCATTGCAGTGCCGCACCTTAGGATGGAAAAGCTGCTGATTTGATGCTGCGCGGCAGCTCCGAGCACAGGATATGCAGGCAAAGCTTGCAGAACCCAAAAAGACCTACTAAAGGCGGCGCCTGATTCAGCAGGCGCGTCCCATCTGAACATAATCCGACATTCCAAGTATAAAGGTTTGAAAAATGGCAAAGGCTAAATTTGAGCGGACGAAGCCGCACTGCAATATCGGCACCATCGGTCACGTCGACCACGGCAAGACCACGCTGACTGCAGCAATCACCAAGATTATGGCTGAAACTTACGGCGGTACCGCTGTTGATTTCGCCAACATTGACAAGGCGCCTGAAGAGCGTGAGCGCGGCATCACGATTTCGACCGCTCACGTCGAATATGAAACCGCCAACCGCCACTATGCGCACGTCGACTGCCCAGGACACGCTGACTATGTGAAGAACATGATCACCGGTGCTGCCCAGATGGACGGCGCAATCCTGGTTGTGAACGCTGCTGACGGCCCGATGCCGCAGACCCGCGAGCACATCCTGCTGGCACGTCAGGTTGGCGTTCCTGCACTGGTTGTTTACATGAACAAGGTCGATCAGGTCGACGACGAAGAAATTCTCGAACTGGTCGAAATGGAAATCCGTGAGCTTCTTTCGAAGTATGATTTCCCAGGTGACGATATTCCAATCGTTCGTGGTTCGGCGCTTGCAGCTCTCGAAGGCCGCGACGACAACATCGGTAAGGAATCGGTCCTTGCTTTGATGGCCGCCGTTGACGAAGCCATTCCTCAGCCAGAGCGTCCAATTGACAAGCCATTCCTGATGCCAGTCGAAGACGTGTTCTCGATCTCGGGTCGTGGTACTGTTGTGACCGGCCGCGTTGAAACCGGAATCGTCAAGGTTGGCGAGGAAGTTGAAATCGTCGGTATCAAAGACACCAAGAAGACCACCGTTACCGGCGTTGAAATGTTCCGCAAGCTGCTCGACGAAGGTCGTGCAGGCGACAACATCGGTGCGCTTGTCCGCGGCGTTGGCCGTGAAGAAGTTGAGCGAGGCCAGGTTCTCTGCAAGCCAGGCTCGGTTACGCCGCACACCGAGTTCTCGGCAGAAATCTACGTTCTGTCGAAGGACGAGGGCGGCCGTCACACGCCATTCTTCGCGAACTATCGCCCACAATTCTACTTCCGCACGACGGACGTAACCGGCGAAGTGATCCTTCCAGAAGGCACTGAAATGGTTATGCCAGGCGACAACGTAACGATCGCTGTCAAGCTGATCGCGCCAATCGCCATGGACCCGGGTCTTCGCTTCGCAATCCGCGAAGGTGGCCGTACCGTCGGTTCAGGGGTTGTCAGCACGATAACGAAGTAATATAGGCCGCGCATCCCGCCCGAGTCAGTGATTCGGGCGGGGCGGTTACAGAAATTCAAAACAGTTGTTCCGGCTTCGAAAGCGCAAGTCGGAATGGCTGTTTTTCGGCTCTTTGATATTGATAGAATTTGGAAATTGGTGAACCCATGGAAACGCAGAATATTCGCATCCGCCTGAAAGCATTCGACCATCGTGTCCTCGATCAGGCTACTGGCGATATCGCTGACACCGCACGCCGCACCGGCGCGCTTATCCGGGGCCCAATCCCACTTCCTACCCGTATCGAAAAGTTCACCGTGAACCGCGGACCGCACGTCGACAAAAAGTCGCGCGAGCAGTTCGAAGTTCGGACATACAAAAGGTTGCTCGACATTGTGCAGCCCACGCCGCAGACGGTCGATGCTTTGATGAAGCTCGATCTTGCCGCTGGTGTGAATGTTGAGATTAAGCTGGCGTAAGCTGGCAAAACACACCGTTCGCCCTGAGTAGGGTCTGAACGAATGTGAAGACCCATATCGAAGGGCCCTTCGATACAGCCTCAGCCATTCGGCTTCGGCTTACTCAGGGCGAACGGATATGGTTGAGGAATACCGCCGGATTTATCCGGGCCGCGTTCCCCGTCTTACCGAATT
>CALRMO020000044.1:0-16383 GCA_943369235.1 Sphingomonas paucimobilis
GTGAAGCCATCGAGCCAGCCGCGGCGGCGCTCGCGGCCAGCGCACATTCGGCGGAAGGTTTGGCGGCGATCGAGGCGGGCTTTGCGCGGATGGAAGCAGCCGAACGCGACGAGGATGATCCGCTTGAGGCCGATATCGCCTTTCATGTCGCTATCCTGCAGGCTTCGGCCAATCCCTTTTATGCCCAGTTCCGCGATGTCGTGACCACGGCGCTTCGCACCTCGATCCGCTTTACCAACCGCTTCAAGGGGCGAACGGCAAGCCTGCCACAACACAAGGCCGTGCTCGACGCGATTGCCGATCGCCGGTCGTCGGATGCCAAAGCGGCAATGGCGGCGCTGATTGCGGATGTCATGTCGCTCATCGCCGAGGCCGAAAGAAGCGCCTGATATGCAATGCCTTGCCGATGTCCGCGCCATTCTGGGCGAGGGCCCGTGCTGGGTCGAACGCGAGCAAAGCGTGTTTTGGACCGACATCAATCAGCCGTGCCTGTTCCGCTGGAATGAAACAAATGGCGCCACCCGTTTGCCGGTAGGCGAAAACATCTGCTCGATTATGCCGCGAGCATCAGGGGGATATATCGGTGCGGGATATAATGGGCTGCTCGCCATCGACGCCGATTTCAACATCGCGCCGCTCGGCAATCCCGAACCTGGCCTGCCGGGTAACCGCTTCAATGACGGCAAGATCGACCGTGCCGGGCGCCTCTGGGCAGGGACGATGGATCACAACGAAGCCGCCGACACCGGAACGCTCTACCGCATCGATCTCGATTTGAGCTGGACGACAATCGATACCGGATATCGTGTCACGAACGGGCCAGCGTTCAGTGTCGATGGCCGGACGCTGTACCACACCGACAGCGCATTGCAGTCTGTGTACCGTTTCGCGCTCGATGCACATGGCGGCGTCGGTGAACGCGAGGTCTTTCTGCAGTTCGGGCCCGAGGACGGTTACCCCGACGGAATGACGGTCGATGCCGAGGACTGCCTGTGGATTGCCTTTTGGGATGGCTGGTGCATCCGGCGTTTTTCACCGGAGGGAGCGCTGTTGCTTGAAGTTCCGGTGCCGGTGCAAAAACCGACCAGCGTCGCTTTTGGCGGCGCAGACTGGGACCGGATTTTTATAAGCTCGGCATCGCGTGATTTGTCGGGCGCTGAATTGGCAGGCCAGCCAAATGCGGGCGGGCTGTTTTCATTTCGTCCGGATGTTGGTGGCGTGACCGAGTTACCGTTCGGCGGGTGAAGCTTACTGGATTTGTGCCAGCAATTCGTCCACGCGCCGCTCGGCGTCAGCAAGTGCAACATCGACTGGTTTGATGCCCGTCACCGCTGCTTCCAACTCCTCGCCGATCAAACCCTGAATTGCCGACTGACGTTGAACAAAATCGGGCAACTGCTGTCCGGTGGCGGCCATGGCCGCAATGTCCTTGCGGTGCGGCTGCGCAATAAATGACGGCGACGTCAGCACTGCACGAAAGGCAGGAAGATGCCCGGTGCGTACCCAGTCCTTATTATATTGCGCAATAAAACCCAGAAAGCGCGCGATTGCGGCGCGTTCGGCGGCGCCGCGATTATCGGCAGGTACCACCCAGGCATGGCCATCGACAAATGCCGCGCTCTTACCCCATAGTTTCGGGAACGGAACCACGGCATAGCCGCCGAGCCGCGAGCCTTTTGCCTTCGCCGCTTCGTCATAGGGTCCGATCATCCACGTGCCGGTCGGAAAAATGCCGCCGTCGCCGTTGACGAAGCTGGCGGTCGCACCAGGAAAATCCTGCGATGTCGTGGTCAGCCTTTCCGCATTCAGCGTCCGGTAAAGATCGACGATTGCCCGCGCCTGGGCCGTATTCAGCCGGATGTGGCGGCTGTCAGGAAAAATGACGGCGTCCTGGGCGAGCAGATACGTATACAGGTTGGCGACGAGATAATCGGGCGCGCTGACCTGTGCCTGGATGAGATAGGGCTTGCCCGTCGCCGCCTTGAACTGACGCGCGTGCGCGAGCAATTCGGCGGGGCTGTTTGGCAAAATGGGTTTGCCGTCTTTCATCAGACCGGCCTTCGTCATCAGCGACGTGTTGATGTGCCACAACCGGCCGATCGTATCCCAGGGCAACGCATAATATTTGCCCGCCTTGATGGCGCCGCGCTGGCCCGCGGGGGTGAGTGCGCCGGTGTCGATTTTCGCGTCGGCCAGCAACCCGTCCATCGGCGAGAGCAAGCCGCGCGCCTGATAGTCGGAGATAACCGACTGATGCATGGTGACAAGATCGGGCGGATCGCCGGCGGCAATCTGCGCGGCCAGCTGGGGGTAGCCTGGCCATGCCACGACGTTGATCTTGACGTTGATGTCAGGATTTTCGGCAACGAAACGGTTGAGGATCGTCGTCAATATGCCGCATTCAGTTTCGGCTTTGGCAACGTCGATGGTTTTGCCATAGACCGCGCCACATTCGCCAAAGAAACGCTGGATAACGATGGTCGGGCGTTCGTCAGCACGTTCGCAACTGCCGAGCATCAGCATCGCAAGGGCGGCCAACAAAAATCGGGTACCGATCATCGCGTTGCCGCCCCCGCCATCGCGCCGACAATCTGCTTTTGGAAGATGATATACACGATGAGGATTGGGATCGACGCGAATACCGCTTGCGCCATCAGGAAGCCAAGCCCGCTGGTTTGTGCGTAGTTCATTTGCGATGAAGCCAGCCCGACGGTGAGCGTGTATTTATCACTCGTCGTGGCCGAAATAAGCGGCCACCAATAATCGTTCCACGAGCCAAGAAACGTGAATACCCCCAACGTCGCCTGCGCCGGGAAGGTTAGCGGCAGAAGCACTTTCCAGAATATAGAAAGCCGCGACGCGCCGTCGAGCATGGCGGCTTCGTCAAGATCTTTCGGGATTGCCCTGAAATATTGAGTCATGAAGAACACGCCGAACGGCGCCGCGAGGCCGGGAAGAATTAGGCCGGGATAGCTGTTATGCCAGCCGAGCGTCGCGAACAGCTGATGCCGCGGAAGGATGACCGCCTGTTCGGGAAGCGCGAGTCCGAGCAGGACAAAGACGAACAGCGCGCGGCGGAAGGGAAATTCTAGCCTCGCGAATGCATAGCCGGCAAGCGAACACAGGATGAGGACGCCTGCCGTCGTGCCAAGCGATACGATGATGCTGTTGAGCAACCAGCGCGGCACATCCGACCCCGACACTATGTCACGATAATTGTCGAGCGTGTAAGGCGCAGACAAGGCCGATGCGCTATCCCGCATTAATTCGGTGTTGCTCTTCAGCGATAGCAGAAGTGTCCACAGCAGCGGCGCGACCATGATCGCGGCCCCAATCAAAACGCCTATCAAAGCCGGCCAGGGCAGGCGGTTGCGGTTTGGCGCGGCGTTCATCGCGCAGCGTCCTCGTTGCGCGTCGAGAACCAATATTGAGCCAGCGTCAGCGTGAGAACGAGCACGAACAGCACTTCGGCCGCCGCCACCGCGTAACCCAGCTCCCAACGGCCAAAGGCAATTTCATATATATAAAGCACAATTGGCCGCGAGCTTCCGCTGGGTCCGCCGGAGGTAAGCAACTGCGCCTGGCCGAAAATCTGCAACTGCGCGGCGGTTTGAAGCATGACCACAAGCACTGTCGTGCGGCGAAGCGAGGGCAGGGTAATCCGCCAGAATGTTGTCCAGCGGCCCGCCCGGTCGAGCGCGGCGGCTTCATACATATCCTGCGGAATTTGCTGAAGCCCGGCGAGAAAAAGCATCATCGGCAGCCCGAGGCCCCACCAGATTGTGGTGATCGCAATGGCCGGAACGGTCAGGTCGGGATGGCTTAGAAACGGAATGGGCTCCAGTCCCATTGCGGCGAGTATCTTGGCGATGAGGCCTGCATCGGGGGTCAGCACGAAACGCCAGATCAGCGTCACGATCGTCACCGACAACACCGAGGACGAGAAGAACAACCCTCTGAATATTGCCGCCGACCGGGTGGCCCGATTGAGCGCGAGCGCCAGCAGAAGCGTAATCACCGTCAACGCAGGCACGATCATCAGCGCCAGCATGAATGTCGTGCCCATCGCCTGATAGAATACCGGATCGCCGAACAGCCGGACATAATTGTCGAGCCCGGCCCATTCGCGCGCGCCGAACAGGTCGGCCTTATGCAGACTGATCCAGACGCCCATGATGAACGGTACGATCAACAAGAATGTGTAAAGCGCCACAAAGGGTAGGGCGAAAGCAAAGCCGCTATAGCGGCCGCGACTGTTCATGCGTGCCGCCGGGCGTGATAGCCTGTCCCGTCGCTATCGAAAAGATGCGCGGTGTGCCCATCGATCTGCAGCCCGACGGCGTCGCCCATGCGTATTGCGCTATCGCCGCGATCGACGGCAATAATCTCGGCGCCGTCGGACAATTTTGCATAAACCAGCGTCCGGTCGCCTAACCGCTCTACCAGTACGGCCTCTGCCTTCACCGGGGCTTCGGGCATTGGCGCAATCGTAACGCACTCGGGGCGGAGGCCAAGTTGGAAGCCATCATTGCCGAGCAATTCGGAGCGACTGACTCGTGTTTCAACTGTCGTTCCGTCGCTCAAGCGGGTAATGGCGTAGGTTCCGGCGTCCTGGACCAAAGTCACTGGAAGCATGGTCATTGCTGGTGACCCTACGAAGCGCGCGACAAAGCTGTTTGCCGGACGATCGTAAATCTCCATCGGGGTTCCGACCTGCTGAATTCGCCGGTCGTTCATTACAACAATACGATCGGCAAGTGTCATGGCCTCGGCTTGGTCGTGGGTGACCATGATGATCGCTGCTTCGACCCTTTGCCGAAGCTGGGCGAGTTCCACCCGGGTCCGGTTGCGCAAAGCGGCATCGAGGTTCGATAAAGGCTCGTCCAATAGGAATAATTTGGGGACTTTGACAATCGCGCGCCCGATCGCAACACGTTGCCGCTGCCCGCCCGAAAGTTGGCCGGGCTTGCGATCGAGCAATTGGTCGATTTCGAGCGTGGCCGCTACGGTCTGGATGCGCTCGTCGATTTCATTCTTGGGCCATTTTGCGTTACGCAGGCCAAATGCCATGTTTTCGCGAACAGTCATATGCGGATACAACGCATATTGTTGGAATACCAGGGCGATGCCGCGGTCGCCCGGCGCATGCCGATCGATACGGGTGCCATCGAGCCAGACCTCGCCGCTATCTAGCGTTTCGAGTCCGGCTATGATCCGCAGCAAGGTGGATTTTCCGCTGCCGGATGGACCCAGAAAAGCGACAAATTCCTTCGGCTCCATCTCGAGCGACACGCCGTCGAGTACGGACACGCTGCCGTAGCTTTTGTGCACGTCGATCAGTGAAAGGCTGGCCAAATCCGCTCCTCAATTTTTATCTTATTTATATGATGTATTACCGATGCGCTCCCTTTCGTCAATATCCGCCTGGAGCGCTTTCGATCAATCCTTCAATAACATGGTTTTGCACGACCGCAGAAATGCGATCCACAGTCCGGCCATCGAACCTTCCGGCAAGCTGATCGGTAAGAGATTCGACAAACGACCGGGTCATTTGAAGGTCGTGATGGGCGGCATTGGTTGCGCTTGGCCCATCGACGCCGATGACGAGTACAGGTCTTGCCTTATCGGAGACGTTCGCGGTGCCCCGATGGATCGTCAGCGCCGAGCGCGCAGAGATCGTCCCGCGTTGCGATAATTTGGCGACCTTGCGCTCTTCGTATCTTGGCCAGCGAGCGGGGTCGGGGAACATGCCGCGCGGACATTCGTCGATGCGGTCCCACTGAGTCCCGGGCGCGATCTCGAACGGTCCCATGTCGGCCGTGGTATCGACGGCTGTCAGGTTGAACGCCAGCGAGTTGATCCGCCGTCCGTAGATTGTCTCATCGGGCGTTGCGAAATCGCGGTGCCAGGGCTGAAGCGCGGCACCGGGGAAGGGAATATCGAAGCCCGTTTCGACAATTTTCCACTCCGGACCTAGGATATTGTTGCAGACCGCATGAAACCACGGATGCGAAACAATTTCGACAAACCCGTCAATCTGCTCAGGCGCGGTTTCCACATACCAGCGCGCGGGTCCACGCGGCAACACGCCGCCTTGCATTCGGCTTGCTTCGGCGTATAGTTTCTCGATACTGACGCGAATCCGGTCTATTAATGACAAATCATAAGCGTCAGTGAGCGAGATGATGCCATCGCCGTAAATGCCGGCCATGATTTCGCTAGGCTCGTAATCTGTTTGCTGATTCACGATAACTCCAAAAACGCCAAAATTATCATATAAATCTGATTTAAACTCTTTAATTCGATTCTGCGAGTCGTTATTGCCGCGCGATGGAATCGAATCAGATATATGCGGTCAGTGCTGAGGCCGAAGGTAATGGCGTCCGGCTGACGATCACGATCGATGGCAGCCCGCTGCATTACACCATTGATGGGCACAATCACTCGGACTATCAGGCATTCTTTTGCGCGCTCGCGAAGGATGTAGGTACGCGCGAACCGCATGCATTAAAGGGGCCTGAAGGCGATGCCGCCGGGGGACCCGAATGGCGTCCGCTAATTACCGAATATCTGACTCCGAAATCGCGGGCTGGCTACGGCGACCCGGCGGTGCTGAAGACCGACGAAGGCTATTATCTGGTGGCGACGTCCAACGACGCGCTAGATGCCTTTCCGATTTTGTTCAGCCCCGACCTTGAGACGTGGACTCACAAAGGCTTCGTTTTTGCAGAGGGTGAAGCCCCGTCCTGGACAGCATATGGACCTACCATCGGTGATTTCTGGGCACCCGAAATGGCAAAGGTGGGTGACGAATATTGGCTGGTCTATACCGCGCGCCAGCATAATAACGCGCTCGCGATCGGTATGGCGAAAAGCGACCACCCCACCGGGCCCTGGCGGGACCGCGGTCAGCCGTTGCTGGCCGGCTTTTCGTATAACACCACGGGGCTGCCTGACGACGGCACGCAGCCGGTACTGAGCGGCGGTGTTATCGACAGTCATATCTTTATCGACGAGAATGGCGACCGCTACCTTTTCTGGAAACGCGACACTAACGGCGTTTGGCCGCGTCCGCTTGCCGGCTTGCTGGGCAATCGTCCCGAACTAATCGATCAGCTTTTCTCCGCCCCCGCCGATCGCAAGACGGCGGCGGTGGCGGCTGCCTTATTGCCCTTTGCGCAAACGAGGCGGCCCATGGAGCGCTTCTTTTTCATGCAGCCGCTAATCGAGGCGGTACTTGATAATTGGAAACATGTGAAGGCGATATTGGCCGATGATCCCGATGCCGCAATGATCTACGAGGCGATGAGCACGCCCATTTACGCGCAGTCGCTGTCCGAAACCGGCGAATTGGTCGGGGACGACACAGTAGTCCTCGTCAACGACCTCGATTGGGAAGGTCATTTGATCGAGGGTCCCTGGGTAACGTTCCAGAACGGTCGCTATTGGCTATTTTATGCCGGAAACGATTTTGGCACCCCGGCTTATGGCATTGGTGTGGCAGTCGCCGACCACCCGCTCGGACCTTATGTCAAACAGCCGCAGCCTTTGCTCAAATCCCGGCCGAACTGGTGGGCACCGGGACATGCTTCGGTCGCTCCCGGCCTTGACGGTAAGCCCCAGCTTTTCTTTCACGCGTTTCATCCCAATACCGGCGGATATAATACGTTTCGGGCATTGCTGACGACACGGCTCAATTTTTCCAAGGATGGGGTCAGCTGCTCCGAACTGTAAGCTACGCCATAACGCTCGGTTCGCCGCAGATTAAGGGAACTATCACCCCGTATCGTTGTTACTTCGTTATCTGAACGAAAGATAAACGACATGACGACGATACTATCCGGCGTGAATGCAAACTCGCGTGATACCAAAGCTTTGCTTATCTGTTTCAGCCATTTGCGCTGGGGCTTTGTGTTTCAACGGCCACAACATTTGATGTCGCGTTTCGCGAAAACGCATGACGTTATTTATTGGGAAGAACCCAAACTTACCAATGGCATCCAGCCGTTGCTCGACCTTGAAAAGTGCAGCAAGACCGGCGTTACCGTGGCTACACCGAATCTGCCCGAAGAATTTACCGAAGCCCAGCGTCAGATTGCCTTGCGCTCGATGCTCGATACGCTCGTGGCGGGGTCTACCCGGCAGAGCATTACACGGTGGTATTATACCCCGATGATGCTGCCGTTCTCGAAGCATATCAAAGCCGAAACGGTTGTGTATGACTGCATGGATGAGTTGAGCGCCTTCAAATTTGCAGACCCTAAGCTTGTCGAGGCTGAATCCGAATTGTTCGCTTGCGCCGATCTGGTCTTTACCGGAGGACAGAGCCTGTATCAGGCCAAGCGTGACCGCCACGCGTCGGTTCATTGCTTCCCATCAAGCGTCGATATCGAGCATTTCTCGAAAGCGAGAAACGGTGTGGAAGAGCCTGTGGATCAAATATCCATCCCCGGCCCCCGGCTCGGCTATTATGGCGTGATTGACGAACGGGTCGATCTTGAACTGATTGGCACGATGGCAGAGCTTCGGCCCGACTGGAATTTTGTCATGGTAGGTCCGGTCGTGAAGATCGAAGAAGCGGACCTGCCGCGTGCTTCGAATATTCACTGGTTGGGCGGCAAAACTTATGACGAGCTACCTGCCTATCTTTCCGGGTGGGACGTGGCATTGATGCCGTTCGCGATCAATGAATCGACCCGGTTTATCAGCCCCACGAAAACCCCGGAATATCTAGCCGGCGGCAAAGTCGTCGTGTCCACGCCGATTGTCGATGTCGAGGCAGGCTATGGCAAATGCCCTCGTGTGTGCATCGCAGACTCGGCGGAAGGATTTGTTGCCGCTTGCGAAACCGCAATGATATTCACAAAAACGGGCGAGGGCGAAAAAGTCGCCGACGCCATGCTCGCCGCGATGAGCTGGGACGATACGCAGCGGTCGATGGCTGTGCTAATTGCCGAGTCTGCGAAGGGTGCGGCCGTTCAGTCGCTGCCGACATCGGCAAAATGGCCCAAGCCCAAAGCCAAGCATTACGACTGGCTTATTGTCGGTGCCGGTTTCGCAGGCTCGGTAATGGCCGAGCGGCTAGCGGCCGGATCGGGGCAGAAGGTCCTCGTCGTGGATCGCCGTCCGCATATCGCTGGCAACGCTTTTGATGAGCGAAACAATGTCGGGCAATTATATCACAAATATGGCCCGCATCTTTTCCACACCAACTCAGCCGACGTGTTTGAATATCTCTCGCGTTTCACCAAATGGCGCAACTACGAACATCGCGTTCTCGCCAGCGTCGATGGACAGCTGGTGCCGATCCCGATCAATCGCACCACGATAAACGCGCTGTACGATGCAGGGCTTGAAACCGATGCGGAGGCCGAAGCGTGGCTCGAATCGCGCGCAGAGCCGGTTGATGTTGTCGAAACGTCCGAGGATGTCGTGATTTCGGCGATCGGGCGCGAACTGTATGAGAAATTCTTCCGTGGCTATACCAGGAAGCAATGGGGACTTGACCCCAGCGAACTCGACAAATCGGTGACCGCACGTGTGCCAACGCGGACGAATACCGATGACCGCTATTTCACCGACCGCTTCCAGGCTATACCAGCCGATGGTTATACCAAGATGTTCGAAAATATGCTCGATCATCCTAATATCGATGTATTACTTGATGTCGACTATGCCGATATCCGCAACACATATTCGCATGACAAGCTGGTGTTCACAGGGCCTATTGACGAATATTTCGGGTATTGTTTCGGGGCATTGCCTTACCGGTCTCTCCGCTTCGACCACGCGGTGGTGGAGCAGGAACAATATCAGCCCGTGGCAACCGTCAATTATCCCGACGAGGCGATACCCTATACGCGTATCACTGAGTATAAGCATTTTACCGGCGATACAGGCCCGGTAACGAGCATCACGACCGAATATCCGACCGCTGAGGGCGACCCCTATTACCCGATTCCACGCGAAGAGAATCAGCGCTTGTACAAGCGTTACGAGATGCTTGCCCAGAATGAGAAAGACACCGTGTTTGTCGGCCGCCTCGCGACTTACAAATATTACAACATGGATCAGGTTGTCGGGCAGGCCCTGGCGATATGGCGCAAGCGTATTGCCCCGGCGCAAGACCTGGAAGCGGTTCAAAACGATAACCGCGCTTATGCGTGACGGGGAGCGGTCGGAAGGCATCAGGCTTTCTGACCGTCGAAGACGAAAGCTATATTGGACAAAAAAAAGGGCGCCGAATGCGCCCTTCTTTATATCATATGCTAACGCACCTCAGCTTGTCGTCGTGTTGATTTTGCCAAGTTCCGTTATGTGCTTTTGAACTACCGGGACGATTTCGCCAGCCGCCTTCTTCAAGGCCTGATCGTCGCCGTTGCTGGCGTAATTCTGATGAAGCGCGAGTGCCTTTTGGTGGGCAGTGCGCTGGTGACGCGTGTAGGCTTCATCAATACCGCTGGCGTTTGCGGCCTTGATTTCGTCCAGCATCCGCTGCTGATCCGCATCAAGCTTTGGGGGCGTAGGGGTAATGTTGGCTGACTGCGCCGCAGTTTTGATCTTCTGCGTCGATTCCGTATGATTATCGATCATCATCTGCGCAAACTTTTTCAAATCGGCATTCGTCGATTTGTCGAGCAGCGCTTTCGACGATTCGATTTCCCACAGATCGCTGGCACCCGCCATTGCCACATAGCCAGCAGCATCGGTCGGCTGACCTTGCGCCGCCGAAGCCATCGGTGTGGCCGTGCTATCGGCTGGAACATTGCCCGTCACTTGTGTGTCGTTGGTGGCATCCGTCGGATCAACAGTATCACCTCCGCTGCAGGATGCCATGAGCAACGCAGCGCCGAGAATAGGGAGTGTCTTCATTTTTGCATTCCTTTTGTTTGGGCAAAGTTCAACAAAAGGCGCAAAAATTTGTTCCTGCCCGGACCTTATCCTCAGGCCGCGATGAGATTGACTGCAGTCGGCTTGGCCGGTGGTAAGACGCTCGTCTTTGCCTGGGCCATAAGCTCCTGCTTGCGCGCGAGCATCTGGTCGCGCAGCGCCTCAAGGTCAACGCCCGTTGCACGACATTGCGCGAACATCCCGGTTGAGCGAGCTTCCTCTTCGTGGACGTGATGCTTGATTTCCTCGGACAGGACTTTGACCTTTGCATCGAAGAAATCTGCCTCGGCGTCGGATTGCTCGATGTCATTGACCAGCACTTTCGCGCCATCATGTTCGACATAGGCCTCATCAAGCGTGTCGTCGTCGATCTTGCCGCGAAAAGCGGGGTAGAAGATTTCCTCCTCGATCATCGTGTGAATTTTCAGCTCGGTGCAAATTTGCGCCGCGATACCCGCCTTACGCTCAGTATTGTGCGTCTTTTCGAATGTATCAAAAAGCTTCTCCACCGTCCGATGATCTGCCTTTAAAAGGGCGATTGCGTCAGCGTATTTTATCTTGGCCATGCTGCATCTCCTGTCTGCAGATAAAAGCTTGGCTGACGTAAAATGTTCCATTTTACGTTCCGTAGAAGATTATGCGAATTCCGCAGATATCCGGGCGGAACCGAGCGACAGGCGAACCGTTCTAAATCTTGAAGGAGATCACCCGATGGCTGAAGACAAAAGAATTGGTGAAGAAAAGCGCGGCCCTTATGGCGACGCCCGCCCTGATGCCGATCGTAATGAAAAGGTGACGCCGAGCACCACCGAAGAAAAAGTTGAGGATCGCGAAAATGTCAGCACGGTAACGCCCGAAGATTACCCGCTTGCCGACCGTGAAAACTCCGCGGTTGACGGCCGGCAGGGTAACCGTCGGAGCGGACACGGCTAGGCTCAAAATGGGCGCGGAGAAATCTCCGCGCCCTGGCTTTTATCAGGCCGCGAAAAATCCGGCTTTGTTCATCAACGTGGTAATGTGCGCATTGCCTTCTTCGCCAAGGCCGTCGCGCAGTCTGGGGAAAAGTTCATCTTCTTCCTGCTCGATATGTTCTTCGAGGTCGGCCCGAAACGCGCGGACCTTTTCCAGCCACTCGCTGCTGTCGGCTTCGAGTTCCATCAGGTCGAACAGATACTGCTTCACATAACCATGGTCATGCGTGAGCGCATCGGCCTCTTCCTTGAGCCCAAAGTCGCGCAGGGCGGGGTACACCACATGCTCTTCCTGCAACGCATGTTTGGTGAGCGCATGCTTGATTTGGATCAGCATAGCTTTGCGCTTTACTGTTTGTTCGGTCGTCGTTTTTTCAAGCGAATCGAAAATTTTCAGAACGGCGGCGTGTTCGGCTTTGAGACCTTCGTCCCATTGCCCGGCTGCGGCCGTCATGCCTTGGACCACTGCCTTGCGGCCGAAGTTCGCTGCAAGTCCGACTGCGAGACCGGCAATTGCGGCGCCGATCCATGCTGAGCCTCCGGTATTTTTTTCTGAATTGCTGGTGTCTGCCATCGTCGTTCTCCTGTGAGTGTCGCCGCCAATTAACAGACGGCTCAACAAAGCAGTTCCCCCCGCAAGTAAATTAACATCCGAGTGATGTCACTCGTCCAAGGTCTCCATCATCAGATCCATTGCTGCTGCGGCCGCCTTGTCGCGGATGCTGTCCCTACCGATGCTTCCGAGTTCGAGGCATCGCTGGCGTACGGCCCCTCCGCGCCGCGCAGCAGCAAGATGCACCAGACCCTCGGTGCCTTCGCTGGTGGGCCCTGCATATCCCGTTACCGCGATTGCTATTCCTGCGCCGGACCGATCGATAGCGCCACGCGCCATGGCGATTGCAACCTCACGGCTGACGGCGGTCTGGCTCTCGATTAGTTCGGCGGAACGCCGAGCATCTCGGTTTTTGCAGTCTCGGTATAGACTATAAACGCCCGGTCGAAGGCATGGCTGACGCCCTCGATGTCCGTGAGAAGAGCAGCAATCAGCCCACCGGTGCAGCTCTCGGCGGTCGCTATAGTAATTTCCCGGTCGCAACATCGTTTTAGCAAAGCGTCGGCCTTGGCCGTTAGATCCGCGCCCTCGATATCCGTTTCAGCTTTTTGCATTGCGCCGCCGCGTCTCCCATCCCTTGCGGGCGGCCGCCGATCGCTGCTCGGAAGAGCCTGATTTGTTGGCCCGGCCACCGCGCGACGAGGCGCTGTGATTGTCAGGCTTGCCCCGACCCGACCCGGATTTATTACCGCCCCCGGATTCTTTGTTAACCGTCGCCCATGCGCGGCGCTCGGCCTCTTTGTCGGCAACGCCGCGGTCCTTGTAGCCTTCGGCAATATGATCGGCCTTGCGTTCCTGCTTGTCGGTATATGAGCTTTTGTCACCTTTGGGCATCATGGATTCCTGTCGTCTGATGTCGGGATAACGACGCTTCGTTGGTCCGGTTCCCCGGATAGTCGGTGCGGTTGTAACGACATGTTTGCGCTTGATTTTTCAGCTGCCGTCGCACGGGTCGACCTGTCGAGTTTTACAAAAGCTACCCATTATTTCGTGCGCGGTAAGGCTCCGGCCCCATGGAACCTGCAAATGGATGGGGCAATCAGTTCGCGCGCCGTCGACAAAGGCGCGCAAGAGGACGCGCGGCAATTTACGTGGAACGCCGATGGCGCATTTGTGGTCAACGGCCCTGTCGTTGATTTGACCGAGCAGGCGGAGGAGAATTGGTCGCTAATCCTCGACTGGCGAATCGATCAAGCGCCGACCGGCCCGGTGACGCTTTCTTTTGGCGGGGCAACGTTAGCCTTTAGTCAGGCGATACGGGACTTGCGTGCCGGTCAAGCGGTCCGAACCCCAATTGCCCTCCGCTGTTTTGCCGATGCTGGCGCGAAATTCGATGCGGTTGGGTCGCCCATACGTATGCAAGCACCGAAAGGCCTTGTTGCCACTATCCGTAACGTTCATATCGAAGCTATAAAGGAACGCGCACGTTGTCCCGGCAAAGCGCAGTAATCTGGAGGGAGAGAGATAATGGCATTGGCACCTGGCGCGTCTGCGTCGCCCGAGTCTGGGGACTCGCATATCGACGCGCCGCAACTCCAACTGTTCGTCATGGGACTGTTCTTCATTTTCGGCGGCATCACCAGTCTTAACGATGTCATCATTCCCAAGCTGAAAGAGCTGTTCACGCTGAACTATACACAGGCGATGCTCGTGCAGTTTTGCTTCTTTGCGGCTTACGCAGTCATTGGGATTCCTGGCGCACGTCTGGTCAAGAAAATCGGTTATATGCGGGGGGCCGTCGCCGGGTTGCTGACCATGATGGCAGGGTGTCTGCTGTTTATTCCGGCAAGCCAGACCGCCACTTATGGCGTATTCCTATTCGCCTATTTCATTCTCGCAAGTGGTGTCGTTATTGTTCAGGTTGTTTCCAACCCACTGATCTCGCTTTTGGGTAAACCCGAGACGGCGCACAGCCGCCTGACCTTTGCCCAGGCATTCAATTCGCTGGGCACAACCGTATTTCCGTATTTTGGTGCGATTCTTATCCTTGGCGGTCTGGCAACTGTGACTGCCGATCAGCTTTCCGGGGTGGAGCTCGACGCATATCGGACCGCCGAAAGCCAGGCAATTGTACACGGCTATCTTGGCGTTGCAGTGGCGCTGGCAATCGTTGCCGGTGTCGTATGGATGTTCCGTAACGCGCTGAAAGGCGAAAAGCATGAAGCCAGCGAGGGCCTTGCGGGCCTTGATTTGCTTCAGCGTCCGCGCTTCGGCTTCGGCGCGTTGTGCATCTTTCTCTATGTCGGCGCAGAGGTGGCGATTGGCTCGCTTATCGTCAATTATTTGATGCAGGACCATGTCATGGGCCTTCAGGAGCAAGTGGCGGGCAAGCTTATCGGGCTGTATTGGGGTGGCGCAATGGTGGGCCGTTTTATCGGTTCAGCTGTGCTGCGCGTCTTGAGCCCGGGCAAGGTGCTTGCCTTCGTATCGGTCGCGGCAATTACATTGCTGATCATTTCGACCCAGACCAACGGCAATATTTCGGGTTACTCGTTGCTTGCGGTAGGTCTTACCAACGCCATCATGTTTCCGACTATCTTTACGCTGGCGTGCGAAAAGCTGGGCTCGCGCGCGGCGGACGGTTCGGGCATCATCAACGTGGCGATTGTCGGCGGCGCGGTTATTCCTCTGCTGACCGGAATTATTGCGGACGCCACATCAAGCCTGGCAATGGCACTGTTGCTTCCGATGCTGTGCTACGGGGTTATCGCCGCCTTCGGCATTTACGCCCGCAGGCCTGCTTAACGCAAGAGGCGGGGCATGTTAAGCAGCAGCACACTTGCTGCCGCTACCAAGCCGGCCAGCAACAGGAAAAGCGCGTCGAATCCGTATGCCGGTACAAGCGCCAATGTCAGCCACGGCATTATTAGCGACGGCACCGTATTCGTAAGGTTGAATATTCCCAGGTCGCGGCCCCGTTTTTCCGGGCGGGGTAGCACGCGAAGCGTCTGGCTTGTATGGAGCGCAAGGAAAATGCTGCTGGCAAGGCCGAACACCACGTAACCAGCAACTGCGAACGTCAGGCTTGGCGCGAAGGCCATGACCAAGAGGCCGACTGCCGCAATACCAGACCCCCAGATGAGCGGTGTCATTGGGCGGTTCTGACGATCCGACCAACGACCAACGACGAGCGCCAGAAAAACGGCAGCGCACAGCACGATTGCAAAAACGCTTGCCGTATCATTTTCCCCGAAGTCGGGATCGAGACTGCGGAACCAAAGCAATAGAAATGCGAAGAGCGACGCTTCGGCAATCTGAACCAGCAAACGTGCGAGCCACATCCAAAGAGCCGCGCGCCGTTTTTCGATTTGGCCAAGTGTCGATGGTGCTTCGGAGGAACGTGCCATTAGCTCTGGCATTGCCGTCGGTCTCCCGAATAACAGCACCGGGGCCACCAAAATTATAGCGAGTAATGCGACCAGTGATTCGCGATTCTCGAATGGCGCGAACCCGTTGATCGTGATGAAGGCGCCAGATAGCGCCCCTAATGCCGGAGCGAGTGCCAGCAAGCCACCAAGCATCCCCTTTTGCGAATCCGGAATGGTATCGCCGGCCCCGGCCGAAAGCGGGGCAAGCATCATGTTGAGCCCGATTTGCCAGATAAGGATCATTGCAATCAGAGCAGCGGGGCTGTCTGCGAGCGGCATCGCCAACATCAGTGACGACGACAGGATCAAACCTGCGACGATCCAAGGCCGACGCACGCCCGATATATCGCTTGCCCAGCCGAAGCCGATATTGGCGAGGCTTGCCGAGATTGCGCCTGTAAACGCCGCGATGGCAAGCATGTTGAGAGCGCCGTTGCCGGCTAATTCGGTCGCGCGAACGGGCAGCAACATAGTGAGGAAGGGGATATAGGCAACCGCTCCGCCCGCAGCGGCGAGGGCATAAAGGTACAAGAAGCGCGCC